>JBCBUA010000001.1:0-8813 GCA_039818365.1 Pseudomonadota bacterium
GGAACGGCAATTTCCGGAAACGACTGCGCCTCCCGCCCAAATATGCTAACCTTACGTCACCCGTATTTTTACAGGACTTTGTTTATGCATTTTCATCGGAGAGTCACATGCCCAAGCTTCCAGGAAAATCATATGATGAAATGAAGGCGCTCATCGCGAGCAACCATGGCATCGGTTACGTTTTCAGCTGGGAATTGCTGATCGCGATCTGCTGGGAAGAATCCTTCTTCAACAATCAGGAGCAGGAAGGCGCCGGGACTGCGTGGGGCTTCGGCCAGGTCGAGCCCTCGGAGTTCTATAAATTCGAGACCGAGCAGGCAAAAAAACACGGCTACTATGTCGCCAACCTGCCCAAACGAGCCAAGGTCGGCAACAAGACAATCCTCCTCGGCAGCCTGACGGACAGTCAGTCCGTCCAGGTGGTTTCCGCCGCGCTGAGACACAACTACTATGCGCGAAAGCAGGACAAGCTGGATGCGCTTTACGTCTATGGGGGCGTCTATTGGAAAGGCAAATCAGGCAAGACCCCGGAGCAAAGAAAGAAAGTCATTCAGGGCTGGCTCGACTGTGAAAAGCACCTGCAGTTCTTTCATCAGGGTCACGACCCGAATGAAATCATCAAGGGGCTGCACATGTCGAAGAATTTCAAGGATTCTGAAGCTATGTTCCGGCCCATACTCTTCCCCTTCGGTCAGGACCATCTCATCCAATGGCTAAAAGAAGAAATCGCCAAGCTGAAGGCAGGCAAGCAATATCTCAAGACCGGCAATACGGGCGACGATGTCGCTGCCCTTCAGAACCTTCTGAACAGCAAGGCACTGCCCGGCGTTGAAAGCCTTTCGGCGGACGGCATATTCGGTCCGAAGACCTACGCCGGGGTGACCGACTACCAGCGACGGAGCCAGCTCGTCGCCGACGGGATCGTCGGGCCGAACACGAAGCAGAAACTCACCGCGTGATCGGCGTGATCGGCGTGAACGAGTGATCAGGCGTTTGCTCAAAACGCCTGATCAAGCGACATGGTCCTACTCGAACAGCGAGGGCAGGAACAGGGAGATCGCCGGAACATAGGTGACCAGCACCAGCGCGGCCAGCAGGGCAAGATAAAACGGCCAGATCGACTTGAGCGCCTCCTCTATCTTGATCTTGCCAACCGCACACCCGACAAAGAGGCAGGTTCCAACTGGTGGCGTGCAAAGGCCAAGACCCAGATTGACCAGGAGCATGATCCCGAACTGGACGGGATCCATGCCGAGTTCGCGCGCGATCGGCAAAAAGATCGGCGTGCAGATCAGGATCAGGGCTGCCATATCCATGATCATGCCGAGGGCGAGCAGCATCAGGTTGATCATCAATAGGATGACAATCTTCTGCTCAGAGATACCGAGCAGGAAGTCGCTGAGCTTTGTGGGAACCTGATAGAGCGCCAGCAGGTAGGCGAACGAACTGGCAAACCCGATCAGGATCATCACCATCGCCGTGGTCCGAAGAGCGGACGTGACGGAGACCACAAATTCGTTCCAGCCGAGCGTCCGGTAGGCCACAGCTGTCAGCACCAGCGCGTAGATCGCGCCGAACGCACCCGACTCTGTCACGGTAAACACGCCTGACAGAACACCACCGACGATAATGACCGCCGTGATCAGCCCGGGGATCGCTCCGACCGCGGTTTGGACAACCACGCTCCATCCGGGAAAGGGCTCAGATCCGTAATTGTGCTTCAGGGCCACAAAATAGGCCGCGATCGCCAGGCACAGGCACATCAACATTCCGGGAATGACACCTGCCAGAAAAAGCTTGGAAATCGAGATACCACCACCGGCCGCGACCACGAAGATGATCATGTTGTGGCTGGGCGGAATGACGATGCCCGCAATGGAGGACGTCACGGTCACGTTGACCGCATAATCCGGACGGTAGCCCTTTTCCTTCATCACCGGTATCAGCAAAGATCCAAGCGCGGAAATGTCGGCGATGGCCGAGCCGGAAATCCCTCCGAAAAGCATGCTGGAGAAGATGTTCACCGAGGCAAGTCCGCCCCGCACATGACCGACCAGCGAAGACGCAAACCGCACGAGGCGGACGGCGATCCCGCCATGCAGCATCAATTCACCGGCGAACACGAAGAAGGGAATAGCCAGCAGGGAAAAGGGCGTGATGCCTGAGATCGTGCGCTGAAATGTGATCAGGAGTGGAAATCCCTCGTACCAGAACGCAGCAGCCGCGGAAATACCCATGGCAAAAGCGACGGGAACGCCCAGGAGAACGCTGACGCCGAAGACGCCCAGCAGAATTGCAAGACCCATCTCAGTTTACCTTTTCGTTTTCATAGATCTCGCCGCGAAGGGCAGAGCGCCCCCGCAAAATGAACCGTGCGCCTGCGAAAATGACCATCAGTCCGCCGCAGGCGACAGCAGATGCGGTTCGAATACTTTCCGGGATGTTGAGCATCGGCAGGAGCGTCGACCAGCCGAACTGGAAGAGTTCAAGGCTTGCCACAAGCATGACACCGCCGAAGAGGGCCAGGCAGAGGTCGGTCAGGAGCAGAAGCAGCTGACGCGCTTTCGGCGGCAGGGCATCCCGCACCAGCGTGACGCCGAGATGGGATTCTTCGTGAATTCCGACGGCGGCCCCGAGAAAGGTGATGTAGCAGATCAGGACGAGCGCAAGCTGCTCGACCCAGGTGGGCGTTTCGTTCAGAACATAGCGTCCGAACACCAGCCAGCCGAACGTGGACACCAGGACCACAAGCGCGAGCGAGCCCAAAAACACGCAGAGACGCTTCAACCAGACCAGAGACAGCTCCAGCCGCGCCAGAAAATTCTCGCCCTGCGGCATCGTTTCCCCCCGGGAGTTTGCGGACCGCGCTGGCGCGGTCCGCTGTGCACAGCATTGTCAGTATCAGTTGGCGTTCTTGAAGATTTCGACGAGCTCGCTCAGCTCCGGGTTCTGCGACAGGAACTGGTCGTAGACCGGCGCCATTGCTTCCTGGAACGCAGCCTTGTCGGCGATCTCGTTCACGGTCACGCCGCCTTCGGCAACCTTGGCCATGCTGGCTGCTTCACGCTCCTGCCAGAGCTTGCGCTGCAGCTCGGTGCTGTTGCGGCCGGCTTCCTTGACGATCGCCTGCTGTTCCGGCGTGAGGCTATCGAAGGTCTTCTTGCTCATGCACAGGCACTCGGGAATGATCAGGTGCTGTGTCAGCGAGTAGTACTGCGCGACCTCGAAATGGTTGGTGGATTCGTAGCTCGGCGGGTTGTTTTCCGCTCCGTCCACGACACCGGTTTTGATCGCCTGATAGACCTCGGCAAATGCCATCGGGGTCGCATTGCCGCCGAGGGAATCCACCATGCCGACGAACAGATCGTTGTTCATGACACGGATCTTCATGCCGCCGACATCGGCCGGTTCGTTGATCGCCTTGACGGATGTGTAGAAGGAACGGGCACCGGCGTCATAGAACCCGAGCGCGACCAGCCCCTTGGCTTCCAGCCCCTTGCTCAGCGCAGCCCCGGCTTCGCCGTCCATCAGTTCATACATCTGCGGGATACTTTTGAAGATGAAGGGCAGCGAAACGACATTCGCTTCCGGGACAACCTGGCCCATCGGCCCAAGGCTGAAGACGCCGAAATCGATGACGCCGAGGCGGGTCTGCTCGATCGCGTCAGGCTGCGAGCCCAGGACACCGCTGTGATAGACCTTGCCGGTAAGCTCGCCGCCGGTCTTCTCGCTGACTTCCTTCATGAATTCTTCCATGCCGTGCGACACGGGATAGTCCTCCACGTGGATGTTCCATCCACGAAGGTCGCGCGCTTCTGCCGTCACCGCGGTGACGGCAAGAGCTGCGGCCAGAACGGAGCCGCGCATGAGACCTGCTTTGATTGACTTGAAACGGATCATTGGTACCTCCCTGTTGATCTGGCTTCACGATATTTATTTTACAAATTTTTACAAGTCTAAAAATCAATTAAACAAATTTTCAGATTCTCAGACCTCAACCGATTGAAATTTATAAGAAAAATCAAAATCGAGATTTGTATACCCTCTTAAAAATCCATGGTGACAACCCCGCCCCGGATGGTCCGGAGGCGGGGTCTGCCGGCCTGAGGGCACCGTCAGGAGAACAACAACCCGCCATTGATATCGACGCAGGCGCCGGTCATGAATGCGGCCTGGTCAGACGCCAGGAAGACAGCCAGGTTGGCGACTTCTTCTGAAGTCCCCTCGCGCTTCAGCGGCGTGACGCCAGCCACATGTTTTCGAACATCCGGCTTGGTGAAAACATTGTGGAAGTCAGTATCGATCATGCCCGGACAGAGGGAATTGACCCGGATATCGGGCGCAAGTTCCTTGGCAAGGCCGCGGGTCATGGTCAGAACGGCGCCCTTTGCTGCCGCGTAGGCAAGGGCACCGGGCCCGCCGCCGTCACGGGCTGCCTGCGATGCCATCGTCACGATCGCCCCGCCCGGCTTCATGTGCGGCACGGAGGCCTGCACCAGCAGAAAGGCGGACGAGACGTTGAGATCAAACACATTCTGCCAATGCTCAGCCGTAATTTCAGACACGCTCTTCCGAGCGATCAAACCTCCGGTGATTGGCATGACAATATCTAACCCACCGAATTCACTGACGGTTTTGTCAACAAGCGCCTGAACCTCCTCCGGCTTTGTCATATCGCCCCGAAGGGCGAAGGCCTTCCCCCCCTTTGCGGTGATCTCATCAACCGCGCTGTCTGCGCCGCTGCCGCTGCTGAAGTAGTTGATGGCAACATTTGCGCCGGCTTCGGCAAGGGCGAGAACGCAGGCGCGTCCGATGTCACGGCCACCGCCGGTAACGATTGCTGTTTTTCCACTGAGATTCATGTTTGTTGTCTCCTGTCGTTTTTTGAAGTCGTACGTTGCAGACCGGTCGGCTGCGCACGAAGCCAGCCAACCGGTTTAGATCATCAAGAACCGGGATCGAAGCTGCGCACCCAGTACGCGCACCCCGCTCCGGCTGCATCTGTTTGGCCGCCCTCGGTCGCAGACCAAGGCAGGCTGCTGCGGTCCGGACCGTGCACCCTTGCCGCGGCAGAATGAGGCCCTGTTTACAAATCAAGTCAAATCCCCGGCCAGGGTAGGGACGTGCGCTATCCCGCTCCTCAAACTCGGCATTGGCCGCAAGGACATTCAAGGGCCGGAAGTTTCCGATTCGACTGATTTTCATGCCGTTTTCTGCGGATCGCTGCTGGCTCCGATGAACGTCTGCCCTCGCACCCGGGACCTTGAATTGCCGCTTCAAAAGAAGCTTTTCGCCATTTCCA
This sequence comes from Pseudomonadota bacterium, assembly GCA_039818365.1. Lineage (GTDB taxonomy): Bacteria > Pseudomonadota > Alphaproteobacteria > Rhizobiales > Stappiaceae > Roseibium. Next base: position 5,303 of record JBCBUA010000001.1, read on the forward strand.
ATCGGTATCTTAAACAACAAGCACAAATCAACACAAATTTTTACAAATAATCTCCAGATTTGAATTCGGGGCCTGAAAGTTGACGAAAAGGCCCGAAATTTGATCGTCTTCGGCAAGCGCGAACACTATACGCCACGGCATAGGATTGACCTGAGGTGTAGAAAAATGAATATACGTCAGTTGCTTATTAGTTTTCCTGCGACAACACGCCGACCCAGACATGATTCCGGAAAATGTATTTTACAAATAATTGACAAGTTTTCTCTGCGGGCTTAATCATCTCGGACAGGAAACATGTGCCTGCTGGCACTGGAGTGTGGGGAGAGCCGGATGACGGGTCTGGATGATCAGACAAAAATGAAGTTCTTGAATGTCAGTACGGCGACACTCACGACGGTGATGTTCAAGAGGGGTCTGCGCAACATCTTCCTGCAAGGCATCCATCGCCTGCGTCCTGGTCCGAATATGGTCGGGATCGCCTACACGCTGAGATACATTCCGGCGCGGGAAGATCTGGACCACCTGGACTCGTTCGCCGATCCGGCCAACGCCCAGCGCAAGGGTGTTGAAGAGTGTCCCGCCGGAGCCGTTTTCATGATTGATTCGCGCGGTGATGCATCCGCTGCCTCTGCCGGCTGCATCCTGGCGGCCCGCCTTCAGGCTCGCGGCTGCCGGGGAATCGTCACCGACGGGGGCTTCCGGGATACGCCCGAGATCGCGCAACTGGACATGCCGGGCTACCATGCCCGCCCGAGCGCGCCGACAAACCTGACAAAACATCACGCCGTTGCCGTGAATGATCCCATTGCCTGCGGCGGCGTTTCGGTTTTCCCGGGCGATATAATCGTCGGCGATAACGAAGGTGTTGTTTGCGTGCCTCAACATATGGCAAATGAGGTAGCGGACGAGGCCACCGAGATGACTGTCTTCGAGGACTTTGTCATGGAAATGGTCAAACAGGGCGCATCGACATTCGGGCTCTATCCCCCGACCGATCCGTCCACATTGGACAGGTTTAAAGCGTGGCGGCAGGAAAACGGCAGATAAGGGAAAGCACGGCCCCGGACCGGCAGGTCCGCGACCGGACCCTCTCCGACAAGGTCTATGAGAGCATTCTTGCCAAGATCATGGACGGGGACATTCCCGTTGGCGGCAAACTGCCCACGGAACAGATGCTGTCCGACGAGTTCGGCGTTTCGCGGCCGATCCTGCGCCAGGCGCTGAAGCAGCTGCGGGAGGATGACGTGGTCGTCTCGCGCCAGGGCTCCGGCTCCTACGTCAAGCGGCGGCCCGAAGGGGCCGTGCTCGATTTCGCCCCGGTGGGATCAATCGCCGACATCCAGCGCACATTCGAATTCCGGGCGGCAGTCGAGGGCGAGGCCGCTTACCTGGCTGCGGAGCGGCGAACGGATGCCGACCTCAAGGAATTGCAGGATTCGCTGACCGAACTGGACCGCTGCATCGCGGAGGGAGAACTCGGTGTCGCGGCGGACGAGATCTTTCATGTTGCCGTCTGCAATGCAGCGGACAACAAGTATTTCGTTGCCGCACGCTCCTCCATGAAATCCAATATCCTGACCGGTATGAACCTGACCCGGAACCTGTCGCTGACGAAACCGCAGGACCGGATGAAGCTGGTGCAGTCCGAGCATTACGACATCTTCAACGCGATCGAGGCACGCGACAGGGAGACCGCCCGCCAGGCGATGCGCGATCACGTCGAAAATGCCCGCAAACGCATTTTCGAAGGCGGGTGAACGTCCCCTTCCCCGTTGCCAAAAAGTTCCCACATTCATTGTGTTACACTTCTCCGCATTAGGGTGGCCGCAGGAACGGCCGGTCCGGCGGGAAAGACAAGACGGTCCGGTCTGCGCGTCCGCAAGGTGAAGGGTCTGCAATGTCGAAAGCTGCAAGTCTGACGCTGCGATTTGCCAGAAGAACCCTTATATTCCTGTTCGCCGTTTTCATCCTGCCCGCACTGCTGCACCTGGGCGTCTGGAGCCTGAAGGACCGCCCGCACGGCTGGCGCTATGCCTCGTGGGCAAGCGCCGGCATCCTGCCGGAAAAACCACCGGCAGATCAGGCGGAAATCTACGTTCTGACCGCCCGTACGGGCGGCATGAAGGGAGCCTTCGCAACGCACTCCTGGCTGGTGCTCAAACCCAGGGGCGCCGAGCGCTATGACCGCTACGATGTCGTCGGGTGGGGCACGCCTGTCCGCAAGAACGCCTATGACGCCGATGGACACTGGTATTCCAACAAACCCGTCATAAATTACCGCCTGGTCGGAGACAGGGCGGAAGAACTTCTGCCCAAAGTGGAGAGCGCCATAGCGGAATACCGCTGGCGCGAGCGCGGCGACTACACGATCTGGCCGGGTCCGAACTCGAATACGTTTGTCGAAACCGTGCTGCAGCAGGTCCCCGCCCTTGCCGCGGCGACGCCCAGCACCGCGGTCGGGCGCGATTTCCCCGCAGACGGAAGGTGGATCGGACACCGGGACGATGGTGCTTTCTTCGCCACGGCCGGGGGCTATTTCGGATTTGTGGTCGGCGGCAATGCCGGGCTGGAACTCAACTTTCTGGGCCTTGTCGCCGGAATCAATCCGGCCGCCGCCAGGATTTCCATCCCGGCATTCGGCGCGCTTGATTTCATGCCGATGGACAGCCCAGCCCTCTGAGGGTCAGGGCCGTCAGCCCGTCGCGGAGCGTGTCTCTACCGAAACGCCCTGCCGCTTCGGCGCGTATTGAGGTGCGGCGGAAACGCCGGGCACCAGGCTCGCAGGAATACCGGCATCCTCCAGCCGCTTCAGGTCCTCTTGCGTGTCTTCGCACGAGACAGGATCGCCCGACTTCAAGCGCACGACATGTTTGCCCTGGCGTGCGAGCATCACCATGCGGTCCCTGATGTCTTCTTCCGCTGTCTCGGGTGTCCCATTGCGCCCGACAAGCATGCGCTTGGCTTCCCGGCGGGCCAATTCCAGCACCGTGTCATCCACCTGGTTGTCGAACAGGATGACGTCGGCGGATTGAAGCGTGCGCATGGCCTTGAGCGTGAGATGTTCCGCATCTCCCGGCCCGGCCCCGACAATCGTCACACGGCCCGCATGGGCCGCTCCGGCCTCATCGAGCAACGCGTCAACAGCGTGCTCGTCGTCCGCGTCCGGGACCGTACGCGACGAAAAGGCAAGATCCGTGAAGCTCTCCCAGAACCTGCGGCGTTCGGAACCGGCGGACAGGGTGGACAAGACGCTTGCGCGCACACGCCCGGCAAGCGCAGCCCAGTCGCGTAGACTGACCGGCAAGAGCGTTTCGACCCGCCGCCGAATGGCCTGCCCCAGAATAGGCGCTACGCCGTTGGTCGAGATCCCGATCTCCACGGGCGAGCGATTGACGATCGACCCGAACTGAAACTCGCAGAAGGCTGGTCTGTCGATCACGTTGACAGGCACACCTGCGGCGCGGGCCGCACAGTAAAACGCCTGCGCCTCGCCATCGCTGGCCGCATCCCC
>JBCBUA010000001.1:8912-66879 GCA_039818365.1 Pseudomonadota bacterium
CCCTCGAAACAATCGGTTCCCCAGATCCGTTGGCGATGCACGAAACGGCCCTTGACGCTGCCACTCGACAAGAGCGCGGCGAATGTTTCATCGAGGCAGTCGGCATAGACGTGAACCTCCGCGCCGGCGGCCGCAAGAAGCTCCGCTTTCCACGCAGCCGCATCCGTTCCGCCGGCAAGAACCACCTTGCGCCCCCTCAACGGGAAAAACAGCGGCAGGCTCGCAAGAGCTTCCACACGCGCCGGACGCCGGCGTCGGGGGGGCTTAGCCGGCGCGTGCAATCTGGGCCTCATCGGAGGTCTCCTTGAAGTTGGCATCGAGAATGGACTGGATTTCCGATCGGCAGGAACCGCAATTGGTGCCGGCTTTCAGGCACTCGCCAACGGCCCTGACGGTCGTCGCACCCGTTGAAGCGGCGGCTGCAATTTCATGGCACCCGACCTGAAAGCATGAGCAGACGATGGCGCCCTTGTCGGGCATGTCGGCAGGAGGCCGCCCCGCCAGGACATCAAGACGCCTGTGCCGTTCGACCGCCGGTGTTGTCAGAAGCTCGCAGGCCCATTGCCGCGATACGGAAACAGGTCCGGTTCCGAAGAAAAAGGCTCCGGCAAGCGTATCGCCGGTCCAGCCGGCCACGCGCAGAAGCCCAAGGCCCGCATCTTGGAAACGGAGCAGTTCGGCGTCTTCGCCGAGCAGTGAGCGCACGAGCGCGTTCATGTCATCTTGCGGTCTCCCGGCCAGTTCAACACGCCAGCCGCCATGGGCTGGCGCGATCGCCCAATAGCCGCTTTGAAGACCGGCAGGCTTTTCGCGCAGGACGGCAAAGCCGTACCAGTCGAAGCTGAGCTTGCGCAGGGCAACAGGCGTGAACTTCGAACCCGGTTGTCCGGAGACCGGATCGACGTCGGAAGAGATCACCGCATCGATGCGCCCATTGGACGCGAACTGGTCGGTCCAGTGCATGGGAACGAACACCGACCCCTTGCGGGCGCGCGCGCTCACCTGGGCCCGGACAATTGCGGACCCATGCGGGCTCTTCACTTCCACAAGATCCGCTGCAACGATACCGGATCTTGCCGCATCGTCGGGATGCAGTTCCGCGAAGGGTTCTGCAATGTGGGAAGAAAGCCGCGGCGTTTTGCCGGTGCGCGTCATCGTGTGCCAGTGATCGCGGATCCTGCCGGTATTGAGAATGAACGGATAGCGTCTTCCAAGAACTGCGGGTGCGGCCTGCGTGACCCCAACAAACGAGGCCTTGCGGTCAGAAGTGAAAAAGCCCCCCGCTGAAAAGAAACGTGTCGTCTTTCGCTCTTCGCCTTCCCGCTGCGGCCATTGAAACGGCTGCATCGTGTCGAACGCACCTGCGGAAAGATCGCGATAGGCACTGATGTCGAAGTCGCGCGCACCGTCATTCCGATAGCCCGACAGCGCGGCATGTTCACGAAAAATCGCCGCAGGGCCGTCGTAATCGAACGCATCCCCGAACCCCATCCGGCGCGCGACTTCGCAGATTTGCCACCAGTCGGCCTTGGCACCACCGGGCGGGACGAGAAAGGATGTCTGCCGGGAAACTCTGCGTTCCGAATTCGTGACCGTACCGTCCTTTTCACCCCAGGCAGCGGCTGGCAGAAGCACGTCCGCATAGGCAACGGTGTCCGCGGCATGAGTCACATCTGAAACGACGACAAAGGGACAGGCATCAAGCGCTGCTGCGACCGCATCCGCGTCCGGTAGACTGTCCACCGGGTTGGTCGACATGATCCAGATCGCCTTGACCTTGCCGTCGCGCGCAGCCTTGAACATGTCGACGGCTTTCAGTCCCTGCCTATCCGCGATCACCGGGCTCTTCCAGAAGGATTGCACCAGCGCGCGATGGTCGGGATTTTCAATGGCCATGTGGGCTGCCAGCATGTTGGCGAGCCCGCCGACCTCGCGCCCGCCCATGGCGTTGGGCTGTCCGGTTGCCGAGAAAGGACCCATCCCGGGACAGCCGATACGCCCCGTTGCCAGATGCGTGTTGATGATCGCGTTGACCTTGTCCGTCCCGTGGACCGACTGGTTGACGCCCTGGCTGTAGACGGTGACCGTTTTCGGTGTGCGGGCCACCATCGTGTAGAACGTTGCCAGATCGCGCGGAGACAACCCCGTTTCGTCGGCGATCCGGTTGATTTCACAGGGCCCTGCTGCGGCAAGTGCGGCTTCGAACCCTTGGGTGTGCTTGTCGATGTAAGACCGGTCCAGCGCGTCGGTGTCGGCCAGAAAGGCCAGCAGACCGTTGAAGAGCGCGACATCCGTGTCCGGTTTCAGCGCCAGGTGCAGGTCGGCAATGGCGCAGGTCGCGGTTTCGCGCGGGTCAATTACGACCACACGCATTTGCGGATTTTCCGCCTTGGCCGCTTCGACCCGTTGAAACAGCACCGGATGGCACCAGGCCAGGTTGGACCCGACCAGAACAAGCAGGTCGCAGCTTTCCAGGTCCTCATAGGTCCCCGGCACGGTGTCGGAGCCGAAAGCACGTCTGTGCCCGGCAACAGAGGACGCCATGCAAAGGCGGGAATTCGTGTCGATATTCGCCGAACCGATGAACCCCTTCATCAGCTTGTTGGCGACGTAATAGTCCTCCGTGAGGATCTGGCCCGAGACGTAGAAGGCGACGCTGTCCGGACCGTGCTCGCGGATGGTGCGCGCAAACGTTTCGGCGACAAGATCGAGCGCTGCGGACCAGTCGGCCCGTTTTCCTGCGATGTGCGGCTGAAGGATCCTGTCGTCCAGGGACAGCGTCTCGCCGAGGGACGAGCCCTTGGAGCAAAGCCGCCCGAAATTCGCCGGATGCTCCGGATCGCCCTTGATATCCACCGATCCGTCGGCCCGGGGCGTCGCAAGAACGCCGCAGCCGACACCGCAATAGGGGCAAGTGGTCTTGACCGTTTTTGTATCAGTGAAAGCGGTCACCCTGCCCTCCTTGTTGTTTCCTCTCCAGACCCGGACGTCTCGTTTGTTTCCTCAAGCGCCATCTTCCGGTCTTTCATTCATTCGGCCCGGCGGGCGAGATCATCGGCGGCAAGCAGAACCCTGCCGTTCTCCACACGCGCTGCAGTCACCGGAACAGACCCCTCGTCGGCGCCGCGCGCGAGGCCGGTCGCAAGATCGAAGACCCAATTGTGCAGCGGGCAGGTGACGGAAGCCCCGTGCACGATGCCCTGGCTGAGCGGACCTCCCTTGTGCGGGCACCGGTCATCAAGGGCAAACACCTCGTCGTCGACGGTACGGAACACAGCAATGCAGCCGCGATCGGTCTTGACCACGCGCGCGCCCTCGCGCGGAATATCGGCCAGATCTCCGATCGCCACCCAGTTTCTCGTTTCCGCGTTCATTCGGCTGCCTCCGCCTGCAGGATCGCCATCGGTTTGAATTCATGCTTGTCCTTGCCGGACACGCGCTCCGACCAGGGATCGACCTGGGCGAACTTCTGGCTGAAGACGAACCGCTCGAAATAAGCTTTGCGTTTTTCCTCATCGTCCATGATCTGGCTGCGGATCTCGTCATAGCCGATCCGTTTCGCCCACTTGTAGATCCGTTCCAGGTAATGCCCCTGTTCGCGGTACATCTGCGTCAGGGCAACGATGTGCTCGAGCGCCTCTTCCTCGGTCTTGACGAGACCGAGCACCTCGGTGCCCTTGATGTCGAGGCCCGCAGCGCCGGCGAAATGGATCTCGTATCCGCTGTCGACACAGACAACGCCGATATCCTTGCAGGTCGCCTCAGCACAGTTCCGCGGACATCCGGAGACGGCAAGCTTGAGCTTGGCCGGCGTCCAGGACCCCCACATGAATTTTTCGATCTTGATGCCGAGACCAGTGGAATCCTGGGTGCCGAACCGGCACCAGTCCGTGCCGACGCAGGTCTTGACTGTCCGCAACCCTTTTGCGTAGGCCTGTCCCGAGACGAAACCGGCCTTGCCGAGATCCGCCCAGACAGCCGGAAGGTCTTCCTTCTTGATGCCGAGCATGTCGATGCGCTGACCTCCGGTGCACTTGACCGCCGGAATGTTGAACTTGTCGACCACGTCGGCAATCGCCCGCAATTCTTTCGAAGAGGTCATCCCGCCCCACATGCGCGGCACGACGGAATAGGTCCCGTCCTTCTGGATGTTGGCGTGCACGCGCTCGTTGATGAACCGGGACTGGTAGTCGTCGGCATATTCGTCCGGCCAGTCGCTGACGAGGTAGTAGTTGAGCGCCGGGCGGCATTTTGCGCAGCCCCCCGACGTCGTCCACTCCAGTTCCTGCATGACTGCGGGAATGGTCTTCAGTTGCTTGGACTTGATGAGCCGGCGCACCTCGCTGTGGCCCAGATGGGTACAGCCGCACATGGGTGTCACCGCAGCCGGATTGTAGGCATCGCCTAGCGTCACCTGCATCAGCTGCTCGACAAGCCCCGTACAGGTGCCGCAGGACGCGGACGCCTTGGTATGCGCCCTGACATCATCGAGCGATGCCAGTCCCTTCTCTGTGATCGCGTTGACGATCTTGCCCTTGCATACGCCGTTGCAGCCGCAGATTTCCGCATCATCCGGCAAGGCTGCAACGGCCGCCGTAGGGTCCAGGGGGGCGCCCCCCTGATACGCCTGGCCGAAGATCAGTGTCTCGCGCATTTCGGAGACATCCGACTGTTTTTTCAAAAGATCGAAGAACCAGGGACCGTCGGCAGTCTCGCCGTAGAGAACGGCTCCGATGATCCTGTTGTCCTTCAGGACGAGCCGTTTATAGACGCCGGCAGCGGCGTCACGAAGAACGATTTCCTCGCGGTCCTCGCCTTCAGCGAAATCCCCGGCGGAATAAAGATCGACCCCCGTCACCTTCAGCTTGGTCGCAGTCACCGATCCGGTATATTCAGACGTGCCGCCCAGAAGATTATCCGCGATGACTTCCGCCATTTCATAGAGCGGGGCGACCAATCCGTAGCACATGCCGCGATGTTCGACACATTCACCGAGCGCGAAGATATCCGGATCGCTGGTGCGCATGTCGTCGCTGACCTGAACGCCGCGCCCGACATCGAGCGAGACCGACTTGGCGAGATCGGAGGACGGACGGATGCCGACCGCCATGACGATGATCGACGCGTCGATTTCGGTGCCGTCGTCGAGCCGGATGCCCTTCACGCGGCCCGACCCGTCATCAAGGATCTCGTGACTGTTTGCCTTTGTGCGGACCTCGATACCGCGGCGCTTGAATTCTTCTTCCAGGAGGAAGCCGGCCGCCGGATCAAGCTGACGTTCCATCAGGGTCGGCATCAGGTGCAGCACCGTGACGTCCATGCCCTGCATCTTCAGACCGGCCGCCGCTTCAAGCCCGAGCAGGCCACCCCCGATCACAACCGCGCGCCCGCCACCTTTGGCGGCTTGCAGCATCTTTTCCACGTCATCCAGATCGCGGTAGGTCAGAACACCGTCAAGATCCTTGCCCGGAAGCGGTATGATGAACGGGTTCGATCCCGTCGCGATCACCAGCTTGTCATACTGTGCAGTAACGCCGTTTTCCGCCGTGACAGTCTTGGCGGTTCGGTCGATCTCTGAAACCCTGGCGGACTTGTGCAGCGTGACCCCGTTCTCACCGTACCAGTCATCGCCATGGGTGATGATATCTTCATAGCTTTTCTCACCGGATAGCACCGGTGACAGCATGAGCCGGTTGTAGTTCACCCGGGGTTCGGCGTTGAAAATAGTGACGTCATAGGCGTCCCTGTCCTTCTCGAACAGGTATTCCAGCATCCGTCCTGGCGCCATCCCGTTTCCGATGATGACAAGTTTCTGTTTGCTCATTCGTCTTCTCCCCAGTTCACTCGGCTGCTTCGACGGCTGCCTTCTGGCGGGCCATGCGCGCAGCGCGTTTTTCCTGGATGGACTTGAGCTGGTCCTCGCTGGGGTCCGCACCGCCTTCATAGGCTTCCAGGAAGTCCAGCAGCTCTTCGCGGTAGGCGTAGTAATCCGGGTGAGCGAGCAGTTCCTTGCGCGAGCGCGGACGCGGCAGGTCGACATCCATGATGTTGCCGATCCGCGCGTTCGGACCGTTCGACATCATGACGACGCGGTCCGCGAGCAGGATTGCCTCGTCGACGTCATGGGTCACGCAGATCGCGGTCACCTGGGTCCGCTTCCACACATCCATCAGGACGTCCTGAAGCTCCCAGCGCGTCAGGCTGTCGAGCATCCCGAAAGGTTCGTCCAGAAGAAGGAGCTTCGGAGACAGCGCAAAGGCCCGCGCGATGCCGACGCGCTGCTTCATGCCGTTGGACAGATCCGCCGCGGCCTTTTGCATGGCGTCGGCAAGACCGACTTTCGACAGGTAGTATTCGATGACATCCCGCTTTTCGGACTTGGACGCATCGGGATAGACCTTGTCGACGCCGAGTGCGACATTCTCGTAGGCGGTCAGCCAGGGCATCAGGCTTGGGGCCTGGAACACCACCGCCCGGTCCGGTCCGGCCTGGGTGATATGCGTTCCATCAAGGATGATCGCGCCTTCCGTGATCGGGTTGAGCCCCGCGACCATGGAAAGAACCGTCGACTTCCCGCAGCCCGAGTGACCGATCAGCGTGATGAACTCACCCTTGTTCATTTTCAGGTCGAAACCGTCAACGACCGTAAGGGGACCTTTCGGCGTCGGATAGACTTTCTTGAGCTGAGAGAACTCGAGGAAGCGATCGTCCTTCACGCTTTCAGCGGCGCGTTCATAGGCGGACGGCAGTTTGTCTTCCTTGGCTTTCCGCTGTGTGATCGGCACGATGTTCGGCAGAACGATGTCGCGCTCCATGTCCGCTCCGCGCTCCGCACCAACGGCCATGAGATATTCGGTGATATCGGCTCTCAGCTTGATGAAGTCGTCATTATGGTTGAGCTCGCCGCGATCCCTTGGACGCTTGAACGGCACCGCGAATTCCGGTCCGAGGGTTGCCTTCGTGCCGGGCTTCAACGGGATGATGCGATCGGCCAGCAGAATGGCCTCATCGACATCATTGGTGATCAGGACGATGGTCTTCTTTTCCTGCTCGCAGATCGCCGCAAATTCGTCCTGCAGCTTGGCACGCGTCAGAGCGTCGAGCGCCGACAACGGTTCGTCGAGTAACAGGAGTTCAGGCTGCATGGCGAGCGCCCGTGCAACGGCCACGCGCTGACGCATGCCACCGGAGAGTTCCGCCGGCTTTCGGTCCCTGGCATGGTCAAGCCCGACCATCTCGATATACTTGTCGCAGATGGCCTTCCGCTCCTTGGCGGACTTCTTCTTGAAAACCGTATCGACAGCCAGCGCCACGTTGCCGGTGACCGAAAGCCAGGGCATCAGGGAGTAGGACTGGAACACCACGCCCCGGTCCGGACTCGGTCCGTCAATCTCTTTTCCCTTGAAGATCACCCCGCCCTGATTAGGTTCGATCAAGCCGGCGAGCAGTGAAATCAACGTGGTCTTGCCGGTGCCGGAAAACCCGACAATGGCAATGAACTCGCCCTCTTCCACTTTCAGATTGATGTCATCCAGGACGTCGGTACGGTTCGCACCTTCGCCATAGGACTTGGAGACACCGGATATTTCCAGAAACGACATCAATGTCTCCTTAGCGGTTGGCGCTGAACGTGAACGCGCGCTGCAGGGCGAACATCAGGCGGTCGAGCATGAAGCCGATCAGACCGATGGTCAGCACCGCCACCATGATCTTGGCAAGCGACTGCGAGGACCCGTTCTGGAACTCATCCCAGACGAACTTGCCGAGGCCCGGGTTCTGCGCCAGCATTTCCGCGGCGATCAGCACCATCCAGCCCACACCGAGCGAAAGGCGCAGACCGGTGAAGATCAGTGGCAGGGACGACGGCAGGACGAGCTTGGTAACCGTCTTCCAGGTCGGCAGTTGCAGAACGCGTCCGACATTCATCAGGTCCTTGTCCACCGAGGCCACGCCGAGCGCCGTGTTGATCAGCGTCGGCCACATGGAACACAAGGTCACGGTTACCGCCGAAATCAGGAGCGACTTGGACAGCCAGTCATAGGGATTGGCGTAGGTGGCCGACACGATCATCGTGACGATCGGCAGCCAGGCCAGCGGTGACACCGGCTTGAAAATCTGGATGAGCGGATTGATCGCGCCATTGAACGATCTGGAAAGTCCGGAGGCGATCCCGAGCGGCACCGCGATGATCGTCGCGATCAGGAAGCCGAGACCGACCGTCATGAGCGAGGTGCCGATCTGGTCGATATAGGTCGGCTTGCCGGTGTAATTCCGCCACTTGATCTTGTCCGTCTTGCCTTCCGCTTCGTATTTGGCGTTGCGCGCGTCCTGACGCTCGTAGAAGGCGGCCGCCTTCTCGCGTTCGCGCACATGGTCGTCCCACAGGTTGATCGCCTGGCTCCAGACCTGCGCCGGTCCGGGAACGGCACCAAGCGAGGTCTGCACCTGCGGCGCGAGCGCACCCCACAGAACCAGGAAAGCCACGATCCCCAGGAGCGGGATCAAAAGCACGCGCTTCAGTTCTCCCAACTGCTCCTTCGGGCTGTCACCCGCCGCGATTTTCATCAGCGGCACGAGCCACGAGAACCCGAGCGCATCCAGCCAACCGCCGGTCTTGTTGATCCAGGTGAAGAGTTTTTCTTTCCGGGCGGCCCGGGCAAGATCCGGTGATCCGGCGGTGTCGGCATTGGCCATGGGGTGCGTCCATTAATTTGTTTTAGAAAATTCAGAAGCGGAGCAGCGGACGGAAGGCCCGCTGCTCCGGATTGTTCGGCTTAGCCGCCGACGACTTCGCTGCCGTCGACGATCTGCTTGCCTTTCAGGCCAATCGGCAGGCTGTCGATGTAGGCATTCGGCTGCTTGCCGTCGTAGGGAATGCCGTCGATGATGTCGGCAGCCGGGGTCGGTGCGCGGTAACCGTCGGAATCCCAGGGGAAGTCCTCTTCCGCGACGTGGCCTTCCTCAACCAGCAGGCGCGCGGCCTTCAGGTAGGTTTCCGGCAGGTAGACGGACTTGGCGACTTCGTCATACCAGCTGTCCGGCTTGTGCTCCGGAATCTGGCCCCAGCGGCGCATCTGCGTCAGGTACCAGACGGCGTCGGAGTAGTACGGGTAAGTCGCGTAGTAGCGGTAGAACACGTTGAAATCCGGGATCTCGCGCTTGTCGCCCTTCTCGAATTCGAACGTACCGGTCATGGAGTTCGCGATGACCTCGGCATCGGCACCGACATATTCGGACCGTGCCAGCATTTCCACGGCTTCCATGCGGTTCGCATTGTCGTTTTCATCGAGCCACTTGGCGGCGCGGATCAGCGCCTTCGTGATGGCAAGCGTGGTGTTCGGGTTCTCTTCGGTGAACTCCTTGGTCAGTCCGAAGACCTTCTCCGGGTTGTTCTTCCAGATCTGGTAGTCCGTGATGACCGGTACGCCAATCCCCTTGAAGACCGCCTGCTGGTTCCACGGCTCACCAACGCAATAGCCGTAGATCGTTCCGGCTTCGAGCGTTGCCGGCATCTGCGGCGGCGGCGTCACGGAAAGCAGAGCCTCGCCCTGGATCTGTCCGGAAATGTCTGTCTTGGAGTAAAAGCCCGGGTGGATGTCACCGGAAGCCAGCCAGTAGCGCAGTTCGTAATTGTGGGTCGAAACCGGGAAAACCATGCCCATGTTGAACGGCTTGCCTTCGTCGATGAACTGATCGACGACCGGTTTCAGGGCCGATGCCTTGATCGGATGGACAGGCTTGCCATCGTCCTGCATCTCGATATGCGGCTTCATCATTTCCCAGATCTCGTTGGAAACGGTGATGCCGTTGCCATTGAGGTCCATGGAGAACGGGGTCACGATATGCGCCTTGGTGCCGAAGCCGATCGTGGCCGCGAGCGGCTGGCCTGCGAGCATGTGAGCACCGTCCAGTTCTCCCGTGATGACACGGTCGAGAAGCACTTTCCAGTTGGCCTGCGGCTCAAGCGTTACAAACAGGCCTTCTTCCTCGAAGTAGCCAAGCTCGTAAGCAACCGCGAGCGGCGCCATGTCGGTGAGCTTGATGAACCCGAAGGTCAGTTCGTCTTTCTCGACGTCAAGCATTTCCGCGAATGCAGACGAGGCCGGCACAAAGGCTGTTGCGGCCATCAGGGCCCCCAACGCCAGCCGGCGGGTCATCTGGAATTTTTTCGTGTTCGTCACGTCCTGTTCCCTCTTGTCTTCCGCGCCCTTTTTCGGACGCTGGCTCAAAATGAAAAAGCCGCCGTCTTGGTCTGCGAAAGGGAGGAGAGGTGCAGACCAGAACGGCGGCTTTGCCTGAGCGTCCGTCAATGGACGCGATATGATTTAGGCCAGCGTCGACCACGCAATGATAAAAGCACGAAGCGTGCCAACTCAGCCAAAACACCATTTCTTCTTGTTTTTAAGCATGTTATCCATACGCCCAAAATTGCATCACAGCGCGGAGTGCACGAATTGTTGGCTGCGATTTGAGGCAAGTGACAGTTTTTTGTGCAGCGCACACATCCGGAAGCGCGCGCATCGTGAGCAACACGCGCGCACCGGTCATGCCGGTGCGCTGTCAAAAAGCCTGATGGTCTTTTCCGCCGGCAACGCGTCCATCTGAAGGGCTTCGCGGTAGAGCGCGGGAGAGAAAATGGACTGGACATCAGCTTCGCCGGACGTCGAGTATTCCGCCTGCCCCCACCTGACCATCTGGTCGTAGAACCATTTTCCGTGGGCCGGTGAAGGAGCTGCGGCCGGTCCGCCGGAAAACTTCAGAAAATCGGGACGCGCGACTGATGTCGTCGCGCCGAAGCGCACGTTGCCGCTGAGCGCCGGGCGGCACAGATCAGGTGTGCAGGCAAGATAATCCGGTCCGGCGAGCAATGTGGTCAGGTGTTCCGTATTTGCCCTGTCGGCGCACCAGTCCGCCGCGTGCGACATGGCGCGCATCAACGCAGCCAGCGTTTCGGGGCTTGATTGCGCCCATTTTCGCGTCACTCCCAGAACCTTTTCGGGGCTGTCCGGCCAAATGGCCTGCTTGTAGGTGACGATCCGGCCCGTCCCGGCGGCCACGGCAGCCGTATTCCAGGGTTCTCCGACGCAGTAACCGTCCAATTGCCCGGCCGCGAGCGCATCTGCCATCAGTTGCGGCGGCAGGACCGTGATCTCGACATCCTTGTCCGGATCTATGCCAGCGGCAGCGAGCCAATAGCGCAATTCGTAGGCGTGGCCGGAAAATGGATGGACAACCCCGAACCGCAACGGTGTTGCGCCATGCCGGCCAACCGCTTTCGCGAGGGCCAGTCCGGTCGAGGCCGGGTCGCCGTTCCGGTCCGCGCCAAGCTCCGCCATTTCCTGCCAGAGTGCCGCCGATACGGTGATCGCATTGCCGCCGAGCCCCAGGATCATCGGGGCCAGCATCGGAACGGCAAGACTGGTGAGGTTCAGGCTCGCGGCAATCGGCATCGGCGCAAGCATATGGGCAACATCAAAATGACCGACGGCGACCCGGTCGCGGATATTCGCCCACGAGGACTCGCGCACCAGCTTCAGCGCGATCCCTTCTTCCTCGGCAAAACCGATCTCCCTGGCAGCGACAAGAACCGCGCTGTCCAGAAGTGGAATGAAGCCTGCAAATACGGGTGTCAGCTGCCCCACAACGTTCCTCCGATTTCCGATTTGGCCGCCTCTCCCCGGCAAGAATTCTTGATTGTCATGTTCAGTCTCCCAGCAAACCGCTGGCGATGACGAGGCTTTGCGCCACGTCGATGATCTTCCGGCTCTGGTTCATTGCGGTTCGCCGCAGCAGTTCGTAGGCCGCCTGTTCCGACAGCCCCTTCGATTTCATGAGAATCCCTTTCGCGCGATCGATGGTTTTCCGGTCGGCCAGCTCCGTGCGCGCGTCTTCCAGTTCCTTGGAGAGTTTGGAGAACGCATTGAAGCGGCTGACCGCCATATCCAGGATGGGTTTCACGCGTTCGCGCTTGAGACCGTCGACAACGTAAGCGGAGACACCCGCGTCCACGGCGGCTTCGATCGACTGGCTGTCGGCCTTGTCCACGAACATGGCGACCGGTCTTCGGACCGCCCGCGAAACCTGGAACATGTGTTCCAGCTGATCGCGATTGGGGTTTTCCAGATCAATGACGATCACGTCCGGATTGATTTCCGAGATCTGGCGCACGAGCCCGTCCATGTTGTGAACGAGAAGAACCTCGTCATGTCCGGCATCGCGCAGCCCCTCTTCGATGATGGACGCCCGGATCTTGTTATCATCGATGACGAGGATCGAAATTCCGCTACTCATGCCCGCATTATGCGCAGAGCTATTTTTTGTGCAATAATTTTGTTGCAGTGCAATAGAAATTACCGCCCGCTGTCAACAAATCAGCATGCTACCGGGACTTCCGGGGGAAGCCGGATTGTCACGCAGACCCCGAAATCCATTGCGGACCGGCACGGGGGACGATTGACCCGTCCCCTGTCCCCCGGTCTGACACGGTCAGGTAATCACGTCCGGACCGGCCCGGTTCAGCTTTGCGATACCGGCAATTTCATGCGCTGCCGCAATCACCGGCGAAAGCGCCGTCTGGACGTCCTGGTCCAGCTTGCCCGGATCGGTTTCCAGCTGTTCGATGTAGAGCCGCAGGGTTGCCCCTTCGGTTCCCGTTCCCGACAGCCTGAAGACGGCGCGCGCGCCATTGGTGAAGCGGATTCGCAGTCCCTGATTGCTGCTTTGCGATCCGTCAATCGGGTCTTCATAGGCGAAGCTGTCGGCGGCTTCGACTGTCAGCCCCGCCACGGTCTGACCTGCAAGAGAGCTCAATTGACCGGTCACGCGGTCCATCAGGGCCGTCGCATCGTTTTTGGGCAAGGCTTCGAAATCATGCCGGGAGTAATAGTTCCGGCCATATTTCTTCCAGTGGTCCTCAACCAGCTCGGCGACGGAACACTTCCTGGAGGCCAGGATGTTCAGCCACAAGAGCACCGCCCAGAGGCCATCCTTCTCGCGCACGTGGTTGGAGCCTGTTCCGAAGCTCTCCTCGCCGCAGATCGTTGCCCGTCCGGCATCCAGCAGATTGCCGAAGAACTTCCACCCGGTCGGCGTTTCGAAACATTCGATCCCCAGATCTTCTGCAACCCGGTCGGCGGCGGCGCTGGTCGGCATCGACCGGGCGACACCGGCAATGCCTTTCGCGTATCCGGGCGCCAGATGCGCATTGGCCGTCAGGACGGCAAGGCTGTCCGATGGCGAGACATAGAAGTTCCGGCCAAGGATCATGTTCCTGTCGCCGTCGCCATCCGAGGCTGCCCCGAAATCCGGCCCGTCATTGCTCATGAGCTCAGCCATCAGCTCCTTGGCCCAGGCCGGGTTCGGGTCCGGGTGCCCGCCGCCGAAATCGACGGACGGCACCGCATTGATCGCGCTTCCTTCCGGTGCCCCCAGGGCCTCCTCGAGGATCGCCTTGGCGTAGGGACCGGTGATCGCATGCATCGCATCGAAGCGGACCTGGAACCCGGACGCGATGAGCGCGCGGATGGCCTCGAAATCGAAGAGCTCTTTCATGAGGGCTTCATAGTCCGTCACGGGATCAACGATCGTGAGGATCATGCCGCCGATCTTCTGATTCCCGAGGCAATCAAGATCTGCGTCCGGCGTCTCGACCGTGACATATTGCGCGATCGTCTTCGTCGCCTCGAAAATGGCTTCGGTGACCCCTTCGGGCGCCGGTCCGCCATTGGGGATATTGAACTTGAGGCCGAAATCCTCGTCGATCCCGCCGGGATTGTGGCTCGCGGACAGGATCAGGCCGCCATCTGTCGCATTCTTGCGGATCAAATGAGACGCGGCCGGCGTCGACAGGAGCCCGCCCCGCCCGGCAATGACCCTCTCCGCACCATTGGCGGCTGCCATGCGCAGAATTGTCTGGATCGCCTCGGCATTGAAGTAACGGCCGTCACCGCCGACCACGAATGTCTTGCCCGCAGCGCCGCCGATCGCCTCGAACACGGACTGGACGAAGTTTTCAAGATAATGCGGCTCCATGAAGACGCGGGTCTTCTTTCGCAAACCGGAGGTTCCGGGCTTTTGTCCCTCAATCGGTTGTGTTGCAACCACTTTGATATCCATGTCAGTCGTCTCCGTCCGAAGAAATTTGCGCGCGTCCGGCAGCTTGCATGAGCCCCGCCGTGTCGTTGAGTTCTGGAACCGTGCCAAGCATTTCCAGCGATGCACCATAGATGCGACGCCAGTTCGAGTGTTCGTCGATTGTCCCCGGCAAATTCTGTGCTTCTTCTTCCTTGAGCATGTCGTCGAGCTGGACAGACGCTATGGCAACGGGTGCGTGAGCGAGGCGCGTATGTATGGATGTGCCGGGTTCCGCTCCATCTGGAACAAGGGCCGCAACCGCTGACCGGCGGTCTTCGCGCAAGCGCCCGGCAACCGCCGCGTCGACCCAGCCAAGTTTTTGCCACCAGTCGATGTCGCGTCCCGCACAATAACCGTAGAGCGTCGGCGTATCATGCGTTGCGAAACACGCCAGGCTGTGCGGGCGCAAATGTGCCGGATCGCGGAAAGATCCGTCGGCTTCCCGTTCGTATTGCAGTACGGAGTAACTGTAGAGGCCGCGCGCACTCAGAGCGTCGCGGAACCCGTCCGGAACCAGCCCCAGATCCTCGCCGACAACAAGACAGTCTGCGTGATGCGCCTCGATGCCGGCAAGCGCGAGCAATGTCTCGAACGGCTGCTGCACATAGGCCCCGGGACTGCCGTCGTCAGGGATCCAGAAACTCCGGTTCAGCCCGAGCACGTGATCGATGCGGATGACACCTGCGGACCGCATGGTCTGGCGGAGCACCGCCCGAAGATTGTGATGACGCGTTTTTGCGCTCAGCAGCGGCGCGAAGGCGGCCAGTTGCCAGTTCTGGCCTTCAGGACTGAGCTGGTCCGGTGGTGCCCCGAGCGAGACACCGGCCGCCAGACTGTCCTGCCCCATCCAGGCCTCGGCCCCATCACGGCGCGCGCCAACGGCAAGATCCAGGTAGAGGCCCAGCGGCATGGAATGCGCGCTCGAAATGCGCTGCAGCTGAACATTGGCGACCCACTGCAGCCACGCGTGAAAACCGGTCTCCTGTGGATCGGGGGTCGATTGAGAGACAGTCTTAGGATCCCTGATCGCTTCGGGCCAGAGTTGCCAGTTCTCGCCATGTGCGGCGGCGAGCGTCTCGTAAATGGCGAAGAGATGCAGATCATCCCCGCCCGCCTCAACGAAATCCTGGAAACGCGCCCGCGCGCGCTCATCCGCAGCTTGCGTAAACAGACCGAAGAGATCTTTCAAGAGGGGCTGCTGCCGCGCACGGTATTGCTGATAGTCGATTGCCCGTGCGTCCCGATCGACCGTGTCACGAACCCGGCCGACAAGATCGGCAGCCTGTTGGTTGCCTTCAAGTCCGGGGACGCCATCAGCGGCAATATGCAACGTATTCAGAAATCCGCGGTGAGACGGTGAATAGGGACTGGCGATATCGGTGGTTGACCAACCCCAGTCATGAATTGGGTTTATGCCGAGAAAACCGGCACCTTTTTCGCCAAGGATGCCGGCAAGGCGCGCGAGGTCGGCATAGTCGCCCAGACCAAGATTGCGCTCCGATTTCAGACCGTAAAGCGCGGCGGTCACGCCCCAGGCGCATTCTTTGCCAAGTCGTGAGGCGAGCGATGGTGTCTGCGCCGGGGCGGCCGGGACGAGCGCCGTCTGGGCAAGATCACCGGATGCGACCATCAGGTGATAAACGCCCACCTCCAGGGCTGGCAGGTCCACGTGATGCTCGGCAAACCCTTGCGCGATCACCTGTCCGTCTTCTGCACACAGGGACCAGTCACAGGCTGTCCGGACGGGAATGAGTGCGCCATGTCCCGCAGTGACAACGAACTCGGGCGACACGATATGGGCGTCCCGTTCCGACCTCAGACGTTCCAGGGACCGTTCCGCGTCCCGCTCGGTTTCAGCCTCGAGATGCATCGCCCTGAGCATTGCGCGCCGCGTATCGTCGTTGGTCCGGTGCTCGTTGCCGTCCAGATCGTGAAATGCAGGAAGCACTCCACACAGCCCGGCCAGTTCGTGTAGGGCCGACCCGCTCATGTCGGGCCGCCCGGCGCCATCAGCGCAAGCACCACGACCGATTGTCCCTGAACAGGAGCCGCCTCTGCACCTGCATCGGTTTTCGGGAAGGCATCTGCAGCCGACGTATCAAGTTCGAGCCGCCAGTAGAAGCCCTCGGGCGTATCGGGCAACCGCGCCTTCAGATCCTCCTCGTCGCGATTGAACAAGAGCAGCAACGTGTCGTGGACCTGGCTGTCTTGCGGACATTCACCCGACCCCCTGAGGATCAGGGCGAAGGACGACAGTCCGGGGTCCCGCCAGTCGAGTGGCCGGCAATCGAAATCGAGCCATTCGACATCGGGCAATCCGTCAAGCGCGCGCGTCGCACCGTGCAAAAACCGGGATTGCCTCAGGCTGGAGTGGCTCTTGCGCAAGCTGGCAAGCCCTGCAACGAAGTCCGCAAGCGCATCGTCCCGGTTTTCCCAATCGATCCAACCGATCGGATTGTCCTGGCAATAGGCATTGTTGTTGCCGTTCTGACTGTTGCCGATTTCATCGCCTGCGAGCAGCATCGGGGTGCCCTGCGACAGAAACAGCGTTGCCAGCAGGTTGCGCTGACGGCGCGACCTGCGCGCCGTGATCCGTGGATCATCGCTGTTGCCTTCGACACCGAAATTGTCACTGAAATTTGCGTTGTGGCCATCCCTGCCATCTTCACCATTCGCCCGGTTGTGGCGTTGCGAATAGCGGGTCACATCGGCCAGCGTGAAGCCGTCATGCGCGGTAATCAGATTGACGGAAGACGGCGCCCGGCGGCTGTCCCGGTCGAACTGGCTTGCCGAGCCCAGAACGCAGCCGGCCAATTCCTGAGTGCTGTGATCGTCACCGCGCCAGTAGCGCCGGCTGGTGTCGCGGAACCGGTCGTTCCACTCACCGAATTCGGGCGGGAACTGGCCAAGCTGGTATCCGCCCGGACCGATATCCCAGGGCTCTGCGATGAGATGCACATCGGCAAGAACCGGGTCCTGCCGGAGGGCATCGAAAAATCCGCCATTCGGATCGAAGCCATGCGCCTCCCGGCCGAGTGTGGTTGCCAGGTCGAACCGGAAGCCGTCCACCCCCATGACCTCGACCCAGTAGCGCAGACTGTCGAGGATCAGCCGCAGCACGAAGGGATGGGACGCATTGACGGTGTTGCCGGTCCCCGTGTCGTTCACATAGTAACGGGACTGCCCCTGTATCAGCCGATAATAGGAGGCATTGTCGATCCCGCGGAAACTGAGCGTGGGCCCCCTGTGGTCGCCTTCGGCGGTGTGATTGTAGACCACATCCAGGATCACCTCGATGCCCGCCTGGTGGAACCGTTGCACCATCGCGCGGAAACCCGCCCTCCCCGCCGGGCCATGATACCGCGGCTCGGGGACGAAAAATCCGATCGTGTTGTAGCCCCAGTAGTTCCGGAGCCCTTTCCGGGCCAGGAAGGCATCATCGACGAATGCATGAACGGGAAGAAGCTCGATGGACGTGACGCCCAGTTTCTGCAGGTGCTCAAGCACCGCGTCCGAAGCAAGGCCTTCATAGGTGCCGCGCAGATCTTCAAAAACTCCGGCAAGCTGCTTCGTCAGTCCCTTCACATGAGCTTCGTAGACAAGCATCTCGTCCGGGCGGCAGTGAGGCCGTTCGCCATCGGGAACAAGTATCTCCGGTGTGCTCACCACCGCTTTCGGGACGTAAGCCGCACTGTCGAGCGAACTGAACGAAAGGTCCCCGGCAGGATCAGCGGGATCGAAACCGAGCAGGGCTTCGTGGTGCCGGAATGCGCCGTGCAATTCGCGTGCATAAGGATCCAGCAGCAGCTTGTTCGGATTGAACCGGTGTCCATGCTCGGGAGCATAGGGCCCGTGCACCCGGTACCCGTAGAGTGTCCCGGGCCGCGTGTCCGGCAGATAGCCGTGCCAGACCGGACCGCTGCGCTCGGGCAGGGCAATCCGCTGCGTTTCGCGCGCGCCGTCGCCGGAGAAAAGACAGAGCTCCACTTTCTGGGCGTTCGCAGAAAAGAGCGAAAAATTCGTGCCTTCGCCATCAAAACGGGCACCGAGCCGGTTTGGCGATCCCGGCAGCATCCTTGTGCTCATTCAGCACCCTCTCTACGGCTGTCGAAAAGGGACTGAAACAGGGCTTGGTAGTCGGCGGCCGAGCTGTCCCAGCCGACCGGGTGGCGCATGGCGTTGCGCATCACTGCAGTCCAGCGCCTGCGATCCGCGAAAAGGCGACAAGCCCGGTCGATAGCATCGGCAAGCGCACCCGCAGTGACCGGCGCAAACTGAAACCCTGTCGCACAGCCGGCCTTGATGGCGGCGTCATTGGCGTCGATCACCGTATCGGCGAGGCCGCCGGTGCGCGACACGACAGGAAGTGTCCCGTAGCGAAGTCCGTAGAGCTGGGTGAGGCCGCAAGGCTCGAACCGCGACGGTATCAGGATCGCGTCGGCCCCTGCCTGCATCAGATGGGAGAGCTTCTCGTCATAGCCGATGATCGTTCCGACGCTGCCGGTATGCGCAACGGCCGCCTTGCGAAAGGCATCTTCCAGCTGGCTGTCACCGCTTCCAAGCAGTGCCAGCCGGCCGCCTCTTCCGATCAGCGTCGGCAAGGCGTCCAGAAGCAGATCAAGACCCTTTTGTTCCGTCAGACGGCTGATCACGCAAAAGAGGGGAGCGTCGGGATTGGAAGACAGACTGAACCGTTTTTCGAGCGCCGCCCGATTGGCCGTTTTCCGCTTGAGTGCGCGTGCCGTGTAGGTCTCGGCAATCGCCGGATCGGTCTCAGGGTCCCAGGCCTCAAGATCGATCCCGTTGAGAATTCCGGCAAGGTCGGCCTTGCGCGCCTGCAGCAATCCCTCGAACCCCATACCGAATTCCGGCGACATCAGCTCACGCGCATAGGTCGGACTGACCGTGGTGATGCGCCGCGAGGCGACGACGCCTGCCTTCAGATAGCTGATCTGGCCGTAATATTCGAAGCCTTCCGGCGAAAAGCCGTCCGGATCGAGATCAAGTTCTTCTATCAGTTCGGAAGGAAACAGGCCCTGGAAAGCAATGTTGTGGATGGTCAGCACGCACGGAATGTCAGAGCCCTGCTGGCGCAGGTACCAGGGGGCGAGACCTGCCTGCCAGTCATGCGCGTGCAGGATATCGGGCGACCAGCCCTCGATCCCGTTGCGTGCAACATGAACGGCGGCTTCGCACAGAGCCGCAAAGCGCTGCGCGTTGTCGGACCAGTCCTCGCCGCTTTCGTTGAGATAGATACCCGCGCCCCGGTCGTAGAGATCCGGCACATCCAGGAGAATGAGCGCCATCCCTTCCGCCTCGACGCAAAGAAGCCGCGCCGGACTGCCGTTTAGAACACCCAGGTCCAGCTCGAAACGCGCCGTTTCGGCAAGGCCTTTCAGTGCCGGGTAAAGCGGCAGGATGATGCGGCTCTTGATGCCAAGGGGTTCCAGGGCTTTCGGCAACGCACCGACCACATCGGCCAGTCCTCCGGTTTTTACGAATGGCGCGCATTCGGAAGCAACAAGGAGGACGTTCATCTTCAGGCCTCGAGTTTGTCAATCATCTGCTGCGTGATCAGGCAGATACCGTTTTCCGTGCGGCGGAACCGCTTGGCATCCATTTCCGGGTCTTCGCCGACGACGAGGTCCTGCGGGATCTGGACGCCCCTGTCAATGACGACATTTGTCAGCCGTGCATTCCGCCCGATATCGACATGCGGCATCGCCACGACACCTTCCAGGCGCGAATAGGAATTGCAGCGCACCCCCGTAAACATCAGGCACCGCAAGAGGCTGGAACCGGAGATGATGCAGCCGCCGGACACCATTGAGGAAATGGCCTGCCCGCGCCTGCCTTCCTCGTTGTGAATGAATTTCGCGGGCGGATTGAGCTCCTGATAGGTCCAGATCGGCCACTCGGTATCGTAGATATCGAGGCTGGGCGTGAAATCGGTCAGATCGATATTGGCTTGCCAGAACGCATCGATCGTCCCCACATCCCGCCAGTAAGGTTCTTTCTCAAGGCCACTTTGCACGCAGGAGCGGCTGAAAGGGTGGGCAAAGGCCTTGCCGTTCTTGACCAGCTTCGGAATGATGTCCTTGCCGAAATCGTGGCTCGAACTTGGATCTGCCGCGTCCTCGCGCAGGATTTCGAACAGGAACTTCGTCTCGAAGACGTAAATGCCCATACTGCACAGCGCCAGATCCGGATTGCCCGGCATCGACGGAGGATCAGCCGGCTTCTCGACAAAATCCGTGATCAGGTCGTTCTCGTCGACGGCCATGACACCGAAGCCCTTGGCCTCTTCCAGCGTTGCCTCGATGCAGCCAACCGTGACCTCTGCCCCGGAATTCACATGCTGCTCCAGCATCTTGGAGTAGTCCTGCTTGTAGATGTGATCCCCGGCTAGCACGATCATGTATTTGGGAGCGTAGCTTTCGATGATGTCGATGTTCTGGTAGACGGCATCCGCGGTTCCCAGATACCAGCTCTCTTCGTTGACCCTTTGGGACGCCGGCAAAATATCCATGGACTCGTTGCGCTCCGGACGGAAGAAGCCCCAGCCGCGGTGCAGATGGCGAATGAGGCTGTGCGCCTTGTACTGCGTTGCGACACTGATGCGCCGGATGCCGGAGTTGATGGAGTTGGAGAGAGCGAAATCGATGATCCGCGTCTTGCCGCCGAAAAAAACGGCCGGTTTCGCGCGCCGGTCGGTCAGTTCCTTCAGGCGGCTGCCCCGTCCACCTGCAAGGACAAATGCCATCGCCTGCCGCGCGAGACTGCGTTGATCCTGCATCGACATCCCACTTCCTCCCCTGTTGCCAGCCCGGTCAGCTTTCCGGTGCTTCACATTCGAAGATCAGAGTACATAAAGGCGGAAGCGTAAGGCAAAGCGAAAATGGTTGTCCGGAGGCAGCAACGTCATCTGCCGACACGCCTCCCATGTTTCCGGCCCCGCCCCCGCAATAGGCCTGCGCATCCGTGTTGAGGCGCTCGACCCAGTTTCCCTTCTGCGGAACGCCGATCCGGCGGCCGGTGCGCATGACCGGTGTGAAATTGCTGACCACAAGCACGGGCGGCGTGCCGGGCTTGCCGCGCCGGATCCAGGCGAAGACGGAGTCGTCAGCGTTCGATTCCATCCACGCAAACCCCTCGGCCTTGCTGTCGAGTTCATAGAGCGCCGGCGTTTGCGCATAGAGCCGGTTGAGATCACGCACCAGGGTTTGGACCCCCTTGTGCAAGTCGTTTTCAAGCAGGTGCCAGCCGAGACTTTCGTTATGGTTCCATTCCCAGCCCTGCCCGAACTCCGACCCCATGAAAAGCAGCTTCTTGCCGGGGTGCCCCCACATGAAGCCGTAATAGGCCCTGAGGTTGGCGAATTTGTCGGGACCGTCCCCGGGCATCCGGTCGAGAATGGACCCCTTGCCGTGCACGACTTCATCATGGCTCAGGGGCAGAACGAAGTTTTCAGAAAAGGCGTAATGCAGCCCGAACTCGATCTTGTTGTGGTGGAATTTGCGATGAACGGGGTCTTCTTTCATGTAGGAGAGCGTGTCGTTCATCCACCCCATGTTCCATTTGAAGCCGAACCCCAGACCGCCGGCATCCACCGGCGCGCTGACACCGGGAAAGGCCGTGCTTTCCTCGGCAATTGTCATGACGCCGTCCGTGTCCGCATAGACGAGCGTGTTGGCACGCTTGAGAAAGTCGATCGCTTCCAGGTTCTCGCGTCCGCCGTATTCGTTCGGAACCCATTCGCCATCCTTGCGCGAGTAGTCGCGGTAGAGCATCGAGGCCACCGCATCGACCCTGAGACCGTCGATATGGTGCTCGCGCATCCAGTAGAGCGCATTGGCGATCAGAAAGTTCTGCACTTCCGTGCGGCCGTAATTGTAGATGTAGGTCCGCCAGTCGGGATGCCAGCCTTCCTTGGGATCGGCATGCTCGTAGAGCGGCGTGCCGTCGAACCGTCCAAGACCGTGTTCATCCTCGGGGAAATGCCCTGGAACCCAGTCGATGATCAGGCCGAGATCGGCGTCGTGACACGCATCGACAAAGGCGCGGAATTCGTCGAGCGTTCCGTAGCGGATCGTCGGCGCGAACAGTCCGATCGGCTGATAGCCCCACGACCCGTCAAAAGGATGCTCCGAAATCGGCAACAGTTCGATATGCGTGAAGCCCATGTCCTTTGCATAGGCAACAAGCTCGCGGGCGTGCTCAAGGTAGGAAAGAGACCGGTTGCCGTCTTCCGGGATGCGCCGCCAGGACCCGAGATGCACCTCGTAGATCGAGATCGGCTGATCGATCTTCTGCCTTTCCCCGCGTGACGACATCCAGGCGTCGTCGCTCCACGTGTAGCGGTGAAGGTCGCGCACCACCGACGCGGTCTTGGGCGGATGTTCCGAACCGAAACCGAACGGGTCGGCCTTTTCGGGAAGAAGAGCGCCACCGGCATCCGTCAGTTCGAACTTGTAGACGGTGCCGTCTTCCAGGTCCGGCATGAAGATTTCCCACACGCCCGTGCCGCCGCATCTGCGCATGACATTCCGCCGGCCATCCCACGAATTGAAATTTCCGACAAGCGAAACGCGCCGTGCATTGGGAGCCCAGACGGCAAAATGCGTGCCGCGGGCGCCCTCGTGCTCCATCACATGCGCGCCCAGTTTTTCCCAGAGCCGCAGATGCGAGCCTTCGCCGATCAGGTATTCATCGAGTTCTCCGAGCACGGGGCCAAACCGGTAGGCGTCATCCGCTTCCCAGGTGTCGCCACCGCGCCGGAAGCGCAGACGGTAGTCAAAACGGTCCGCGCGCTCGGTGACAGCGTGAAAGATCCCGGTCACGTCATGAGGAGCAAGAACGGCAATGCGGGCTCCGGTTTTCGCGTCGACCGCCTCGACCCCGTCCGCATCCGGGTGAAAGACCGTTAGGCTCTGCTTGCCGCCGGTCGCCTGCAATCCCAGCACGGAAAAGGGATCGTCAAAGCTGCCTTCGCTGATCTGCTGAAAGGGGCGATGACCGGCCGCGTTCATGTCCTACCTCACGATCTGTCCAGAAGGGACGACGTATTCCAGATGTCCTCAGCATAACCCCTTATGGTCCGGTCCGACGAGAACCATCCCGAACGGGACGTGTTCAGCGCTGCCATCCTTGCCCAGCGCGCATGATCGACAAAGGCGCTGTCGACCTGCCTTTGGGTGTCGAAATAATCGTCGAAGTCGCACGTGACGAGAAAATAGTCATGCTCATGCAACAGGCGCACGAGACCATGATAGCGCCCGGGATCGCCGGGTGAAAACAGCCCGTCGGCGATCTGGTTGAGCACGCGTGTGAGGCGCGGGCTCGCGGCAATGGCCGCACGCGAATAGTCGTGCTGGTTCCGGCGCTCCACCACCTGCTCGGCCGTCAGGCCGAACAGGAAGAAATTGTCCGCACCGACCCGCTCGCGGATCTCCACATTGGCGCCGTCAAGCGTGCCGATCGTCAGGGCGCCATTAAGCGCGAACTTCATGTTGCCCGTGCCGGAGGCCTCCTTCCCGGCGGTGGAAATCTGTTCCGAAAGGTCGGCAGCCGGTATCAGGACTTCCGCCATGGAGACGTTGTAGTTCGGCGGGTAGACGACCTTCAGCCTGTCCCGGGTCACCGGATCGGCATTGATCACCCTGGCGACGTCGTTGATCAGGTGAATGATCTCCTTTGCCACGACATAGCCGGGTGCGGCCTTGCCGCCAAAGATCTTCAGCCTCGGTGTCCAGTCGCCATTCGGGTTGTCCCTGATCTCATTCCAGTGCGCGATGGTCTCCAGAATGTTCATGAACTGGCGTTTATATTCATGGATCCGCTTGATCTGTACATCGAACATGGCAGACGGATCGATCTGCAGGTCGGTCTTCTCGGCAAACCATCGTGCGAGCCGTTCCTTGTTCGCCCGCTTCGCAGCCATGAAGGCATCCAGAAAACCAGCGTCGGCAATGTGCGGTTCAAGCTGGCTCAGCTGTTCCAGATCGTCGACCCACCCTTCCCCGATCGTCTTGCTGATCAGGGAGCGGAGCGGCGGATTGCAGCTATAGAGCCAGCGGCGCGGCGTGACGCCGTTTGTCTGGTTGATGATCCGGTCCGGGTAGGTCTGGTTCAGATCGTGAAAAACCGTTTTCTTCACCAGCTCCGAGTGCAGCGCCGACACGCCGTTGACCCGATGCGCCATCACGAAGGCAAGCTCGCCCATCTTGACGGCGTGGTCCTCGATGATCCGGACATGACTGCCCGTCGCGGACAGATGCGCTTCTTCGATGACCTCGATGATCTGCAGGTGCCGCGGCAGCGTGCGCGCAAACAGGCCGAGATCCCACCGTTCAAGCGCTTCCGGCAGCAGGGTGTGGTTGGTATAGGCGAGGCAGGCCTTCGCGATTTCGATGGCCTTGGTCATCTCGACACTGTTCTCGTCAACCAGGAGCCGGACCAGTTCGGGTCCCGCAATGGCCGGATGCGTGTCGTTGAGCTGGATGGCAACGTGATCCGGAAGGGTTTCGATGTCGAAGCCCTCCGACTTGAAGCGGCGAACAATGTCCTGCAACGACGCGGAGGTGAAAAAATACTCCTGCTTCAACCGGAGTTCCTTGCCGGCTTCCGTCGTGTCGTCGGGATAAAGCACTCTCGAAATCGCCCGCGCCAGGGCTTCCGGGACGACCGCGCCCACCAGGTCGCCGCGGTTGAAACTGCCCAGATCGAACAGAACGGTCGGTTTGGCGGACCAGAGCCGCAGCGTGTTGGCCCAGCGCGCCTTCCAGCCGAGGATCGGTGTGTCATAGGCGTTGGCGATCACCGTTTCGGCGGGCTCCCACGTTCCGTTGACATGTCCGCCGAAACCGACCGGATAATTGACCTCCGGTCGCTCGAACTCCCACGTGTGCCGTTGTGACAGCCACCCTTCGGCCACTTCGATCTGACGCCCGTTTTCAAAATGTTGCTCGAACAGGCCGTGTTCGTACCGGATACCGTACCCGTAGGCCGGGATGCCAAGCGTCGAAAGACTGTCGAGAAAACAGGCGGCAAGCCGTCCAAGCCCGCCATTGCCGAGCGCGGCATCCGGTTCGTCGTGAACCACCTCGTCGTAGTCGAGCCCAAGACTTTCAAGAGCCGCCCGTGAGGCGCTTTCAGCCCCGAGATTGACCGCAACATCCTCAAGGAGACGGCCGATCAGGAACTCCATGGAGAGATAATAGACCCGTTTTCCGGCAGCTTCGTAGGTTTTCCGGGTGGACTGAAACCAGGGATCGACGACGAGGTCACGCAAGGCCAGGGACAAGGACGTGCGCCAGTCATAAAGGGTCGCGTTCGCCGTATCCTTGCCAAGCGACTTCTTCAGATGGCGCAAGATGGAAAATTGCAGATCTTCAGAGGCAATCGTCTTCGTCAACTTTGTCTCGCTTTCCTTGCCGGCGCTTGCAAGCGCGCTCGATCCCGAACCGCTTACCGACGTCTCTTTCTTCTTCAAGACCCAGGGCGACTGCGCCGGACCTCGATACCACAACTCGGTGCCAATCACCGCACATTCGCTTCGTCCGGTTCCCAGGCTCTTGAGGATCCCGGGGGAACGGTTTCGTGCCAAGGCTCAAGCACGTTTTCCGGCCCCGCGCAACCGCGCGCGCGGCATGCCTCGATTTATCCCTTTCAAAAAAATCGGGATCTCTGGAATTTTTCCGATGCGGGTCCGTTTCTCAAATGACCGCAGCGTCGCGGTCGCAGCAAACGTTGAGAGAGACAGACATGGAACCGATTGCTCCCGCCCGACTGACAGCCGCCAAAAAATCCTACGCGGTGCGCCGCGTGAATTTCGCCGACTATAGCCATCTTGCAACCAAGGCCGCGACGCCGAAACCGGGCGACATTGTTCTGGCGCGCGTCCAGACGCTCGGTTCGCACAAGCGGATCGAACTGCCCAATGGCCGGAAGGCCACGCTGCATAAAGGTGACGAGGTGCTGCTCGCGTTCGGCAACAGATATGCCCCTGACCAGTACGAGGCCTATGTGCCCGAAGCACTGGAGCCCTGCCACATGGTGGCCGCAGGCGGCATTGCCGCGAAGGCAGCCTCCTGGCATGACAAGCTGTCCGGGCCAACGGGGGTCGAACCGGTCGGCATCCTGTGCCGAGCCGACGGCACGGCCCTCAACCTCGCGGACTACGCGGTGCCGACGGTCGCATGCTCCATGCCGTCCACGGTGTTCGGCGTATTCGGCACATCCATGAATGCCGGCAAGACGGCAACAGCTGCCTCGCTGGTCAGGGGCTTCGCAAAAAGCGGTTACAAGGTCGGAGCGCTGAAGATCACCGGAACCGCCGCCGGTGGCGATCCCTGGCTGATGCATGATTCCGGCGCGGCCGAAGTCCTTGATTTCACCGACGGCGGGCTTGCGACAACCTTTGGCACACCGCTCGACAAGATCGTGGCCACGACCCGCAATCTTCTGCGGACCCTTTACAGGTCCCAATGCGATGTCGCGGTTGTCGAGATCGCCGACGGCCTGTTTCAGGACGAGACCCGCCAGATCGCGTCCAGCCCCTTGATGCACGCTCTTTTCGACGGTGTTGTCTTCGCTGCGGGAGATGCGCTGGGCGCCGTTGCCGGCGTGAACAGCCTGCAGCAGCTGGACTATCGTGTGCTCGGGGTCTCCGGTGCCGTCATGCAGTCACCGCTGGCCGTGCGTGAAATCGTCATGAATGTCGACGTTCCCGCATTCTCGCTGGCCGACCTGCAGAACCCGACCACTGTTTCCGGCATCATGGAGCAGACGCTCTCCGGCCAACTCGCGGTGGCTCAGTGATATGAGCCACCGGCCCCCATTGCCGGGCCTTCCACCTGTCTGGAATGCCCGGCGCGGCCTTGTCTGCGCCTGGCTTGTCCTGACCGGTTTCGTGCAGACATTGGGCGCAATCATCTTGTCGACCGCCTCGGCAGCTCTGCTGACCGGTCAGCCTCAAATCCACGGCTTTCCCGTTTTGAGCGTGCTCTGCGTCTCCGGCCTTGTCACGCTGGGCGCATTCGTTCTGCAGAGCCACGGCGCCGAACGGTTCGCGCTCTCTTATGTGCACGATGTGAGATTGGCCTATGCACGCCACGTCCTGCTCTTTCCTTTCGACGGCAAACCGCCGTCAACGGGCCTGTCGCTCACCAGGCTCGTGAACGACCTGGGTGCCGTGAAACTGTGGTTATCAAGAGGATTGCTCGCACTCGTGACCCTGTGCGCAACGCTGATAACGCTTGCAGGATGGATTGGACTGGCAAGCCCGGCATACCTGTTGCCCCTAAGCGTCTGCCTTCTGGTCTGGGTGCTGGGAACCGGGCTGGCGCTGCCCGGCCTGCGCAGCAGCATCCGGAAGTCCCGGCAAAAACGGGGGGCCATTGCAATTTTGCTCGGAAAAACACTTCCCGAACGCCTTCCCCTTCTGCTTCACGGAAAACTGGCGCCTGTTCTCAACAGGCTCTCAAGACGAAGCGAAGAAGTCTGTTCGTTGCTCGTAGCCCGCGCCACCTGGTCGGCGACGATGAAGGCCGCAAGCCGGGCGACCTTTCCGGCCGCCGTTGCAGCCTACACGCTTTCCGGCGCGCTCGACCCGGATGCAATCGCGCAGTTCCTGCTGATTTTTGCCTTTCTGGCAACCCAGCTTGAGGCCGGCGCCTCGGGCCTTGAATATTATGAGGCCAACAAGGTCGCGCGCGAAAAACTCGACCGGGTTTTCGGTACCGACGCACTAGCGCCTGTGGAAGCCGGCGCGGGCAAGGAGCCCGATTGGACCCAGCCGATCGACATATCCGGTCTGCGGCTCCCGTCCGGGGATCTGTTGACGGTACGGATCAAATCCGGTGCATGCACCTGGCTGAGACTTGAGGACCCGACGGACCGGCATCATCTCGCCTTGAGCCTTTGCGGTCTGACACGGGGTGGCGCCCAGCAGAATATTCGGCTTGACGGTCAGACATTTGCAGACATGGACCGCAAGGCCCTCTGGCGCAGTGTGACGCTGGTCTCGCCGGTCAACGGAATTCCGGTCTATCGGAAGAACGCGCCAGCCGTTCTATTTGGATCCCGGACAAGGGCCGGAACACGGCAAGAGGAAATTCTCGGAAAGCTCCCCGGGCTGGTTCCAGCCAGGACGGAAGCCGCTTCCCGTGCGCAGTCCGGCAAAGACCAGATCCGCATCCGCATCGCGCGCGCGCTGCTCAGGCGGCCGCGGCTTCTCGTGGTCCACGATGATGGCCTGCTCGGCGAGAAAGATCTGCTTGAAAACTTGCAGGAACAGGCCAGGCTGCGCGGCACGACACTGGTCCTGCTGGCGCAAAGACAAAGGATCGCCTCATCCTGAAGAAATCGGGGGCGAAGTTCACATGGCTTCCAAGAGGGCGGGGCGGGCGCGGCAGGCCCGCTCCTTGCCTTGTCAGCACAATCCCTCCATTTGCAGCAAACCGTGGCCATAGACGGGGTCATGGCCCGGATCGCCCAGATCTGCTGCAGCCTCCCGCAATATGTCATGGATCTCCGCAGGGGTTTTTTCTGGGTGCTTTGCCCGCACGATCGCGGCAGCGCCTGAAACAAAGGGCACTGCGAAGGATGTCCCGGTCCGCCACTTGGCCCCCTTGACCGAAGCCGCTGTCCACACGTTCACACCAGGAGCGGCGAGATCGACATAATCACCCCGGTTGGCGCGCCGGTAGACACGTTTGTTGCGGTCCACCGCCGTCACAGCAAGAACCTCATCATAGGCGGCAGGATAGACCGGGTCTGCGGCCGGCCCGCCATTGCCCGCCGCTGCCGCGAACACGATGCCCTCGCCGTTTGAGAGATCCTGGATCGCCGCTCTCACCACGCTGTTTTCCGGCCCGGTGAGACTGAGATTGACCACCGTCACGTCTTCCGCGGACAGCGTATAGAGCGCTTCGACGAGCGTGAAGGCGTCGGCCCGCTCGTCGCGGCCGGCGCGGTGGAAAGCATCGACCGCAACCAGCCGGGCATCCGGCAGAAGTCCGCGCACCCGTGTCTCCGGCTGCCCGACAAGCAACGCGGCAACGGCGGTTCCGTGGCTCGCCTTCGAAGCCGGGAGCGTTTCGTCCGCCAGACGCAAAACGGTCATGTCCGATCCGCTGAAGACCGGGTGCCGGTCATTTATGCCCGTATCGATGATGCCGATGGCGCCGACATTGGAGCAGGCGAGATCCGTTTGCCGCGTGACCCCGGGCCACCCCACAAGTTCAAAGGCGGGACAGGTCTCTCCCTGACACGCGGCAGCGCCCCGCTCCGGTCTGTAATAGTGGTTGAAATCCGTGTTCTGTCCCGACGGCAGCGCCCGCACCGCGTCCCGCGCATCCGGCAGCGCAAGCCCGTCCGGAACAGCCAGGCGATAGTAGGTTTGTCCGCCGGCCGCCGACCGCTGCTCCAACACCCGGTATCCCTCATCGAGAAGGCTTTGCAGATCCGTGGAACTGATGTTGAGAACGATGATCTCGCCGGAGACGAAGAGGACGGGTGGCGATGCCAGTCTGCGTGGTGCCGCAGGCCGTTGCTCCCGGCCGCCGAACAAGCGCCTGATAGGTGCGAACATGCGGCCGGCACCCGCGCCGGAAGACCCGGTGGCATTTGATCCCGAGCGACCCTGCCCGCCATGACCGGCACCTTGTCCGCCTCCCTCATCGCTGTCATTGTCGTCATCGTCGCTGTCGTTGTCATTGTCATTGTCGCTATCGCTGTCGCCATCATCGTCGTCGGCAAAGGCAGCCGGTGGATGCAGGCCGTCAGTCGGCCATTGGACGGTCGAGGGCAACACAAGAAAAAGGGCAAAACCAAAGGCGATCAGGCGGATCATGTCGGGTCCTTTCAAGCAACGCACTTTTTTCGGGAATAAACCGGTGCGTCAATCGTATTCATCTCAATTACGTTTGAGCCGCCCGAAAATTCCATCGGGTGCCTGATTTCCAAGAAGGTTGCGGAATGCCGGATTGTTTTCATACTGCCCTGACTGAGAAACTACCCAACTTGAGACGATTTGCGCTTTCGCTTTGCCGCTCGGCACACGTTGCCGATGATCTTGTCCAGATTACGGTTGAGCGGGCGCTCGTTGCCCGCAAGAGCTTTGACCCGGCCTCCCGTATCGAATTCTGGCTGTTCCGCATCCTCAGGAACGCCTGGATCGACATGGTTCGAAAGCAGAAAGTGCGTGGACAGGAACTGGACATACACGAGGCACCTGACCTTGGCGGCGAGGACAGCCACCGGGGCGAGACCCGGCTCATGGTGGCAACTGTCCTTGCCGCCGTGGACCAACTCCCGCTCGAACAGCGGGAAGTGGTTGTTCTTGTCTGTTTCGAGGAGCTGAGCTACGCCGAGGCAGCGGACATCCTGAACATTCCCAAGGGCACGATCATGAGCCGTTTGTCGAGGGCACGCACGGCAATCGCATCGAAGACCGGAATAAAGTGAGCGACGCAACGTTTCCGCATAGGACGAGAACAATGATGGATGAAACGAAGATGACCGACGAACTCATCATGGCCTACGCGGACGGCCAGTTGCCGGACGCCGAAGCTCGGAAAGTGGAACGGGCAGCGCTTGCAGACCCGGCCTTGCAGGAAAAGATCCGCCTTTTCACGGACACCGCGAGGCAGCTCAAGGCTGCGGCAGCCGAATTGCCACCGGTTCCCGATGCCCTGGCCCAGAAAATATCTTCAATTCTGGAAAAGGATGCCGAGCGGTCGGATCACGTGGAACAGGACAATGTCGTGCAGCTTCCGCAACGACGCTGGGCGAACCAATGGCCGGCGGCGCTCGCCGCGTCCATCACGCTTGCGATCGGTGTTGCGGCTGGTGCGGCACTCGGACCGTTCGGCGGGCCGCAGACGGAACCGCCATTCGGACTGGCGGCTCTGGCGGACCCGGAAATTGCCGTCACCCTGTCCGGCGCGGCATCCGGCAGCAGCTCGGTGCTCGGATCGGGCGCTACGCTGAACGTGATCGCATCCTTCGTCGATGCAGACAACACGCTTTGCCGGGAGTTCGACTACGAAGCGGCGAACGGGCCGTCCATCGTTTCGGTCGCCTGCCGCGTGAACGATACCTGGCGCCCGAAGATAGCGATCGCCGCCAGCCACGATCAGGCAGGCACCTTTGCTCCGGCCTCCTCGCTGGAGGCGCTGGAAACCTGGCTGAGCACATCTGGCTTCGGCGATGCGCTGGACCCGGCGACGGAAAAGCAGCGGCTTGCGGACGTGGACTGATCGCGGCACGCGCATTTGAATCACGAAGCGTTGTCCCGGTGCCGCGCGAGCGCGAACGGAAAGACGGCCTGATCCGCAAGGTGGACCGGGACGGCCATCGGCGAAAGGCCGGTCAGGCCTGTGGGAACGTTCAGGGCCATGTTGCATCTTGCGGCTTGGGATCAGCCCCCCCTGCAAGTGACCTTTAACCCGACTGTGCCTTTGGCTCCGCCATGTCTTCCTTTTGCGGCCTGGCAACCGGTGCTCCGTAGGTATTGGGAATGGACCCCTCGAAAACCTTGATCAAGTCGAGCTCGTTTTCTTCCGCGTCCGAAACCGGCGTCAAAGCGAGGTCGGAATAGGCAAGGCGATCCGGATCCTTCAGCACCCTGCGATGAATGCTTGAAAACTTCAGATAAAGCCATCCCCAAGAGGCAATGCTGATCAGCTGTTCGGCGAACCGGCGCGGATAGAACAACAGCGGGTTTTCAATCTTCATACCGTGACGGCGGTGGCGTCTTGCCTTGCGCCGGATGACACCCGCTTCCAGCGGATGCACCTTTTCGATGAAAATGGATCCGTAAAATGCGCCCAGACCGAGCATCAGCTGGTAGGTTTTCAGTCCTCTCGCGGCCCCGCGGCGCAGCACGGTCTCGACGTGCTCCGCGCAATAGAACTGTTTCCAGCAATCCAGGTAGACCTGCTCCCACTCCGCATCGCTCATGACCGGGTGGTGTGCGACCCGGTGGTTGAGATCATATTTGTTGATGTCCGGATCCATCCAGACGTTCCTGGCCGCAAGCTGCTGGTGGTCTTCGGAGCCGGGCAAAGGCGTAAGATAGAAGAATTCAATCAGGTCGAGCGGCAGTTCCCTTTTGATAATCTCCAGATTGCGGCTGATCTTCTCCGGTGTATCGTCCGGAAATCCGAGAATGTAACCGGCATAGGTAACAACGCCGACATCCTTCCAGGCCTGCAGCATCTTCCGGTATTCCCAGATCTTGTTCTGGCGCTTCTTGGCGGCCATCAGCGCGTCCGGGTCGATATTCTCAAGCCCGATAAAAACGCGGTTGCAGCCCGCGCGCGCGGCCATTTCGATGAAACCGTCGAGCCGATGGCACAGCGTGTCCACCTGGATGATGAATTTGAACCTCAGTTTGGCCTTTTCGCGCAAATGGATCAGCCGTTCCAGAATGGCTTTCCAGTTCTTGTTGCGCGCGAAATTGTCGTCGGTGATGAAGAACCGCTTGATGCCTTGGGCGTGGTTCTGCCGGATGATCGCTTCAATGTCATCCGGCGTCCGGAAACGCGATTTCCGGCCCTGCACATTGATGATCGTGCAAAAAGAGCACTGAAACGGACAGCCCCGGCCCGAATCGAAACTCGTGTAGTGGCCTGCGGTCTCCTGGATTGTCGTGCTCGGCAGGAACGGCAGGGAGGCACCTGCCATGTCCGGCATATCGTGCATGAGGTTGTAGAGCGGCGGCGGCGCGCCGGTCCAGATGTCGCGCAACAGATCTCCCATCCGCCCCTCGGCCTCGCCAGCATAGATGGTTGCGCCCAATTGCTGTGCCTCAACAATTTCCGGAGGCGTTTCGGGCAACATGGCGAGGCAGCCGGCCGCGTGGAAACCACCGATCACAACCGGCACGTCCGCCGCCCGGAACTGGCGCGTGAGATCCAGGGCCCGTGGAAACTGGTTCGACTGCACACCGACAAGTCCGACGAAGCCGCCGTCGGCGGCCTGAATACGCCTTATGATCTTGTCTATCTTGAGTATGGTGTTGGTTTCATCGTGGGCGGTGAGGTCGAAGGCGACATCGGGGCCGAGGACCTCGGCTTCCGCAGCATCCCGGATGAGTCCGTAAACCGAGGCCAGCGAATTGGACGGTATCGAGGAATTCCACCACTGAATGACGTAGCCATCGTCGTCGTAATGCGACGGCTTGATCAGAACAACTGCAAAGGATTTCTTCCCGGCCATCGTCTCCCCCATGATCGACCGCGCGGTTCCTGATCCGGCAAGAATGGCTGCCTTGCCGGGCAAGAGCCGAAGCTCCCTTATTTTGACGGCTTATTTTACCTCTTTTCTCAAAACTCTCAACAAAACTGGAAACTCTTCAGTATTCCAAGAAATAGACAAACTAAATCATACCTAGAATTTTGATTGTTTTCAGATTTTATGTCGGCAAATACGAAAGTCTTGCCTTTAAAAAGCTAAATTTTTTCATGTACATACAAAAATTGAGTCACGAATTCATTTGAAGGCAAATTTACTCTAGGTTAGTCAATGCGATATCTGCAACTTCGCACATCCGAACCCTGAACCGGCCGGACCGGAGCCCTATGCCTGCGAAATCAACGGGCGCTGCGCGCGGACATCCCGTTTCGGCAAGACCAATTGCGGAGCGCCGCGCCACGGCATTGGACCGATGGCACGGTCTGTGAAGCTGGACCTGCTTGGGAGGAGGACGAGGACTTCCGGGACCGATCACATGCTCGCGCGTTTGAACTGCGCGGGTGTTGTCCCGGTCCAGCGTTTGAACGCAACCGAGAAAGCGGCTTGATCTGAGAAATCGAGCAGAAAGGCAACTTGCGCAATGCTGCTCTGGCCTTTCAGGAGGCTTTTCGCCAGATCGCATCTCGCCGCTTCGGCAAGCGCCTTGTAGCTTGTTCCTTCCGCGCCAAGACGCCGCGTCAGGGTCCGGCGCGTCATGAAGAGCTGCTCGGCAACCTCGTCTCCGCTTGGCAGGTGACCGGGCAACTGCTGGCGCACCAGCGCAACGACCTTCTCCGAAAGGCTGGCGTTTTCCTTCGGCATCTGCTCCAGCCGCGCGTCTCCGTGCGCGCGCAGGTGATCGAGCAGGGCTGAATCGAATGTCGGGATCGGATAGTGCAGGCCGCCGGCTGGCAGTTGGACACCGCTCATCGACTGCCCGTGAACAACGTCGCAGTCGACATGCTCCGCCAATCTGCTGCAATGGGCGGCGTCATTGCTGTCCAGATAAATCGTCAGGGGTCCGTAGTCCGGACCGGCGATCTGGGTGATCCGTTTGTACATTCCGAAAACCAGAAGCTCGCGGTGGCGCGGGGCCTGATGCCCGGAGAGCACCGCCGTTTCAAGCGCAACAATCGGCCCTTCTTCGGCAGTGACCAGCCTGAATGTCAGGTGCGGGTCTTCGAGCGCGTAGTACTTTTGCGCAAACTCGAGAACTTGCCCGACTGTTGCGCTGGCATTGGCAAGATAGGCGAGAAGCGTTTTCGCTCCGGGCGTGGCAAGACCGGTCCGCGCCGCAAAGGTCTGATCACCGAGCGCATCACATGCAAGGGTCACCGCAGCCGCCTCGGCCGACAGTTCGATCCGCGCCTCAGGGTCTGTAAGGATTGCCGGATCGATCCCAAGGTCGCTCAGAAGGTCCTCGAAGGGCCGGGGATCTCCGGGCTCTTGCGAATAGACCCGGGCCACGTGTTTGAGCCGGTATGCGCTTAACTTCGGCATGCTACCGAAACACCCTTCTCTTCTGTCCTTGCCGTCTTTCCGGCCGGTCGATGCTGCCTGATTGTCCAGAAAAAGGAAACACGTGGCCAGAGCTCAAAAGATCGGCCCACGACTTTTCACCATCTGAGCCTCGTGAACGGAACATGCTGCCCTTGGGGGGTGGCTTTTTACCGGAAAAGCAAAGGACACATATCGTGAAAAAGCTCGTATTGCCGGCGCTTCTTGCCCTCGGCGCAATGACAACATCAGCCGCGGCCTCCAGCGGCGAACCGAGATGGTGGGTGCCGCCGGGAGAAACCGACACCTACACTTGGGTTGGACTGATCGTCTTCCTGCTCGCTATCTTCCTGCTCATCCATATCTATTCGCAGTTCGATCACTACGCGGAGCATCGCGCCAAGGGCACGCCGTTGCGCACGACCATCCCGACCATGCTGACGGTTGCCCTCGCCTACGAAATCATGCCGGCGCTCGACCATTTCAGCATCCTGCTTCCTGCCGCTCTCATCATGACCGCGATCGCACGGGACTTCATGCTGTGGTGGCGTCCCGAAGAAGAAGAAACCGCCGTTAGGGAGACAGCAAAATGATCGAGATACTTGTAACTTCGTTCCCGTTTGTTCTGCGGGTCATGTATCTGCGCTGGCGCGGCATGCCCGTCACGCTCTACAACGTCCACCGGGCCCTGTTCCTGTGGTTCGTCCTCGCCCTGATCGTCTTCTTCGCGGTCTTCTACTACTATCCCAAATCCTACACGGGCCTCGTCCCCTACCGCACGGTTCCGGTCGTTGCCGAAACCGGCGGAACGATCACCGAGGTCTTCGTCAAAGGCGGAGATCATGTGAAGACCGGCGATCCGCTCTTCTCCATCGAGAACAGTGCAGAGCTTGCGAAAGTGGACTACAGCCGCCGCAAGGTGGAGGAAGTCGAGGCAGCAATCGTCGCCGCGCATATGGACGTCGAGACGGCGGAAGCGTCGCTTGCTGCGGCACAATCCGCACTCAAGCAGGCCGAACTGACCCTGGCCGACCATCGCGAATTGCAGGCCCGCGGGTCCGCAGCCTACCAGCACAGCCAGATGGAGCGTGCGATGTCGCAGCGCGACACCCGCAAGGCAGAAGTCGATGCCGCAGAGAGCAAACTGGCCACGGCGAAGATCCAGGCGAACAACATCCTGCCGGCACAGCTTGAAAGCGCAAAGGCATCGTTGAAGCAGGCCGAGGTGGAACTATCCAAGACCCGGGTACACAGCTTCGTCGACGGGACCGTCGAGCAGCTGACGTTGAGTGTCGGCGCCCGGGCAGCCCAGGCTGCCATCAGCCCCGCCATGATGATTGTGCCGGACCGCACGCCGAAGCAGAAGGGACGGATCGTTGCCGGCTTCTCGCAGGTCTCCCGCACCGAACTCTATGAAGGCATGGCCGCTGAAATCGCTTGCGAAAGCAACTTCAACATCGCGATGACCAACACGGTTCTGCCGGCCCGCATCACCCGGATCCAGGAACCGATTGCGTCCGGTCAGCTGGCACCGACAAACCGCCTGATGGAACCGGCCGAACGGGTCAAGCGCGGACAGATTGTGGCGCATCTCGACCTTGTCCACCCGGAGCATCAGGAGCTACTTGTTCCCGGCAGCGGCTGCCTGGTCCAGACATACACGACGCATTTGGAAGGCCCGCTGGAAGGCAGCGTTACGGCACACGTGATCGAGGCCCTCGGGATCATCAAGGCAGTCGGATTGCGCATCAGGGCCTGGCTGGGACTGGCATCCGGCATCGGTCTTGCCGGCTCCGGGCACTGATCCCCGTCCAGGCTTCTCAAAGACACACAAAGGCTCCCGGCATCCACCGGGAGCCTTTGTGCCTTTGCGCCTGCGTCATCAACCTCACGGCCAGATCCGGGCGAACCAGCGCTTTGTAACCATATGACCGAATTAACTTTTTAGGCTTTCGTGGAAAACGTTTCTCGCGCGAACCATCCCTTTCGGACATCGGCGCGCACTTTGGCCAGAACGAATAAACACATGGCCAGACGCCTAAAGAAGCCCCCCGTTCTTTCAACCATATTCGGCTTGTCAACAAACGAACTGCCCTTTTGGGGGGCGGTTGAACAGCCAAGGAGCAGACAAATGAAATTCAGAGCACTCACCCTCGCAGCGATCGCCTTCTCGGTCGGTTATGTCAGCGAAGTCAACATGTCTTCCCTCGCAACAGGGGGCCCGGTCACGCTGCAGATGAGCGAAGCCAACGCGCAAACCGCCTCGCAGAACGCTGCGCGCCGGACGTCGCGGCGCACGTCGAGACGCGTCAACCGCCGCCATGAGGCAGCTGAAAACGCCTACGAAAACAACAACTGATTTCCCGACTGCCAAACAACACGAACCAGACTTCAAGCTGCCGCGGGCTGACAAGAGACAATGGCCCGGCACCCACATCAAAGGAAACATGAAATGAACGCCAAGGCACTCACCCTCGCAGCCGCCGCCTTCTCCATCGGTTACGTCGGCAACGTCGACCTGCCGACCCCGCACTCCACGGGCTCCCTTTCGTTCAAGGTTGGTGAAGCCAGCGCGCAGACCGCCTCGCAGAACGCGGCCCGCCGGACAGCCCGCAGAACATCGCGCAGGGTAAACCGCCGCCACAACATTTCCGGCTGCACACCCTATAACGCCTATTACAACTGCGGCGGTGTCTACTACCAGGCCGTCACGCAGGATGGAACGACGGTCTACGTCGTGGTCAATCCATAACCCTCACCGACAAAGATCACCGACTGACCTGCCGGAACCGGGAAACCGTTTCCGGCAGCAGTCGTTTTGAGGAGCAGAAACCGCCTGCTCCCGTGTCCGGCATGACGAGGGCAGGAAATCGCCCGGCTTGTCATCAGTCCGCAAGACCGTCGTTTCGCGCGTGTTTTTCCGCATCGATATGGGCCTGGGTCACGCGGTTGTGGACCTTGCGGGTTCTCTCGACACGCCCGATGAAACCGGGCTCCTTTGCATATCCGAAAATCACGGTGTGGCGCTCGCCCTTGCCTTTCACGACCCGATGAAGGGAAAACCGGCCCTTGAAAATCTGAAGATCACCCAATTCGAGCGACAGGCTGCGTACCCGGTCTGACTCGCCGTCGAGCACCTTCTCGACCTCGTCGTAGCACTCCGCACCTGGCTGACGGAGGTCCGGCACATATTCAAAGGCGCCGCCCTCGTCGGGCTTTCTGGTCAGCAGGCTGACGATGAATTCGTTGGTGTCATAGTGCCAGGCGAGCTGCTGGCCTTCCTTCATGACATTGACAACCACACCTGCAAGCGGGTCGTCGAAGGTAAACAGCCTCTCTTCTTCCAGACAATCCGCGATGAAACGCTGAAATGCGCCGTTCCTATAGAGCGACAGGCTCAGACCGTTTTGCTCGAACCGGTCCATGGCGACGAAACCATTGGTGTTTTCCGAGTACCGGCGCCGCGGGTGGCTGGCAGGCAGATCCGGATCGTCGGGTGTGAAGTAGGGATTGATCGAAGAGGTCGAAAAGTGGGCACTCGGCGCGACACCATTGACCTCCTCATGAAACACCTGCCGGTAGTCCGGACGGATGAACCCGCCGATGCGTGCGCACCCGACGGTCCGCAGGTCCTCGCGCACGCCGGCGACTTTTCGCGCGTAACCTGCCCCATCCGGTTCATGGATCGGCCAGGCATCCAGATCGACGCAGGCCAGCACGGCAAGCGCCGCTGTTTCGTTGTCATGTCTCATTTGCGCAACCCGCTCAAAAAATCAGATCTGAAAATGAATGACATCACCAAAACGAGGAGTAAAATAGGTTTTCAAGAAAAATACATTAGGTCCGCTAATGCATATGCTGGATATCGCGCACTGGTCCCTCATTTGCGCACTCAAGGATCAGGACACGCTGTCTTCTGCGGCGGCGTCCCTGGGGATCACCCAGTCGGCGGCAACGCAAAGGCTGCGCGAAGCGGAAAGGCGCCTCGGTGTCGCGCTGGCGCAAAAGAACGGACGCAGTCTGGAACTGACCGACGCCGGCGAAACGGTGGCAAGGGCTGGACAGTCCTCCCTGCCCTTGATGCGGCAGGCGGAAAGTGATGCCA
This sequence comes from Pseudomonadota bacterium, assembly GCA_039818365.1. GTDB lineage: Bacteria > Pseudomonadota > Alphaproteobacteria > Rhizobiales > Stappiaceae > Roseibium. The sequence continues at coordinate 47,887 of JBCBUA010000001.1, forward strand.
TCTGGCAAGGCAAGCGGAACACCAGGCAGCTGACCCTTGCCCTCGGCCATTTCGACCCTCCGGGGCTATCCATGCATCTCATCCGTTTGTTCCAGGACGCCTTGCCCGGCGTCTCCGTGCAACTGGCAAGGATGGCGAACGAACAGTTGATTTCCGCAATCGCCGGCGGGAAGGCCGATCTCGCCTTTCTGCCGGGTGCGCCGGCCAACCCCGACATTCCGCGCCGGTTCGCGGCAAGCGACAGGCTGGTCGCCATCTTCCCGAAGGGCGATGGCCCGTGCGCGGGCGAAACGGTGGCACCGCTGCATTTTGCCGGCAAAACCTTTCTGACTTACGGCCTGAGGCCGGAACCAGGCTGGGAATACGATCTGTTTTTCGAACGCGGCAAATCCTTCCCCGGCAAGGCGGTCAAGATCGAATCGACCGAACTGATTTGTCAGATGGTTTCTCAGGGCCTGGGCGCTTCCATTCTTCCCAGCGTATGCATCGCGGCCTCCGCCCATGCGGCAGATATTGACATTGCCGAATTTGGATCAGACCAAATCCGGTTCGACTGGTTCCTCATTCACGCGCGCACGGCGCCCGCAGAGGCAATCGACGTGGTTGGAGAGGCCTTCACCACCTTGCCGGACACGAAGGCAAGCGGGTGACGGTCCCGCGCACTCAGCCGCCTGGACCCAAAAAAGCGGAAGCCGGATCTTCTCGCCCTTGAGAACAGAGAGGCATGGTCCTCTTGATTTCCGGAAATCTGGACCACAGCACTAAACAGCAAATTTAAGTATAAATTTGAATTATTTAAATATTTATCCGCCACATTTTAGACAAAGGACCGATTTTAAAAAACTTTCATCGGTTATACGTTATATAACCAATTCTGTGACAAGACGGGGGTCATATGACAGTACTCATCACCGGCGGCGCCGGCTACATCGGTTCACACTGCTGCGTCGCGTTCCTCGAGGCCGGATACGACATTGTCGTTATTGATAATTTGTCGAATTCAAGCGATGTCAGCCTGCAGAGGATCGAGGCGATCACCGGCCGCAAGGTCCCCTGTGAGATCGCCGATATCCGCGACCAGAATAAGCTTGAAGAAATACTTAAGAAGCACAAGTGTAGTGCCGTCGTTCACTTTGCCGGACTGAAAGCCGTCGGCGAGTCAAACAAGATGCCGCTGGCCTATTACGAAAACAATGTGGTCGGCACGCACAGGCTGCTTTCGGCCATGGCGAATTCCGGCGTGAAACAGTTGATTTTCTCGTCATCGGCAACGGTTTACGGAGAGCCGCAATTTCTTCCCCTGACCGAGGATCATCCAACGAGCGCCGTCAACCCGTATGGCCGCACCAAGCTGATGATCGAGGAAATGCTGGGCGATGTCGCCGCCAGCGATCCGGCGTGGCGGTTCGGTATCCTGCGCTATTTCAATCCTGTCGGCGCCCATCTCAGCGGCCAGATCGGCGAAAACCCGCTCGGAATTCCGAACAATCTCATGCCGTTCATCACCCAGGTCGCCGACGGTCGCCGCGAGCAGCTTTCCGTGTTCGGCAACGATTATGACACGCGCGACGGAACGGGCGTCCGCGACTACATTCACGTCACCGATCTTGTCGAAGGGCATTTGCGCGCGCATGAAGTTTTGGCGACCGGCTCCGCGCCTTCGAACTGTTTTGCCGTGAACCTTGGAACCGGCAACGGCTACAGCGTTCTTGAGATGGTGCGCGCGTTCGAACGTGCGTCCAACAAGGAAATCCGCTACGCATTCGCCCCCCGCCGCGAGGGCGATGTCGCCGAATGCTATGCAAACACGGAACTGGCCGAAAAGGTGCTCGACTGGAAAGCGGAACGCGATCTCGACGCCATGTGCCGCGACACCTGGAACTGGGTTTGCAAAAACCCGCGCGGCTACGAGACACAGGCCGGCTGAAAGGTGAGCGTTTCAATGGCAAGCAGCGATGCGAAACGCATGGCTGCAGCCGGCTGATCGCAAGCATGGGTGCACGCTGCTAGGCACTGAAATCCTGGTACACGCGCACATTGCGGATCGTCGTGGCCGCGCCTTCGACATCGCCATCATGCTTGCCCGCGAAAGGCGCCACGGCATTGCTGAACAGCAGCATCGCCGGCGTATGGGCAAACCTGTTTTCGACATCGAAGACATCAACATCATCGACGAAGAAACGGAACTCGTCTTCCGTCCAGAGCATCGCATAGCGATGGAATGACCGGTCCAGCTCAGCCTCCGTGCGGTAGGTGGCCGCAAGAACGATCTTCTCCGGCTTCCAGCGTCTGGCCGAAACCTGTACGACATTCGGATATTTGACCTCGGCTATATCGAGTTCAAACTGCGTGTCGCCCTGCTTTGATCTGTCGGAGACCATCCAGAACGCGTTGTTGACCCCCGGTTCGCTCGCGATGCGCATTTCACATTCGAAGTAGCCATAGGTCTGGCGAAAGGAGCGGGTCCGGATGTACCCGCCCGTGAACGGCCGCTTCGGATCATTCTGATGTCCCAGCTCCAGATCGAGCTCGCCGTCCTCGACCAGCACATTGCGCGGATAGCGCATGGTCAGATGCTTGTGGCCGCCCCGTTTCAGCGATTCCCAGGTGGACTGGAACGCGACCGGATCGTCAAACTCGTCCTCGAACGTGAGTTGCCAGTCGCCTTCGGTCCGTGCCAGAGGCGTTGGCAGCGCACCGCGGGTGAGCGCTGCCGCCTGCCGCGGCAAGGCCGGGACTGTCAACGCCGCGACGCCGCCTGCCACCGCTTTCAAAAAGCCGCGGCGATCCGGTAAATGGAGCTCCCGCATGTGGGTCCTCCTTAACGTCAGCTGGCCAGTTTGGCCTTGGGTTCCGGCGTCCTGACTTCGCGCAGGGCAAGTTCCAGCTTCCACGCCCTGTCGCGCAAGGTCTGGATTTCTCCCGTCATGTAGCCGACTTCGTCTTGGAACCATTCGGTCACTTCGCCCAGGTTCTGATCCGTCTGCACCAGGTTGGGTTTTTCGAGTGCCTTTTTGGGCGGAGCCGCAACCGGTTTCACAAGGACGTGGTTCAGGCCATTCTCCGTCAGGAAGCGGTGATACTCAGCATAGTTCAGCCGGTAGACATGCTGCACCTTGGAGAAATCCGCCTTCTCGAAAATGTTTTCCAGATTGATCGGCATGTAATCCTCGACTTCGACCGAGGGAATGGCGAACAGGGTCGAGAGTTCCCGAATACGGGAATCGTAGGTGAAGAACACCGCCGGGATGCCCTGGTGAAGTCCGATCACGTTGCCGTGCAGCCGGAAGCCGACCAGAACGTCGACATTCTTCTTTGCGTCTTCGGCCCATTCATCAACATCGAAAAAGGCCTGCATGCGATCGCTCACCAGCGTTTCCACATCCTTGTCGCCCTGAAGGCTGTATTTTTCGAGGATGGAACGGATGTGTTTCTGCTTCGCTTCGCCCTGCTCGAAGATGGCAAGCGTTTCCTCGCGCTCGCCCTGGGAATAGAGACGGTTTTCGGACCGCTTGGCGACGGCCTGGATCAGGGCGCGTTGCATCCGGTTCGTCTTGGTCGCGTTCGATGCATAGTCCGCCGACAGGTATCTGTTGAGCGTCAGCCCCACGCGCGCATTGGCAGGGTCGATCGGTTTGATTTCGATGGAGGGACGCAGGTTCCGGTAAAAACTCGGACAACCGATGATCCGGATGTTCTTGATGCCGATGTCATTGAACACCTCGGCGCTGTAGACGCCGCGCACACCGATCGTTTCACACTTGTCGGCGATGATCTTCCAGGCCTCGACACTGCCTTTCGGCAGTTCCAGCTTCTTGTATTTTGCAGCCTGGGCGCCGACGCCAACCGGCACGATCGGACCTTTCAGTTTCTTCAAGAGGGGAACAACATTGCCGATATCGACGGTTTCGGTGAGGTAGTTCGAGCCGCGGATGACGGTCGCATCATACTCCTCTTTCGGCCAGAGTTTCTCATCACCCGCATGGGCAAACTGAAGGTTCTTGATCTGGTCGTAGGCTAGCGCCTTGAGCATGGCATCATAGACGAGCACGTCGCCCGTGTTGATGCCGCCACGCGCAAAGGCGGAAAGCGGATCATCAATTTTCAGGAATGCCGACTTGTTACCTGGCTTGACGGCGGCGCCGCCATTTAAAACGAAGAGCTTTTTCATGCGATCTGCACCTTCCAGTGTTCGGGCCAAATGCGCCCTTCAGTTATTGCGCGGAGGATTGACGGATTGGACCCTGCCAGACGGCGTTGTCGCTCCCGTCTTTCCTGACCTCGGTTGTCTCGTTTGCGTGTTCGGACTGCGGCACGGCGACTTTGGTTCGCCGGATGCTTTGAAAGCGTTCCGGGAACCAGGTGTGCAATTGCCTGAGAAAAGGCTGCAGGCTCTTGTCCCAGTTCCGGTCCGCCGCCCGCTGCGCGGCGCGCGCCGAAAGCCCGTTCAAGACCTGCGGCGACTTTGCAATGGCTTCGAGCGCCACCGTCAAGTCATGTGTGACCACGCCATCGTCGGTCGACCGCAAAAGGATCCCGTCCTTCTTGTGCTCGATGAGCTCCGACACGGCACCCACATTCGTGGCGATCGGAACACAGCCGAGACGTTGCGCCTCGATGATGGTCAACGGGGCCCCTTCCCAGCGGGACGGGAGAACGAAAACATCCGCCCAGGCGAGCAGCTTGCTCAGAAGTCGGCTGTCATAGACCGGTGGTTCAACGCGAATACCCACATCCGCAAAGCGTTGTTTCCACGAACCGCCGGCACCGCTGTCCATCACATCGGAGCCGACAATACGCCAGTCGATCGCCACGCCGCGCCTCTTGAGCGTGCGGGCGGCCGCAAAGATGCGCTCAATGCCCTTCTGCCGGTCCAGCCGTCCCAAAAACAGCGCTTTGAGCGGACCTTCATCAGACCGGGTTCTCGCTGCCGTAAGCCGCGCCACCTGCTCGCTGGAAAGCGGGTAGCCCGCGGCGTTCGGAATATGCAGAAGTTTCGCGCTCGGCACGCCCATGCCGTGCAGCCATTCGGCCATGTCGCGCGAACAGGTCAGGACACTGTCGTAAATATGCTCATAGGCAAGCGCCAGATAAGGATGGCCCGCCGCGCGGCCCATCTCCGACGAATCGAGCACATGCACGTAATTGACGATCTTCACGCCGCGGCGCCTCAATTCGCCGAAAACCGCATTGGCGGGCGCCAGCTGATTGTTGACCACGACGTCCAGGCCGGACAGGAAACCGATGATTTCCCGCGCCTTGGCATTTTCGTCGTGCCCCATCAGGATGTCGTGTCCGGAGAACATGTTCGGACCACCCCAGAGCGGATAGTCGTCAGCCAGAAAGTTGATGCTGTCGAACAGGCCGTCATTATCCGGTATCCGGTGATAGACCGGCTGCCCGAATACGAAGAGATGCACCTCGCACCCGGCCTTTTTCAGGACATGTGCGGCCGCATAGGCCACCTTCTCGACGCCGCCGAACGTTGCGATCGGCAGCAACAAGCCGACGCGCAGCGGCCCGTCCTCGTTGGTCAGTCTCGGCATCAGCGGGGATGCCCCGAGAGAGTGGCGCAGCAACTCGTGATACTTGCTCCTGTCCGGGAAATAGGCCGATCTCCAGATCCATCTCTTGTTCGGGCCGTTCCTGTAACCGGAATCGCGCAGCGCTCCGAGCGTCGCCAGGAGCGAGTTGGTGGCGGACAGGGCAGTCCCCTGAATGTCGTCGGCGGAGAACGGGCCCCTGACAACGATCTCGGCAATCTTGGGCGACGGCTGGGTCTTTCTCAGCGTGCGCACCCAGTCATCCGACTTGTCTTCAACGCATTGCTGAACGATACCCAGCGAACACATCCAGCCGAGCGGCCGTTTCGCCAGGTCCCTGCCCTCCCCGAGCGTAGCGACTTCCACCCCGAGCCTGTCCTTGTCGCTTTCGAACCGGATGGCGACAAAATTGTGCGACTGCGACAGGCGTTCGCCGAGCCACAGGACATTGTGCAGAAGACCGAAACTGTTGAGGGCGTCGCGATGTGCCGGCGACATCCAGAGCCAGAAAGGCGGAACACCGAATGTCTCGGGTTCCGTCCGCGCGGCCCAGAACATCTTGACGAACTCCTCGAACCCACGCCGTTCGTGGGCAACCACCGGATCCGTGAACAGATCGACAAGGAAGGAATCCGTCCCGAAGGCCACGAAACGGGGCGTTTCCTCATGCTCCCAACGCAACAGCGTATCGGCGGAAAACAGCTTTTTGTGCTTGGTTCTGATGTATCCGAGAATGCTCTCGCGGGTCCGGTTGGAATCGCGCAGCATGCTCTCGGCCCGCTGGCGGTATTCAAACCCGAAAAACGGATGGTTCGCCCCTTTGAAACCAAGTGAAATTGCCTGAAGCCAGAACTCCCAGTCTTCAAAGCCCGCCTTCATGGACTCGTCGAAACGCACACCGGCATCCAGAATGTTCTTTGATACCAGGCTGCCGGCCTCGCAGATATTGTCGAACACGACATGCAGCAGCCGGGAATACTGGGCGGTGTAGTTGCCGTTCCACTCGATCCCGAACTTGTCGATATTCGGATAGATCCAGTCGATCCCCTTGTTGGCCCGCATGTATTCCAGAAGGACCCGCATTGCGGTCGGCGTGATGCGATTGTCGGCATCCAGAAAGTAGACCGCCTCCAGGTCGCTGAAGGTGCGAAGGGCGAAATCGATGCCGTAATTGCGCGCGGAACTCAGACCGCCATTCGGCTTCCTCAGGTAGTACACATTGTCATGCGCCAGCGCGTAGGCCTGCCCGACCTGGGACGTTTCGGGATAGGGGCAGCCGTCATCGACAATCACCACCGCGATGTTGAACGGTGCCTCCTGGCACAGCGCCGAATCGACCGCTTCCGTCAGAAGAACGGAATGCTTGTAGACCGGAATGAGAATGGCGATGGTCGCCGAAGGCTTTTCGGAGCCACCGAACTGTGCGTATCGCACATTCGGATGATCCTGTTCTTTTCCCGTTTGACGCAGCATCCGATTATCCGCTCACGACTGCGCGGAAATTCGTGAATTTCGCCCAAGCGAAATCATTGCTTCCCTGCTGGCTCATCCGTGTCGCGAAATAAACATTCTGCCAGGCACCGACCTGTTCACTGGCAAAGGCGCTCAGATGCGCGCTTTCGCCAAACGAAACGGTCTTCCAGCCGGAATAGGCCTCGCCCACCGTTTGCTCCCGTTCCTCGCGGAAGAGGGCGCGCGCAGCGTCGAGATTGCCAGCCACGGCGATCGCGAAATCGATATCGGCGGCCCGGCTGTTGTCGATGAAGGCCTTGGCCGACATGCGGATGATCTGCGGTGGACACGCGGCCGGCAGCTCGCCGATCGTCATGCCCTCTGCAGGCGGATGACACCCGATCGCCCGTTCCGCGGGCAGCGGCATGATCGCCTCGAAATCGAATTCGACCTCGTCGGAATTAGCCAGGCTCGCATGTTCCAGAATGCCGGGGGCAATCGGCATGTCCCGGAACCCTTCGCCTTGCGAAAGCTGCTGCGACTGGGCAGGGATATAGTTGGCGGACGCGGGCATGGAGACGCCCGGAATGCCGCCCCAGACCTGCAGTGCCAGACTGTTTTTCAGGACCGGCATGCCGTTGGAGGCATCTCTCACCTGGAACATTTCGATCGGCTGCAGGCTGCCGAGCGAAAGGCGCGGCGTGTCTTCATCCGCTTCCTCGATCTGAAGCCGGAACTCAAGTGTACGGTTCAGTCCGGCCGTGGACTTGGACAGACCGAAAATGTTCCAGCCATTGGCCAGATCACCGCTCGAAATCTGCCAGCTGTCGACGATGCGCAGGTCTTCCAGCGTAACCAGTTGCGCGCGCAGTTTGAGGTCCTGGCGCATACCGAGCTGATCCACATGCACGGAAACGCCGCTGACCCCAGAACTCGGCACCGGCAGGATCTGGCTGATCCCGTCCTGGGACGCGCTCGCAAGCACGTTGGCATTGAGCGGGTTCTCGGCCGGTTCGTTGCTGAACACAAGATCAAGCGGCTGCAGGCCGTTTCTGTTCAGGAATGATTCAATCGCGGCGAACCTGTTCTGAAGGTCGTCATTCATGCTCCGGAGCGTCCTCAGCTCCCGGTTCGAAAGAACCAGCCGTCTTGCGGCCGATTTCACGTGCTCCGCGACAAGCGCGAGGATCGACGAAATCGCCTCGTTTTCCTGCCCCCGACTCCAGCCGACGACGGAAGGCAGCTGAACGACACCGTGCCGCTGCAGCCATTTGAACAGCGTGTCGACATCCGCCGATGTTCCCGGCTCTGCCAGTACGGCGAACGCCATGGTCGGTGCTTCTATGACCTGGAACACCGCTCCGCTCTGGTCGGAAAACAGGACCTGACCATCCACGACACCCTCGAACCAGACCGTTTGCACTGCACCCAAAAGAGCGCCTGGCAGCTCTTGCCGCCCGACGCCGACCACCATCAGTGTCAGATCTTTGAGGAGCCTTTCCTCGATTGCCGGTTTCTCAACTGGAAATGCCTCTTGCGTGGCCACGACTGTCATTGGAGCCCCCAAATTTCACACACACCAGGCATTCTTTGAAAAAATGCCCACACTCGAACTTCAAGTACACTATCAGAAATTTGCGTCAGTTTATGACAATAATGCGGCGCAGCATAATAAAATTGCTGTTTTTTTATGTATTTATTCAGATTTAAAAAAAATTTATATTATTTATTTCAAATTTAATGTGACTATTATTTGAAAAATAATTTGAATTTCGAATTAATGTTGCGAACCTTGACCCAAATTGCAACCTTTTACTCAACGACAAGTGCAATTTTGCAACCGCCTGGTCCTCACATTCGGATCAACAGCACGATGATGCAGTGCAAAAACTTCAGTCCCTCCTATGCGCTTTGCTGCAGGTCGCCCTCTATCGCGCGCGCGCCCTGGTAACGGGCGCCAATGACGGACCGGTAGAATTTCAGATGATCTGCGGCGCAGTCGCGGTACGTCTTCGGTTCCATGATCCCTGCGCGAAGCGAATTCCACAGGTCCTTGTTCTGCAGGGCCTCGGTCATCTTGTCGGCAAGATCCTCCGGGCTGCCTGCAAGGAAATGCAAACCGTCGACACCGTCCTTCACCTTTTCGGCCATCCCCCCAATGCCGCTGCAGATCAGCGGCCGCCCGTGATGGAACGCTTCCTGAATGATAACCGGTGAATTCTCCCACCAGACCGAGGGCAGCAGAACCCAGTCGACCTGGCGCATGAGCGACGGCATATCCGTGTTCTGATAAGCACCGGCGAAACGGACCCGGTCACCGGTCTTCTCAATCAGTCCGGCGATCTTCTCGCGGAACGCGACCGGCTGTCTTTCCAGATTGCCGCCGAAAATCGTCAGCGACGCATCGTCTTCCCAGATACTCTCGGGGATGCGCTGAACCGCGTCCAGCAATATGTCGACCCCCTTGTAGGGCGTCATCTGCCCGAAAAAGGCAAAGCGCGAACGCCTGTCATTGCCGTCCCTGAGGCGCCTGGGCTGCGCCTTTTCAGGAACGTTCAGACCGTTTTCGATCACCGAGATCCTGTCCCCCGGAAGCCCCCATTGCTCGTATCTTTCCGCAAGAAACCTGCTGGGGGTCACAAAACCGTCGGCGAGACTGAACATCGACTGGATAAACTGTTTCCGGCGCAGGAAGTCGCCTGGCGAAATCTCGGGAAAACACCCGTGGCACGCAATGGGTGACGATGTCCGGCATAGCGCGTGCGTCCCTGTCTTCACCATCTGGCCGTGGTGGTGGCAGATCGACAGGAACTCATGCAATGTAACGATGATGGTCGCGTTGGGAAGCGCACTCCGGACAACATGAAGGGCCTCGACGCCAAGCCCGATGAAATGGTGGAAATGAACCACATCCGGCTTCAGGGAGCGGACGAACCGGCGCAGGTCTCTTTGCAGATCGCCCGTGTTCCGGTTCGAGACCAGGAAGTGGTCGTACTCGTCTGCGTGGTACAGCAACTCGTCTTCCGCATCCGCAACACCCATCAGCGCGGACCGGCCATGCCTCGGATAGTCATCACCGACCCGCGCGAGAAAGAACGATTGTGATCCCGGCGACGATTTCAGACCGAGATGAAGATTGTAGGAAGCAACTTCAGCGCCGCCGAGCGAAAGCACCGGATGGCCATGGGAAATGACGAGCACCCGAAGCGTATCATCGGCATGAGCGTCCTGTGTTGCCGGAGGTGTGCCGGTCATTGCAGACCCTCCTTCAATGCGCCAAGCCGCCCGCGCCACAAGTGCTCAAACTGTTTCCGGTCGTGTTGACCGACAAGCTTGTGCCAAAGGCGTTCGCTTCCCTGCCCATCTTCGGGATGCACCATCTCGATCTGCGGCACCCAATAAGACTTCACGCCCGCGATCCGCAGCTTCAACGATGCGTCCAGTCCCTTCTCGTCGGTTCCGAGATAATTCCGGGCAAAACCGCCGGCCGCCAGAAATGCGGTCTTTGACACGACACAGCAGTCAAAGGGCGCTGCCGCGACTTCGCTGGCTTCGGCACCCATCAGCGTCCGCCGCGGATAGCCGACATAGTGCTGCTTCAGCACATGCGCCTCGCCATCCCGGTCGATCCACGTTCCGGCCCAACGAATCGTCTCGTCTTCGTAAAGCACGGTCGGCGTCACCACGCAGCCCTCGTCATGCTTCCGGAACTCCGCCAATAGTGTCTCCAGCCATCCGGGACCAAGAGGCACCACCCCTGAACCGAGGCAGACAACGGTCTCTGACGGCGCAACCTGGAGGCCGGCCTGGATGGCATCGAGCGTGTCTTCGACCTTGTCAGCCCGCACGATCCTGAGCGCCAGGCCGTAGAAAGATCCAAGACGCGCAATTTCCTGAAATTGTTCATCAATCGCGGTTTCGGCCGCGCAGACAACAATCGGCGTTCCCCGCAGATACGGATCAAGCGCGAGCACCGGCAAAAGCGTTCTCAGCTTGTCGATCGACCCGTCTGATCCAATCACGATCGAGGTCGACGGCGCGTCGGGTATCGGACTCACATCCGTAACCTCCGCCACGGTCGGTTCGGAAAGCGAGACCGCCCCCAGCAAGGGAAGAAACTGCCGTTCGATGATGTCCGTCGCGGACGCAATCGTCGGATCGAGCCCGGCGACAAGCCGACGCAGCGCGGTTCGCAGCGACGTGCGCCCGAGAGCAATCGGTGCATAGGCGGACCGCCCGTCTCTGAGAACAACCTCGAGATAGGGTTTGTCTTCCAGGATGCCTCCCATGTCGGGAAGAAACGCAAGAAAACCGTGCCGGTCACGGGCTGTCGCCTCACCCAGAAACGGTGACAGGTCTTCGAAAGTGTCCGTGACATCCGGCCGGTTCTGTGTCGTCCAGGCCCTGTCCAGCCTCGACGACCGCTCACCGGCGCGCAGATAGACGGCTTCGGCATGATCTTCCGGGTTCAGGAGCCAGCCGGATATCAGGACGCTGCCACAATTCGTTGCGGCGCAAAAATCAACGCCGATGCGCACAGGCACGTCCAGTTCGCTCACCGATTCCCGCCCGTCGAACCTCTGAGAGGCTTTCTCAAGCTTTGCGCGGGCTCCGCCGGACGCGTTGAGACGCGGCAAAAGGGCTCTCAGGTGGCCCGGCAGCGCCCGGGCCGGGGAGACCGTGCCTTTCTCGTGAACATCGACCTTGTTCCATCCGCTCCGGCCGCGAAAGAACAGGCTGCGGATCGCGGAAGCGCCCACACCGTCCACCTTGTCCAGGATGCCGGCAAATCCGGGGGCCTTGCCGCCCGTGTCCTTTCTTTCAAAAAGACAACAGGACAGGTCGGCGACGCGCAGCGCTCCGTCGAAAACGAAGACCCGGTTGCGGCCGAGCGGAGGTTCCTTGGACCAGCCCTGAATGTAGTAGTCGCCCTCGTCGAACTGCCCGAGCATTTCGACATAGCCGTCCCTGCGCGCAACATGCATCACAAGTTTTGCCGCGACCGCCTGGTTCTTCACCTCCGAATTCGCGGCAATCAACGCGTCGATCAATGCTTCGACAACGCTGGCCTCCTTTTGCGAAACCGCCTCGCTGACCAGGCCGACAAAGACGTCGAACGCGACCGGTCCGTATTTGATCGCGTAGGGATGGGAGTGCCCCTTGCTGCGGATCGTCACCCGTTCCAGCCTTGGAACCGCAACGCTGTCCAGTGAAAGGATCGCAACGAAGGGTGCAGGCGCGCCGTCCCGGTTCGCCCCCGCAGTCAGCGAAACGACCGTGCAGGGCACCGTGACCTTGGGATCTTCGTTGAGCACGGCCTGGAGGTTGCGCGCAAAAGCGTCCCCAACTCCGGCCAGCAGGATCGTGTCCCGGTCCACCGCCGTGCACAGAACGCTGCGGCCATCGGATGGCAGCACCGCGTCGGGCCAATCCCCCGCCTCGCCGGCCAGCTTCTTGTGCTCGACGGACGTATCAGGGAGCCTCTTTGCACCTTCAAGCGTGACAACCGGCTCCATCGCAATCAGCTCCACAGGCCGCCGGCAGCCGCAAACACCATCCCGCCGACAAAGCCAAGCAGGATCGCAAGCAGGAGCATGTGAACCTTGAGGCCGTTCCGGCTGCGGTCGGCAAGGGCCGTCAGTCGTTCGTCAAAACCTTTCAAGGTGCTGTCGAAGCGCAGGAGAAACACCTCCAGTTCCTTGACGCGTTGCGCAAGATCGCCCTGCCCGCTTTTCAGGATCGCCAGCGCCTCGCCCAGCTCGCCTTCCGTCGATGCGAGCGTATCGATCCGGCTGGTTGTCTCTTTCAAGAGCTTCGTTGCATCCCGCTGTCCGAGCGCGCTCTGTCCCTGTATCGCAATGACCCGGTCCAGTTTCTTCATGACAATGGAGAGCGGCAGCGCGATGGCGGCCTCGGCCGCGCGTTCCTCGGCACTCGGGCGTGGCAGCTTGGTTTGCGCCCCGTCCCGCGGCGACTCGGCGATCACGGACAACCCTTCGGGAGCCGACGCTGCCGCTTGGGGAAGCTGCAGATCGAAGGCATAGGCACCGTCGCCGATCCCGTTCCGCTGCAGATCGATACGCTTCGTATCCGCCAGCTTGCTCATCATGCGCTCACCGTCATGAAGAACGTGTATCGTCATGCGGTCCTCGGGATTGGCGGCATCCCACGCCCACCCCAGAAGGCGTCCGTCTTCGAAAGCATCAACGCGGCCCTGGATCTTCGGGACTTCGCCCTGGTCTTCGTCAACGGCCTCGGCTTTTTCTTCCAGTTTTGCTGCAGTCATGGTGTTCTCGTCAGGCTGCGGGATCGTCTGCGAACCGGCTTCGGTCTTCAAACAACGCGATATATTGCTCGGCGACCCTGGCAACGGTGGGCGGTTGTTGCGTGTTCTGCGACAGGTCGCGGTACTGGTGCGGATCTCCGGCGGCTTTCTCCATCACCGCCGCAAGGCCGGACGGATCGTTCCGGCGCACATGCAGTCCGTCGACGCCGTTTCGAACGGCCTCCGCCATGCCTCCAACGCCCGTGGTGATCACGGGCCTGTTGTGCTGCTGTGCTTCGGCGATCACCAGTGGCGCATTCTCCCACCAGAGCGACGGCACGATCACCCAGTCGACCGGTTCGATAAGCTCTGCAACGTCGTGCGGCTTGTAGGGACCGAGGCGGGTAACATGGGACGCGGTGTCTTCGAAGAGTGTTTCGATCCGCGAGACGAAGTCCGAACTTTGAAAGGGTGACCCCCCATGCACTCTGAGTTCGAAGTCGACGTCGCGTTCGATCAGCAGCTTTGCCGCCTGAAGCAGGACCTCGATCCCTTTCCAGGGGGTCATGTTTCCGAAAAACCCGAAGACACGTTTCGGATCTTCATTCCCGGCCCTGCTCTTGGCCGGCTCGGTCTCCGGCCGGCCATTGCGGATGACGGATATCTTGTCCGCAGGCAATCCCCAGCGGATGTAGACATCGCGCAGGAACGTGCTGGGTGAGACGAAATGATCCACGGCCTGAAGATGGGTCTTGATGAATCGCTCGCGCAGCCGCATGTCATTCGGTTTGGCAGCCTCGATGCAACGGCAAAGACCACCCGGCCCAAGCGCTGCACAAGGCTCGTCCGGGCTTTGCATGAGCACGCCGTCATTCGCGCAGATCGCGTAATAGTCGTGCAAGGTCATGACGATGCGAACATCCGGCAGGACCCGGCGGATCAGCACGGGCAATTCGGCGCCAAACAGGATCAGATGGTGGATATGAACCACGTCGGGCCGGAAACTCTCCAGCAGAGCCGTCATGTCGGGAACAAACGCACGCAGGTCGATCTGGCTCATGTTGAACCGGTCGAAATGTCCCGCCCACATCAGGAGTTCGTCGCCACTGTCGCTGATGGCCTGAAAGCTGGTGCCCGGGTGCGGGTCGCGATGCAATTGATTGGTGGCCCCGACAAAAAGCGATTGGTGCCCCGCCTCCCGGTAGGCTCTGGAGAGTTCAAGCGCAACCGTTTCCGTGCCCCCTGGATGGAGGTCCGGGTGATTGTGCGCAAAAACCAGAACCCTCATGCGCCCTGCCCCCGCGACGACTTAACGGCAACGAAAAAATCCTGATAGTGCTGGCTGCCGGTCTGTCCGCGCCAATGGCCAAGCTTCTTCAGTGCGATGTCAAAACCGGCTGCATGGAGTGTCGTGTCGAGGAACCCGTCATCGAAGGCGACAGCGGCAAGAGGCGCCTTGGCGTCCGCGTGCCAGGATGGTCCTTCCGCGGTTCGGTTGAACCGGATCCTGGGTGTCAATTCGGCCGCGCCCCTCTGGCTTTCCGGCTCCATGACGAACGCGGACAGGAACAACCGGCCGCCCGGTTCCAGAAGCCGTGAGATTTCCCGGAAATAGGGCTCGATTTCATCGGCGGGCAAATGCGTAACGACAGATGTCATGATCGCGAAGTCGAACGCATTGTTCTCGAACGGAAGCAGAAGCTCCCGGCCCCGGATGCGGCCTTTCGGATTGTAAAGATCGTTCGCGATATCGAGATGCATGAACCGGAAATTGGGATAGACGGCGCCGATATGCTGCGCGCTCCACTGAATGCCGGCAGGAGCCGGGTCGAGACCCGTATACATCCCCTTTTCAGGATCAAGGTACTGGGTCAGCGGCACGGCCATCCGTCCGATGCCGCAACCGATATCGAGAACACGCTCGTGTTCATGCAATCCGCCGAGCTCGATAAAATGTCCCAGGAATTCGGTCCCGATCGCCAGATAGTCGCCGTCGCCGACAAAGTTCTCTTCTTGCGGCGGGACGGGCAGGAAGCGGTTCCGTTCGATCGTTTTTTGAAGAAACGCCAGGCTGTCGCCGCTGAGCGGCGCAGAGTTCAAGCGGACACGGTCCGGAATGACAACGGGTGAATTCATCCGGCCAACACCCCATCCCTTGCCCCGATTGACGACATCACATCCATGATTTCTTGTTCCCATCTGAGTTGCTGAAGCCATCGATTGTATTGAGACGCAACTCCCCGCGTGTAATCGCCGTTTTTCTTTATTGAAATGCGTTCAAAGTGATAGAGCTCGACATCGCCCAGGTAATAGATCTTCTTGTTGCTGGCCCTTAACTTGAGACACAGATCGCTGTCTTCGTAGTCTCCGATCATGAAATCGGTTGTGTACCCTCCGGCCTGTTCGAAATCGGACCGAGCCATGACCAGGCAGGCCCCCGTGACGCCCGGGACTTCCCGCGACACGCTTGCCTGCGCGTAGTTCCGCGGGAACCCCTTGAAATAGTGGTGATTGAACCAGCGCTTCTTCTCGTCGTGAATGAACTTCAGACCGGCATGCTGAATGGCGTTGTCCGCGTAAAGCAGCTTCGCCCCGACCGCGCCGACCTGCTCATCCATCATCAGGCAGGCACAGAGCTGTTCGAGCCAGCCGCTCTCGGTCGGCACGACATCGGAATTTATCATGGCGAGATAGCGGCCTCGCGCGCGTGCCGCGCCGGCATTGCAGGCCAGCGCATAGCCGCCGTTCTGTTCCATCACCACCAGCCGGAGCGGCAGCCCGTAGAGCAGATGAAAGCCGATCATCAGGTCTTCGACATGCGTCGCCTGTTCCGGGGAATCGAGAACGAAGATGATTTCCGCATTTTCAGCCAGCCACCTGTCGGCGGCGAACGCGGCGAGCTGCGGCTTGATGAAGTCGTAGACCTTGTAAAGCGGAATGACGATGGACACGGTTGGCGCGTTGACCTGGGTGCCGATCGTGATTTCGCCCGGGGTACCGATCTGGTCTTTGAAGCGCTCCTGCAGTTCGGCAAATGGCTGCGCAAGGCAGTTCGCGATCACCTCGTCGGTCGCATGCCTTGGCGGCACGATACCGAGTGCGCTCGCCCTGCTGTCCACCGCATCGCTTGGTTGGGGCGGCGGCACCAGGGGCGCCCGTTCACCGGATGCCAGCCTGAGTTCAAACCGCGGCTGAATATGATGCTTCATCTTCGCCCCCGCTGGTGCGAAGGCAACAAACTTCCGGATCGCATATCCACCCTGGGATTCAGGCAGGACACCGTCAAACGTGTGCAGCTCCACAGGTTGCGGCTCCGCGCCGGGCACAAGGAGGTCGAGACCGGCATAGGATCTGCCGGGATCGCGCATCCAGCCGCCGGCAAGCACGCCGCTTTCAACTGTCAGAGCTGTTTCCACGGCGCAGAAGGCCGCCGTTTCTCCAAGCGCGCCATGCCGTCTGGCCGGCATCGGTTCGGCCAGTTGCAGGTCACGCACAGCGGCCTGCGTTTCCGGGGTCTTGCCACCGAACCTGGTGATGAGATGGTCGCGCAGTTCCGGCAGCTTGCGCGTGTTGGCCGCCCACCATGCGCTCAGCGAACGCGGCTCGCCGCTCGCTTCTATCCGCCTTATGGCGAGCCCCCATGGCCCGGACAGCACGAGAAAGCTTTTCGACGGGGCTTTTCCGGTCGCGGCCGTGCCCACGAACAGGCGGTTCTTGCCATTGTTGTAAGGCGCATTGAAAGGCTCTGCCTCGAACCTGCTTATCCCGTCATCGCCGATCAGTACCGCGGAAGACACCTCGGCGCATTCGCTGTTCAAAAGGGTCTCGACGATTCTGATCTCGCCGACACACGCGACACAATCGGCGACCGGCGGCGCGTCGTTCACGGAATGGAGCAGTTTTTTGGCAAACCCCAGAAAGCTTCGGGAGCGTGACAGCCGGAACATTCCGGACCAAGTGTTCAGGATTGTTGTGACCAGAACCGCGCAAGCGCTCTGGGACAGCCCGTTTGTAAGCGTGAACGGGTCCGCGGCAATCGCTCCCTTTTCGGGATCGAAACTGAGATCAGCCCCCGAACCGACCGTGCCGGCCGTCAGCTTCAGGTGCAACGGCGCCGCGTCCTTGACGCGGAGCGCCCAGACAATCCGCGAGCGGCCGTCAAGCAGCGCGAGACGCACACTCGCCAGTGCGGAAAATGTCCTGCCCGACGCCTCTTCGAGTTGCGGCGGCGCATTGACCGTGTGGGCAGGATCCCAGGCGACAAGATAAACCTCGGGCGTCAACTGCAGAAACTGCGGGGCATCAAAAGACGATTCCGCGTATGTGCCGAGAGTTTCGAGCATCTTTGAACTTCAATACGCAACAACACGCCAATCCGGGCGCCGGAAGACGACAGCCCCGGGCCACCCGACAGATCGGGCACCCGGGGCAGTCACGTTATGAAACGACGATGAAGCCTTCAGGATTGTCCTTGAGGTCATCCGCATCGATGTTGTTGAGCGTGACGGTATCGCCGTTGCCCAGATCGATGACGGTATTGTTGCCGACCTGCGTCGCGCGATCCGCGACGTCCGCCGCAGAGCCAATACCGGTATTGTTGATGTTCGCGGAGATCTGTACGAGATCGCCGACCTGGAAATCCATGATGATGTCGTTGCCACCGCCACCGGTGAAAACGAACACATCGTGATTTCCGCCACCGAACATCAGGTCGTTGCCGGCACCACCGTCGATGATGTCGGTTCCTTCGCCGCCGAGGATGATGTCACCACCATCGCCGCCTTCGATATAGTCGGATCCCGAACCGCCGAAGATGGTGTCAGCGTCAGCGCCGCCAAGAATGACGTCGTTGCCGCCTTCGCCGAAGATCTTGTCGGCACCGTCACCACCGGCGATCAGATCGCCGCCTTTGCCACCGAACAGAAAGTCGTCGCCTTCATTGCCCACGACAACATCCGCTTCGCCCAGCCCGAAAATGAAATCCTGGGCACTTGTACCCTGTAGGAAATCCTGGAAAGCACTGCCTTCAATTGTGGCCATAGCTTACTCCTGAAGTTTACCTCACTTAAACAACGCCCCGGAAACCGCGGCACCCCGCACCGCACAAACCCCGTTTTCTTGCGGTGCGGAATTACAATACACATTTATAACTATAAGCAAAGAGATGAATAGTGAAAAAAGTAAGGCAATATTTAGAATATAGAGTATTTTATATGATATTACTCAAAGGATATACCAAATTTACCAGACTAATACAGATGAATTGCATCGATTTTCGAAATGCTTTTTTCGCAATTGACACCCAAAGTACGCCTTCAAACATATTTTTCTGATTTTTTTCAATTACTTAAATCAAAAAAAATAAATTTTCGAACTAAACCCGCATACACGCGAAGGTTAGTAGAACTAAAGAAAAAAGTCTGAAGGGCACCCCGTGTGGCGCAGATTTATGCTGCGATGCACAAATGAACGGCAGCTCAACAATGAGCTGCCGCCATCAAGAAAATTTACAGGGATCGTCAGGTGTCAGTCTTCGCGGAATGCACGGTTCCAGCTGTCTGAAATCGGCTCGACGAGATATTCGATCGCCTTGCGCGCCCTACGCAGGATCAGCACTTCTGCCGGCATTCCCGGATAAAGGGCAACGACAGGGTTGTTGGCAAGCTCCGACTGGTCGACCTCCGCCCGAACCACGTAGAACGCTTCCTGCGTCTGTTGATCGACGCTCTGGTC
>JBCBUA010000002.1:0-23209 GCA_039818365.1 Pseudomonadota bacterium
CATCATATAGGTCGGACAACAGCAAGGTCAGCCCGGACCAAAGTACGGCAAGGCACGGCCATCTCGATCAAACCTTGTTTTTCCGGCCGCCCGAAGGACCTAACACGTGGTGCCCTAGGTGATGAACCCATAAATGAGGCCGAAATGGTTTGAGGCGGCTTGCTTCTCGTCAAGGAGCGGAAGCGCAGGAAATGGGATTCATTTTCAAGCCTTTAACAGCGAGAAGGAGAACCAAGCCGGTCAAATCCGAAGGACATGGAAATGGCTTCACCCTGTGGCGTCAGCTTGGCTGACCGGGCACGAAGCCCGCTCCGCACACCGCTCCTAACGGTATTTCGCCATTTCGCGTACCATTTCAGTCTCATTTGTGGGTCCATCACCTCAGGTCATACCCTTTCGAAACAGGCGTCAATGGCATCAGGGGATGACCTAATGTGCAGAGGCGTGCGAAGCAACTATCTTTCTCCCATGCGATTCGAGGGAGGAATGGTCGTGGCAGGACGCAAACTGGTTCTCTTAAGTGCTCTGTTGATGCTGGCAGGTCACGCAGCGCAGGCATCCGACGGTGCTTACCCGTCCGATCCGGCGAGCCTTGCGACCGGGGAGGAGCTTGCACAGATCCATTGTGCAACCTGTCATGCCGTCGGCAAGGACGATGAAAGCGCTCAACCAGGGGCACCGGCATTCAGGGACCTGTCGAAACTCTATCCGCTGGAAAGCCTGGAAGAACCGCTGGCGGAGGGTATCGTGACGGGCCATGAAAACATGCCGGAAGTCGCCTTCGAAGCCGACGATATCGACGCCTTTCTGGGGTATCTGACTCTCATCCAGAGCCGTTGAGCGCTGTGGAAAGGCGTGATGCATGTTTGTTAGCAGTTGTTGTTGAATGCTGCTAAAGTGCTGTTTGTAAACAAGAATTACCAAAAAGTCGGGTTTGGTTAACCGCTGTTCCGTGACACTCTTTCTTGGCAACAAAGAAAGGATTGGCATGAAAACCAGCTCAGACTTTGAAAAGCGCTTTTTGGGATATGGCCTCCTCACGGCCGAGATCCTCTACCGTCTCCCCGATCATCCGAAATTTCTTCAGAGCTTTCTCTGGCAGACGGAAGACCTCGCGCCGCAATTTCCGGAACTGACCAAGTTTCTGGATTTCTGGGAACGGGAGATCGAGGGGCGCATTCACTCTGTTCGCGTCGCTCATCAAAACCTGATCGATCCGGTGGATTTCCGGTTTGCAGACGGCGAAATCGTCATGCATTGAGCGCTGAGGCTGTCAGCGCGCCGTCAGGCCGAGGCCGAACCCGTCCCGCATGACGCCTCTGGACTGGCTGGTAAACTCCGATCCGCTGCCCTCGTGCAGGACAAATCCCGGCAGAAGCCGGAGCGGGGCCTTGCTGGCCCTGACCGCGCGCACGAGCACGCGTGTCGCGGGGGCCTCCGGGCGGGGCCTGAGCGGGATGACGTCGGTCGCGCCGAAGCGTCCTTTCAGAACCGTCAGCAGTTCCTGCAAGCCGTCGGCACGGAAGATCACGGTCAGGCTGCCACCCTCGCGAACGATGTCGGTTGCCGTCTTCGCCCAGGGTTCGAGACCTCTTTCATCAAGCACATGTGCGTCCGCGCGCGCCGCGTTGGGTGATGCGCGAAACCTGTCGGCTTCGTAATAGGGCGGGTTCATGATGGCGTGATCCGCCATGGACGGCACGAGGCCGCTGGCATGGCGAATGCTGCCCTTGGCTGTAATGTCAGCCGGAAGCAGGCGGATCCGCTCCGAAAAATGGTCGTTGTCCGGGTCGCTCAGTGCCCGTTCGGCCAACGCCATGACGGTGTCGTCGATCTCGACCAGAGTGACGTTTATGCCGGCGAGACGCGCGGCGGCACAGAACCCTGCCGTTCCGACGCCGGCACCCAGATCAACGACATGCCCCCTGGTGTCGCCCGGGAGCGCGGCGGCCAGGTAGACGGCATCCAGACCTGCGCGGTGGCGGCCTTTCCTGGGCTGGTACACATGCACCTGACCACCCAGGAACGCATCGCGCGTGACGGAACCGGTATCTGTTTCGCTTGAAGAACCCATGTCAGCTCTGGTCTTTTGCAGGCCGCAACTCGTGCTCCAGTCCTGCATCGCGGACAAGTCCGCGCGCCTTGTGGATCTGGTCGCTGTCCACCAGGATCCGCCGCGGGATCATGGCCAGGGATCCCTCCATGATGCTCATATTCCCATCTGCGACAAAATGCTTGATACCGGCCTCCTCGAGGATCGATTCCAGGAAGGAAATGAGCACCGGGTCATTCGTTCTGATAAGTTCTTCCATAAGTTTTCCGGGTTTAGCGGCCTTGGAGAGCGGGATTGCCATAAAAACCCCCGCAAACTGGTTTACAGCAAAATCACGTGTTTGTGGCATTTCAACAGTTTGTCAACGGGCAGGCATCTTGCCCCGAAGCCCTTAGCGCCATATTGTCCGCTCAAATATTCGAGGAGTGCCGTAAGTGGCCGTTGTCGCAACAACATATTCTGACAGCCAGTCGCGCCGTCCGAGCATTCAACCGCTCGTCGATCTCGTATCCCCGGGCATGGCGGACGTGAACGAACTGATCCTGTCCAAGGCCGGCTCCAATGTGGAATTGATCCCGGAGATCGCCAAACACCTGATTTCGTCCGGCGGCAAGCGCCTGCGTCCGATGCTGACCCTCGCATTTGCCGACATGTTCAGCTACCAGGGCAGCGGTCACGTGGTGCTGGCGGCAAGCGTCGAATTCATGCATACGGCGACGCTCCTGCACGACGATGTCGTCGATGAAAGCGACATGCGCCGGGGCAAGCTGGCCGCGCGCAAGCTCTGGGGCAACCAGGCCAGCGTGCTTGTCGGCGATTACCTTCTGGGGCAGGCGTTCAAGATGATGGTTGATGTCGGCTCGCTTGAAGCCCTGAGGATCCTGTCATCCGCTTCCGCCATCATTGCGGAGGGCGAAGTCCTTCAACTGGGTGCGGCAAAGAACATAACAACGTCCGAAGCGGACTATCTGCGTGTCATCGAGGCCAAGACGGCAGCGCTCTTTGCCGCCGCGGCCGAGGTGGGGCCCGTGATCGCAGGCCAGAGCGATGCCACGAAACTGGCGGCCAGAACCTATGGTCTGGAACTCGGTTACGCCTTCCAGCTGGTTGATGACGCCCTCGACTACGGCGGCTCTTCGGCAGATCTCGGCAAGGATGTCGGCGACGACTTCCGGGAAGGCAAGATCACGCTTCCCGTTGTCCTGGCAGTGGCACGCGGTACCGATGAAGACAGGGTTTTCTGGAAGCGTTGCCTTGAAGGCGAAGACGTTGAAGACGGCGACCTGGAACAGGCCATCGAGCTTTTGAAGAAATACGATGCCCTTTCGGAGACCGTCAGCCGTGCGCGCGACTATGGCGACAAGGCGATGAAAGCGCTGGAGGCCTTGCCGCAAGGTTCCTATAACGACGCATTGGCGGATACCGTCGCGTTCTGTATTTCACGGGTCAGTTGAGCAGCCTTTGCTTGAGCGTGGCGCGGTCGCTCAGCGCGTGCGCCACCGCATGCCCCGTCAAACGGGGCTGATCAGGACACACGTCCCGAAGCAATCCACCAATCGGCGTGACGGGCGCGAAGCGAGCGTTCCAATTCCATTTCACGGCCGGCTTCACACAGTCCGAATACCGTGGCGCCTGACCCCGACATTCTCGCAAAGACAATGCCATCCTCCGCGCCAAGCGCCTCAAGGACCGCGCCGATTTCCGGGCAGACATCGATTGCAGGCTGTTGCAGATCGTTCCGGCACCGGGTCAGCAGGCCGGTCATCTCCGACAGCGTCCCGAAGCTGTCCGGAAGGTCAGGCAGGACGGCGTTCCCGCGGTTCTTCAACGACCTGAATACAGCGGGTGTCGAAACACCAACCCGTGGATTGACGAGAACAATTCCGCATTCCGGTATCTGCGGGGCAGGTGAAATGTCACCGCCAATACCGCGCATCACCTGAGGGTGCGGCGCAAGACAGACAGGAACATCCGCCCCCAGCTTCAGGGCGATCTCATGCAGGTGTTCGTCTTCAAGATAGACCCCCGTATGGTCTTCCAGAAGTCTGAGAGCGGTTGCCGCGTCGCTGGACCCGCCGCCGATACCCGATGCCACGGGTAGCCGTTTGCTGAGTGTCATTTTGAGTTTGAGCGGACCGGTCCTGGCCGCCTCGGCAAACAGGGACACGGCCTTCAGCACAAGATTGTCTTCCACGGGGCCGTCAAGGTCGTTGGCGAACGGGCCTTCTATCAAAAGCTCAATTTTGTCGGAGGCTTCAACTGACAGACGGTCGCCGATCTGTGGAAACACGACGAGTGACTCCAGCAAATGATAGCCGTCTGGTCGTTGTCCGGTGATATGGAGCGCCAGATTGACCTTGGCGCGCGCAAGTCCAGCCGCCGGAGCAGCTCTTCTCAAAGCCGACATTGCGGACCTTTTACCCGCCGTTGTTGTCGCTGTCTGCCTTTGCAGCGTCCGTCACGGCGGGTTCCTTCAGGCCGTTGGCGATCTTTTCCAGGATTTTCGGCAGGTCTTTTTCAGTGGGACCCAGGTCCCGTGCGTGGTTCCACTGGAACCTTGCTTCATTGCGCCGTCCGACCATCCAGTAGGCATCGCCGAGATGATCGTTGATGACCGGATCAGCGGGCCGCAGCTCAATGGCTCTTTCGAGCTCCCTTACGGCGTCCTCATACCGGCCGAGCCGGTAATAGACCCAGCCGAGACTGTCGACGATGTAGCCGTCCGTGGGACGCAGCTCCACGGCCGTCTTGATCATCTCCAGCGCTTCGTCCAGCTTGAGCCCCTGGTCTACCAGCGAGTAGCCGAGATAGTTCAGAACCAGCGGCTGGTTTTCATTGAGCTCAAGTGCCTTGCGGAAATCGGCTTCCGCCATGTCCCATTCACCGAGGCGCTCGCGCGTGATGCCCCGGAAATACATCAGCAGCCAATGCTGGGGTTCCAGTTCGGCGATCGTATCGATCCCCTGGGAATAAACGGTTTCGGCTTCATCGTAGATTTCGTGCGAGCGAAGGATGTTGCCGAGGGCGATCACGGCTTCGAGGTCGGCCTGATCCGCTTCGATCAGCGCTTCCAGGTGGCTGCGGGCCTCATCGACCTGTTCCAGCGCGTTGTAGTTCAGCCCAACCTGAATCTCGGCTTCGCGTTTCAACACGCTGTCGTCGGGAACGCGCATGAACGCATCGATTGCGCGTGCCGGCTGTTGCATGCGCTCAAAAACGCTGCCAAGCGCGATTGCGGCGAACTCGGCGGTCGGGTCCATATGGAGCGCGAGTTGCAGGTAGGAAGTGGACAGTTCCTCGCCGCCGTCGCGTCCGATGACGGCGCCCAGTCCATAGAGGATTTCGGCCATGCCCTGCGCCGGGTCCGAAACCATCGGCGGAACGACGTTGCCGCTTTCCAGGAACGCCCTGGTCTGTTCAATCTTGGGATGGCCGCGGAATTGCTGGTCGTATTGGTCGAGCGCGGCGATGGCGTCCTGTTGACGGCCGTTCGCGGCGAGGATGCGCGCATAGGCATCAACAACGCGGATGGCTGCCTGATCGAGCGCATAGGCGCCTTCGATTGTTTCCAGCGCTTCCTGGTTTCTGCCGGCGGCGAATTGCAGATGGGCCTTGTGCGTGGACTTGAAGACTTCGAACCAGTCCGGGCCGCGCAGGTTGTCGATCAGTTCGATCGCCTCGTCGGCCTTGCCGTTTCCATAGAGGGCCCAGGCGCGGGAAATGCCGATGGAAAGCTGGGCGAGGGGACCGTTTCTTCCCTTCGAAAGTGACTGGTCTGCCTCGTCATAGTCTCCGTCGACGATGTGCTGGCCGCCAAGCGCGAGCTGCGCAAGAAAATTCTGCAATCCGGCGTTTTCAAGTTCGCCGGCATAGTGCACCGCCTCTTCCACGTCGCCGTTTGCCAGCTTCAGGAGGAAGGTCCGCTCCAGCAGCATCGTGTTGGTCGGGTCGGCCGCGAGCGTCTCTTCGTAAAATGCCGCAGCGTGCCCATAGTCCTTCTGGAAGCCGGCGAGACGACCGGAGAGGTAGCTGCCGGACAATGTCAGCGGCAGATTCGACGGCGTTCCGAAGACCTGCGCCTTGGAATCGGTGTCCGCAACGGCAGTGAACGGTGCGAGTGCGATGGTGCCAGCCAGGGCAAGAACCTTCAGTCGCGAACCTTTGCGGTCAATCCGGGAAAAGACGCCGGCCAAATCAGTCATATTTCCTCGCTTGCTCGGTCGATGGGCAATCATTTTTTCGCTTATCGCTTTTGAGAATGGCGTCTTTAAGGCCCAGCGGCAAGGCATGTGCGAAACTTTCTGAGGGTTTAAATCCATTTGATTTTGCTCTGCGTTGGAAATTGCTGTTGTTCTGTCGAAACAATGCGGCTTTCCGCCAAAAAAGGACTTGAAGACAATCCTTTGCCGTAGCAGGTATGTGCGGCGCAACAATGAGCTGGAGGCGCTGCGTCTCCGGTGCCAGGCGAGGAGAATGTCAGATGGCCAAGTGGGTCTACAGTTTCGGCAATGGTGACGCGGAAGGTGCAGCTGAGATGCGCAATCTGCTTGGTGGAAAGGGCGCCAACCTTGCGGAAATGAGCAGCCTCGGCTTGCCGGTTCCGCCCGGTTTCACCATCACCACGGACGTCTGCACCTGGTATTACGAGCACGGCAAAACCTATCCGGATGAACTCAAGTCGCAGGTCGCCGAAGCCCTGGAAAAGGTCGGGGCCGCGACCGGCCGCTCGTTCGGGGACGCCGAACGGCCCTTGCTTGTGTCCGTCCGCTCCGGCGCAAGGGTGTCGATGCCGGGCATGATGGATACGGTTCTCAACCTCGGACTGAACGATCAGACCGTGGAGGCGATTGCCAGGGAGGCCGGCGACCGCAGGTTCGCCTATGACAGCTACAGGCGCTTCATCCAGATGTATTCCGATGTGGTGCTCGGCCTCGACCACCATGAATTCGAAGAGATCCTCGAGGATCACAAGGAGCGCAACGAACTCGCGCTCGACACCGATATCGATGCGGATGCCTGGCTCGGCATCATCGAGAAGTTCAAGGCTCTCGTTGAAGAGGAGCTGGAAAACCCCTTCCCTCAGGACCCCCAGGAGCAGCTGTGGGGCGCAATCGGTGCCGTCTTCAGTTCGTGGATGGTACCGCGGGCGGTGACCTACAGGCGGCTGCACGACATTCCCGGCAGCTGGGGCACGGCTGTCAACGTCCAGGCGATGGTCTTCGGCAACATGGGTGAAAGCTCGGCGACCGGGGTCGCCTTCACCCGCAACCCGTCGACCGGTGAAAACCTTCTTTACGGCGAGTTCCTGGTCAACGCACAGGGCGAAGACGTTGTCGCAGGCATCAGGACCCCTCAAGATATCACGGAGCGTGCGCGCCGGGACGCCGGGTCCTCCAGCCCGTCTCTTGAGGCCCTCATGCCCGAGGCATTCGCGGAATTCCAGTCCTATTGCGCGAAGCTCGAAGGCCACTACAAGGACATGCAGGACCTGGAATTCACGATCGAGAAGGGCAAGTTGTGGATGCTGCAGACCCGTGCGGGCAAGCGCACGGCCAAGGCGGCCCTCAAGATCGCCGTCGATCTGGTGGAAGAAGGTGTTATCAGCCAGGAAGAGGCCATCGGGCGGGTCGAACCCGCGGCACTTGATCAGCTTCTGCACCCGACCATCGACCCCAATGCCGAGCGTGACATCGTGACGACCGGCCTGCCGGCGTCGCCGGGGGCGGCTTCGGGCGCAATCGTGTTCACGTCCGACGAAGCCGAGAAGGCAAAGGCGGAGGGGCGCAAGACGATCCTGGTCCGCGTTGAAACCAGCCCGGAAGACATTCACGGCATGCATGCCGCCGAAGGCATCCTGACCAGCCGTGGCGGCATGACGAGCCATGCCGCAGTGGTGGCGCGCGGCATGGGCAAACCGTGCGTTGCCGGCGCCGGCATGCTGCGGATCGACTACCGGAACGGTGTCATCAATGCCGCAGGCAGGATGCTGAAGGAAGGCGACATCATCACCATCGACGGTGCAACAGGGCAGGTGCTTTCCGGCGAGGTCAAGATGTTGCAGCCGACGCTTTCAGGCGATTTCGGCACCTTGATGGGCTGGGCCGACAATGTGCGGCGGATGACCGTGCGCACGAACGCCGAAACGCCTCAGGATGCCAAGGTTGCCCGCGAATTCGGAGCCGAAGGCATTGGACTTTGCCGGACGGAGCACATGTTCTTCGAGGGCGAGCGTATCGTTGCCGTGCGTGAGATGATCCTGGCCGAAACCGAGGACGGCAGAAGGGCGGCACTGGCCAAGCTCCTGCCCATGCAGCGCAAGGACTTTACAGATCTCTTCGAGATCATGCACGGACTGCCGGTCACCATCCGGCTGCTCGATCCGCCCCTGCACGAATTCCTGCCGAAATCGGAAGAGGAACTCGGCGAGGTCGCAAAGGCGATGGGGGCCGATCCGGAGCGTTTGCGCGACCGGGCGCTTGTCCTGGAAGAGTTCAATCCGATGCTCGGGCATCGCGGCTGCCGGCTGCTGGTCTCCTATCCGGAGATTGCGGAGATGCAGGCCCGCGCGATTTTCGAAGCAGCGGTGGAAGCCGCCAAAAAGACGGGTGCGCCTGTCGTGCCGGAGATCATGGTCCCGCTTGTCGGCCTGAAAGGCGAACTGGATCTTGTCCGCAAAAGCATTGAAGCGATGGCAAAGGCGGTTGCCGCAGAAACCGACACGGAACTGACCTACCAGATCGGCACGATGGTGGAGCTTCCGCGTGCGGCGCTGAAGGCCGCGGAGATTGCCGAATCCGCCGAGTTCTTCTCGTTCGGCACGAACGACCTGACGCAGACGACATTCGGGATCTCCCGCGATGACGCGGCCTCATTCCTCGGGACCTATCAGAGCCGCGGCATTCTGGAGCAGGACCCGTTCGTGTCGCTCGACCCGGAAGGTGTCGGCGAATTGATCAAGATCGGTGTCGAACGGGGCAGGTCGACCCGGCCCGACATCAAGCTCGGCATTTGCGGGGAACACGGCGGCGATCCGGCTTCGATCTCGTTCTGCGAGAGTGTCGGACTGGATTACGTGTCCTGTTCGCCATTCCGGGTTCCGATCGCGCGCCTGGCCTCGGCGCAGTCGGCGCTCCGGCACAAGCAGACCGGCTGAGTAGCGCGCGGCGCTGCTCCAACCCCAGGCGTTTTGGAGGCGAGTTGACGGGCTACCCTTCTTTGGAAGAACTGCGCGCGGGCAGCAAACGGCTGCTCGCCCAGGTCCTGACCCGTCTGGAAACGAAGGCGGTATACGGCGAGACGGCTGCGTTCCTCGACAGCTTGTGCCTGGATCCTGCGGGCTCGGTCCTCGGCTTGACCGGTCCGCCCGGCGTCGGCAAGTCCAGCCTGACCGATGCCCTGATCAAGGCCTATCGCGCCGAAGGCAAACGGGTGGCCGTGCTCGCTATCGATCCATCGTCTTCCGTGACCGGCGGCGCGCTTCTCGGTGACCGGACCAGGCTGAAAACCGATCCCCAGGATGACGGGGTCTTCGTCCGGTCGATGGCCGCGCGCGACCGGCTCGGCGGACTATCCGATCAGGCGGTTGCGGCCATCACGGTACTGAGGGCGGTGGTCGACCGGGTGATCGTGGAAACGGTTGGCATCGGACAATCCGAAGGCGATCTGAAACACGCCGTCGATACTGTGCTCCTGTGTATACAGCCCGGTTCCGGCGACAGCCTGCAATTCATGAAGGCCGGGATCATGGAACTGCCCGATCTCGTTGCGGTAACGAAATCGGATCTCGGGCTGCTCGCCCGCAGGGCCGCCTCCGATGTCACCGGAGCTCTGTCGCTCAGCCGCCCGGACGGGCAGGGCTGGACTGTCCCCGTTGCCGAGGTGTCCTCTCATGAGGGCACCGGGATCGCAGACCTGATTGCCCATGCGGACGCGCATCGCGTCCATCTGGAAAAGGCGGGACTGGCGGCAAGGCGCAGGCTTCAACATGCCGCCTGGTTCAAGGACATGGTGCGCGCCGAATTCGGGCGCGCCGGGCTTGCGATGCTGTCCGACGGAGACTGGGGCACCCGCGCCGGTGACGCGCCTTTCGGGTGTTTCCTGGACTTTGCCCGTGAGATTACCGGACGGCTTCGCTCCTGACGCCTTGGTCAGGTGCAAGCCGCGCTCCGCGCGGTGCGGTTACCCTTCCGCGCGCTTTGCAGGATACTGGACGCTCTCGGCGAGTTGCTCATTGTTTTCATTGTGAAAATCTTGCAGGAACTGGCTCAGTGCGACGCTCGTCAGCGGGCGGGAGATGAAGTAGCCCTGCATGCGGTGGCAGTCGTGAACCTGCAGGAAACGGATCTGGTCGATCGTCTCGATACCCTCCGCGACGATGGTCATGCCGAGGGCCTTGCCGAGCTGGATGATCGAGACAATGATCGCTTCGGCTTCCGGATTGCCGTTCATGTCGGAGACGAAATCGCGGTCGATCTTCAGCGTGTCGAACGGGAAGCGGCGCAGATAGCTCAGGCTGGAATAGCCGGATCCGAAATCGTCGAGGGCCACCTTGATGCCAAGGCTTTTCAATCGCCTGAGCGCCTTCAGGACCGAGTCGTCCCGTCCGGCGAAGACGCTTTCGGTCACCTCGATTTCGAGCCGCTGCGGCGGCAGGTCGTTGGCAGCGAGGATGGCCATCACCTTCTCGACGAACCGGGGATGCCGGAACTGGTTCGGGGAGACATTGACCGAAACAACAACACCCGGCCAGTCATGCGCGCGGGCGCAGGCCTTGTTGAGCACCCAGATGCCGAGATCGTCGATCAGGCCGGTTTCCTCCGCGACGGGAATGAACTGCGAGGGCGGAACGACCGTGCCGTCTTCCTTGGTCCAACGGGCGAGGGCCTCCACGGACACGATCTTTTTGGCATCCGTGTCGGATTGCGGCTGGTAGGCAAGATCCAGCTGATCGTTCCTGAGTGCCAGCCGCAGTTCCCGGGACATTTCGTCCTTGGACTGGACGTGGTGCTCCATGGTCGGCTCGAAGAAGGAGCGGCGGTTGCGGCCGTTGGCCTTGGCATCGTAGAGAGCAATGTCGGCCTTGCGGAGCAGTTCGTCCGGGTTTTTGCCGTCGCGCGGGGCAATCGCCGCGCCCATGGACAGGCTCGCGAAGATTTCTCGCCGGCCGATCTTGACCGGTCTGGCGATCTCGTCCTGCACCTGGTCGAGAATATACTCCAGCCATTCATCGTTTTCGCAATCGCTGAGCACCATCGCGAATTCGTCGCCGCTGATACGTGCGACAATGCCGTTGCCGGGAAGAACCTGCTTCAAACGGCTGGCAACACCGACGATGACCTTGTCACCGGCGGAGTGGCCGAGCGTGTCGTTGATGTCCTTGAAATGATCGAGGTCGATGTAAACGACAGCGGTGTTGGTTCCGTTCTGTTCGCCTTCTTCCAGGATCCTGGTAAGAAGTGCCTGAAAACTTGACCTGTTCGGCAATCCGGAGAGCGCGTCGTGGCGGGCGGCATGAACGGCCTTGGCCTCACTTCTTGCAAGACGCTTTGTCATCTGGCGCGTGAACAGCGTGACCGCGATCACCACGGCGGCGATCAGAAAGGCCGCGATGGCAAGGAATGGATTGATACGCTGAAGCATCTGCGTTCCGGGCCGGCTGGCCTGCCAGGCTATAACGCCGATATTCTTGCCTCGCGGCGATTGCAGTTCATAGGTGCCGACACCGTTGCGATCGTTCTGGTCCTGCGCCAGCACAAATCCCTGCAATCGGGACATGTCCGAAATGTTGTTCAGTTTCTGGCCTCGCAGGGGGATGAGGCTGACGAGAACGGCCGGGGCCTTGCGCTCGCTGAAAATCGACTGGATTTGCGGAACGACCGCAGCTGCGGTGAAAAGGTGCGGTTCTCCCAGAAGCGGAACGATGCCCGTTTCCGCGATGGAGTGAGGGGATGTCTCGCCTTGCGGCGCGAAGCGGTAGAGGCCTGACGGGATCGGCTCGAACGATGTGATGTAGCGCGCGCGCGCCTTGGCGATTGCGGGCGCCATTTCATCGATCAGGCCAGGCGTCATCCATTCGCCGTCACTGTCGTCGGAAAAGACGGACGCGACGTTGAAGTCTGAATCAAACAGCACCGACTTTGAGAAACCGTGGTTGCTGGCCAGCCAGTTCATCATGTTGTCGCGGATCCAGCGTTCGTTCGCGGCCGGCTCCTTAACCGCGCGAAAAGCCTCGTCCCAGATCACGACACCGGTCTGCTGCTTGGTGATGTAGTTCTGGGTGAGCTGGAGAGCGCCTCCAACCAGCTTGTGCTGGGATTCTTCGGCGGATTCGTCTGACAGCCGCGCCGACCAGTTCATCAGGCCAAATATGCCGGCAACCGACGTCATCACCACGATCAGCATCGGGAAGATGATCGCACTCGCGATTTGACCACCTGAGTTTTTAATGGATCTGTTCATGCATAGGCCCGGTTGATGTGGGCCAAGTATTGACGAACCGGGTTAAAGAAAGTTCCCAAGATAATAGTAAAATAACGGTAAAATTCTACGAAAGTTGGCTGGAATGAGTTTCAGCCGCATAAACGCCTGTGCAGCAAGTGGATTCCCCGGGGTTCAGACCGTCATGAAGTTGCCTCAGATGAGCTGAAGCTCGCGCAGACTGACGTTCTTTCGCAGCCCAATGATTACGTGATCATGTATTTCGATACCGAGCGGCGTCGCGATCTCGATGATCATCTTCGTCATCTTTATGTCCGCGCGCGATGGGGTCGGATCGCCCGAAGGATGGTTGTGAACGAGGATCAGTGCAGTCGCGGCATGTTCAAGGGCCCGGCGGATGACCTCGCGCGGATAAACCGGCGTGTGGTCCACCGTGCCTGTCTGCTGCACTTCATCGGCAATGAGGCCGTTCTTGCGGTCCAGGAACAGGATGCGGAACTCTTCCACGGTGTTCAGTTCCATGGAGGCGCGCAGATAGTCCAGGACCCTGGGCCAGGAATCGAGCAGGCGACGCTCCTGCAGTTCGGACCTGTGATAGCGGGCGATCGCGGCATGCACGGCTTTCAGCGTATCGATGCTGACATCCGACAGGCCGGATATTTCCGACAGGCGCGCCCGCGGCGCGGCGAGGGCGGCGGAAAAGGAACCGAAGCGCTGCAGCAGGGCCTTGGCAATGGGCTTGGTGTCCCTGCGCGGCAAAGCCGAGAACAGCAGAAATTCCAGAAGCTCGTAGTCGGCAAGACTGTCTTCGCCCGACTTGCGGAACCTCTCCCGCAGTCTCTGGCGGTGCCCCTTCGTGTCCTGCGACTTGTCGGACGGTTCAGGATGTGCCGCCACATTGTTTCTCCGGCCGGGTGTGGCGAACTGGAAATACGCCTCATGATTGCAGCTTCTGCCGGAGCGTATGTCAAATTGAGCTGCGATGCCAGAGCGATGGTTGCCCGTTGTTTCCGGCGCACACGTCAAGAGACAACAGGCTCCGAAAGGGCCTGGACGCGTGCAATTGGGCCGATGCGCGCTGGCTTAGTCGTCCGGGCGTCCGGGCTTGTGAATGCCGTTAGGCGAGGTGGTGAAGATCTGGCAGCCGTCGGCGGTGATGCCAACAGAATGCTCGAACTGGGCCGATAGCGACCGGTCCCGTGTTACCGCCGTCCAGCCGTCACCGAGCACCTTGACGTGTGGGCGGCCCAGATTGACCATCGGTTCAATGGTGAAGATCATGCCGGGTTTGAGTTCCACACCTTCGCCCGGGCGTCCGTAATGCAGGATGTTCGGCGTGTCGTGGAACAGGAGCCCAAGTCCGTGCCCGCAGAAATCGCGGACGACGGAGCAGCGCTGGGCTTCGACATAGGTCTGGATGGCCGCGCCGATGTCGCCGGTCGTGTTGCCGGGCTTCGCCGCCTCGATACCGCGCATCAGAGATTCATAAGTGACGTCGATCAGACGTTCCGAGGCCCGCTTGATCGGCCCGACCGGGTACATGCGGCTGGAATCGCCGTGCCAGCCGTCCAGAATGAAGGTGACGTCGATATTGACGATGTCGCCTTCGCGCAATGGCTTGCTGTTCGGAATGCCGTGACAGACCACGTGATTGATCGAGGTGCAGCAGGACTTGGTGTAGCCGCGGTAGTTCAGCGTTGCCGGCAAGGCGTCATGGTCCATGCCGTACTGATAGACGAAATCGTCGATTTCCTGCGTGGTGGTGCCGGGTTTGACGAGCGCGGCCAATTCATCGAGGCAGGCGGCGGTCAATTGCCCGGCCCGCATCATGCCTTCGAAATCTTCCGGACCGTAGAGACGGACCTGACCTGTATTCTTGAGCGGGGCTTCCGCAGCGTCGATGTAACTGACCATTGCGCAACATGTCTCTAGGGTTGGGCATCCAGCTTCGGGGCTTTCCGCGCGAAGCAATCACCATCTGCCTTCATATCTGACACGTCACATACCGCCCTATGCCGCGAATTTCCAGTCATTGTCGATCTTAAATCCGCTCGATCCTGAAACTCCCCGGCCTTTTTCTGAAAAGGGAAAGCGCCACCTTGCGAAATGAGGTCAGGCCGGATAGGTGAGAGTAACAGGCGGGCGTGGTGGAACTGGTAGACACAAGGGACTTAAAATCCCTCGGCCCTAGGCTGTACGGGTTCGAGTCCCGTCGCCCGCACCAAGAGACGTCGGAGCACTGGGCAGCGGCCCCGATTTGCTGTGCTATCCACGACGAACCGAACGGGCCAATTGGCCGTTTACAGGGCATCTTTTCCAGGTTCCAGCCACGGTGAAATGCAGGAAATGACACGTGCCAACGAAGACAGCGCGGCCGCCGTATCGCTGCGGGGAATTGCAAAGACGTTCGAGACAGGAACGCACGCGCTTGATCGCGTCGACCTCCGCATCAGGCGCGGGGAGTTTCTGTCGCTGCTGGGCCCGTCCGGCTGCGGCAAGTCCACATTGCTGCGCATCCTCGCGGGTCTGGAAGCACCGAGCCAGGGAGCGGTCACGTGGGATGGCGAAGTGGATGGCGCGAGAGAGCATGACCTCGGCTTCGTCTTCCAGGAGCCGACGCTGTTGCCGTGGGCAAGCGTTCGCGACAATATCCGGTTTCCCCTGCGGGTGAAGAAAGTATCTGGAGGGATCGCACAAGAGCGCATCGACGAGGTGCTTGAACTGGTCGGTCTCGGCCGGTTTGCCGACACTTATCCGCATCAGCTTTCGGGCGGCATGAAGATGCGGGTGTCGATTGCGCGCGCACTCGTCACCGGTCCGAAAGTCCTGCTGATGGACGAACCCTTTGCCGCGCTCGACGAGATCACGCGGTTCAAGCTGAACGCAGACCTTCTCCGGGTGTGGCAAGCCTCTGAACTGACTGTTGTTTTCGTTACGCATTCCGTTTTTGAATCGGTCTTCCTGTCGGAGCGGATCGCGGTCATGCGGGCATCCCCCGGGCGGATATCCGACGAGATCCTGATTGACCCGGCCCATGTCCGGGACGAACGGTTCAGAACATCATCGGACTATGCCGCACTCTGCCGACAGGTGTCCGATGCGTTGCAAGTCGCCATGACTGAAGAAAGCGTTCACGTCTGAGGAGCTCGGGGCCGGTGATCGGGCGTAACACCGGAATTGCCCCAAAGTTGCCACAGAGTGCGCGGTTGAGGGCCCGTCAGGCTCAATTGTTATCCACGGATTTGCCTTTAATGCATGCGCCGGGTGACCGAAATTCCCGGACGGGCAAGACATAAAGCTTTGCTATTTCTGAAAAAGTCAGATGAAAAATCGACTTTCAGGCCGTCCATCCCGGCTATTCGATCAACATCAAGTAGACAATCAGTCTTCACGCGTTGAGATTTTCCAGAAGGGCCTTTTCTGACGGCTTCGGTTAGCAAGTCAGTGTGAATTGCTTTCGCTTTTGAATAGAAGTGCTCTCAAAGAGCGCTAAATGACTATTTCCTGGCGGCCTGTTCGGATTATCTCAGCGCAGGTGGGGTGGTGAAAGGATTTCTTGGTATTCAAATACTCGAAAATGTCCTTCGGGTGACGACGGAGCGACAGTTTTCGTGACGCTTTTGTGTAAATTTCCTGCTGCTCTTCAAATATTACTCATATCAGCCGATTCACAAATATAACTTAGCCGCCAAGCGTCTCCAAAAATTCAAATATTAATAATTATGACTTTCACTCTGTGCATTTTATTAAAATTTTATTTAAACATTATTCGAATTTCACTTACATTTGACCCTGGCGTTCCGATTAATTGTTCAAAACGCATCAAACACGTTTACCTTTTCTAAAGTTTAACAAATCGTGTCTTTAATTTTTTGTTAAAAATAGGTAAAGGTCAGACTGCTGATTTTAGAAAAACTAATCACAAGTGCAGAGTGTTGGCGATGAACGAATTTGTCCGGATTGCGCAGGCGGGCCCATCAACCGGAGCGCAGGATGATCCTTCCGCTTTGGGAGCGACTGGCACGCTGACGGTCGAGCGCCCCCAGGCGCAGCAAAGCATCGTCATGCTCAGAGATGCCGGGCAGCTTGTGGATTTCCGGCAAATCCTCAACGACACCATTTCGTTCATCCGCATCGATGGCGACTTGCAGATGATCTTCGCCGATGGCGGCATGATCATCATTCAGGACTTTTTTGCCGGCGATGCCGGCGCAGATGCGCTGATCATCGGCGACGGTCAGTTCCTTTCCATCGATGGCTTTGTTTCGATTGCAAATCTTGAAGTCGCGGACGAGATCCAGACCGCGGCCGGCCAGACCAGCAACCTTGCAACGGCGCTCGGCAGTCCGGAAGGGTCCGGGCAGACTTTTGAAGCGACGACCATTGGCGACCTGGGTGACGGCCTCGGCTTTGCCAGCCTGCTCCAGGGCGAGGACCCGCAGCCGCGCGCGTTCGTGACCGATGACTTCGTCGATGCGGAGGTGCAGACCTCGCCGTCGATCGGGACACCTGTTGACAGCACACTCGATGAAGAGAGCCTGCCGGAAGGCACGGACCCGGCCAACCCGGTTACGGTTACGGCCAGTCTGGACGTCCAGTTTGGTGAAAACCCGGGCAACAATCCGAGGCTTGAGTTCGACAGCATCCCGGGTGGCCTGACGTCCGACGGTGTTGCCCTGGTTTCATCCGTTTCCTCGAATTCCAATGGCGGACAGACACTGACGGTGCGCAAGGAAGGCTCCGGCGAAGTCATCTTCACGGTATCGCTTGAGGTGGTCGGCAGCGGCAGCACGGCGAGCGGCCAGTATACGTTTGAAATTTTCGGCAATCTGGATCACGTCGAACCGGGCCAGGAGGGCAGCATTCCACTGGTCTTCGGCTTCAGCGCTTTTGACTCAGATGGCGATTCCGACAGCGACACATTTACCGTCAATGTCATCGATGACATGCCGATTGCCGGCGAAAGCGAAGTGCAGGAACTTCGCGAAGACAATCTTGCGACCGGGACAGATCCGAATCCGGCCGGGCTTGTCGCCGGTGGTGCGCTCAACATCGCGTGGGGAGCCGACAATGCGGACTTTGCCGCCGACGGCGCCGTGCAGGATGTACCGGGCGGAACGGGCAACAGATCCGTTGTTTTCGCGCCGATTGCCGATCAGCCCGGCGCCACGGTCGCGGCCAGTTCGGATGGTGTCGCGCTTGAATTCGAACTGTCTGAGAACGACACGGTCCTGACGGCCTATAAGGGTGACGGCCGTCTTGATGCCGACAAGGTTTTCGTGGTTTCGCTTTCCGATGACAACACCGGACAGTTTGAATTCGAGCTGCTCGGCAATATCGATCACGGCGCACCGCAGTCCGAAACGGACGATGTCTTCGGTCTTGATTTTGTGTTTCTCGCGAATGACGGCGATGGCGATGCCGCACAGGGCAGCTTCGGCGTGGAGATTGTTGACGACCAGGCCGTTGCGGCAGACGCGCAGCAGCAATCCGTCCAGGAAAGCAATCTGGATACGGGCACGGACCCTGACACGGACGCGACATCGCAAACCGGCGGCCTGAACATCACCTGGGGTGCGGATGACGCAGACAACGCGGTCGATACCGAAACCCAGGATACGCCAGGTGGCGCGGGCAATCGCTCCGCCGTGTTTGCCGCAATCGAAGATCAGCCGACCCAGGCGACAACGTCCGGCGGCATCGCGCTTCAATACGTCCTTTCGGAAAACGGCACCGTCCTCACGGCGCTCCGTGGACCGGGCGGCGACGAAGTGTTTGAGGTTTCCCTTTCCGACGACGGCTCGGGCTCCTACACCTTCACACTGCTCGGGAACATCGATCATGACCTGCCCGGGACTGGCGAACCGTCGGAAACCTGGGACCTCGATTTCAAGTTCTTCGCGGTAGACGGCGATCAGGACGCGACACCGGGTGAATTCCGTGTTTCCGTGCTCGATGACGACCCGCTCACCGGCAACGCCGAGCAGCGTACCTTCCAGGAAAACGATCTGGCCAACGGGACCGATCCGGAGCCGGAGGCGCTGGAAAAAACCGGAAACCTCAATATTGCCTGGGGCGCTGACGACGCGGATACCGCTGACACGGGCGGCGTCCAGGACACACCTGTTGCAGGCAACCGGTCCGTCGTCTTTGCCGCGATCGACGCACAGCCGACGCAGGTGACGACATCTGACGGCGTTGCGCTCGAATATGTCCTGTCGGCCGACAATACAGTCCTGACCGCCTACAAGGGCATTGGCCGGACGGACGCGGACAAGATCTTCGTCGTTTCGCTGTCCGATGACGAGACGGGGTCCTACACGTTCGAGCTTCTGGGTAATGTCGACCACAACCCGCCCGGTTCAAGCGGACAGATGGTCGCCTGGAACCTTGATTTCGCCTTTGTGGCCACCGACAGCGATGGTGACACGGATACGGGAGCGTTTCGCGTGACGATCGTCGATGACGAACCGGTCATCGGTGAAACCGAACTGGGCGTTGTCGAAGAGGAAAATCTGCCCGGCGGGCTCGATGACCCCTATCCGTTTTTCCTTGACGGGGCCGCCAACGTCGCCGGCGCACCGCTCACCGAGCGATTTACTGGCTCCCTGAATATCGGCTGGGGCGCTGATGACAATGACCTTCCCGACGTAACGACGGGTGAGCTTCCGGTACAGGACGATGTCGCAGGCGCCGATCAGCGTTCGGTCGTGTTTTCCGAGGCTGGGGACGGCCTTGTTGCCGATCCAAGTGCGATCCTGACCGTCAAAGACCAGACGGGAGCGAACATCGATCTGTCGGGACTGACATCGCGCGACGATGCACTGAGTTACGTTCTGTCGGAAAACGGTACGCATCTGACCGCTTATGCGAATTATGGCGAAGCGGAAGAACGCAGCGTGTTCCGCGTGGCGCTTTCCGACGATGAAAACGGCTCCTACACGCTTGTCATCGATGATGTTCTCGATCATCCCATCGTGGACACCACGCCCTTTGATGAAGACTACCTGTCGCTTAATTTCGGCTTTATCGCGCGCGATGCGGAAGGTGACCCGGCGACCGGAACCTTTGAAGTTCTCGTGCTGGATGACGGGCCACTCTTCCGGACCGATGACGTCTTCAAGATTGATGGTCTGGAGCCGTCGATCTTCACGGAAACAGCCGATTTGCGCATTCCCGAAGAAGGGAGTAGCGGCACAATCTTTTCTGTAATTGAGGTGCCGGACGCAGGCACCATTCAGGATATCAATGTCTCCATCGAGATGCAGCATGGCTTCATCGGCGATCTGGATGTTTTCCTGATATCGCCGGATGGTACGCAAATCGAGCTCATGCAGTGGGACAGGAATCGCGAAGGGTCAGTCGACGGGACTGTCTCGTTCGATGACGATGCATCGACCAGTATAGATGACGCCGGATCCAACATTGTCGGTACCTGGCGGCCTGCGGACGACAACTTCAACATGGATTTCCTTGAAGGGCGCGATCAGTCGGGGATCTGGATTTTGGAGATATCAGACCGCCTTGATGGTGATGCCGGTCTGCTCACTTCTTGGACGCTGGAAATCCAGAGCGGTGTTTCCGCCGTTGTCGACGAGGATGACCTGTCGCTTGCGCGGGGGGACACTGTCGACGGCAACAACGACCAGGTCACAGGTGACAATGATGTCATCACGAATGTTGCTCTCGATGATGACAGCGACCCGACAACGGTCTTCGGCAATCTCGGAGTCCTCTGGGGAGCCGACAACGAAAATCAGATTGTGAACGGTGGCAAAAGCGCCGGTATCGGCGACCGCGCGCTTACCTTCGTTGAAGGAGACGCCGGCACGATCGACCGTTTGATGGATCTGGGGCTGACGTCCAATGGTGAGGCCCTCAGCTACGTCCTGAACGCATCTGGTGATGTTCTGACAGCAAGCGCCGGTAGCAGGATCATCTTCACTGTCGAACTCTCCGAACTGGACACAGGGTCATTCAAATTCGACCTTCAGGATGTCCTGGACCATGCCGCAGGCGCAGATGAGAACGACATCATCCTGAATTTCCTTTACATCGCGACCGATAGCGATGGCGATACAGGTGTGTCCACATTTTCGGTTGCGGTCGATGACGATCTACCTGTTATCGGGGACGCAGCAGAGGATCTGCTTGTCAGCGAAGGGACGGCAGGCCCGGCGTCAGGCAATCTCGGTATTTTGTGGGGTGCCGATGGCACGGACGCTGCGACCGATGGCGCAACGCAAGATACGCCCGGTGGCAACGGCAACCGGTCCGTCGTGTTCGCACCGCTTGCCGACCAGCCGACCCAGGCAACGACATCAGACGGTGTTGCGCTGGAATACGTCCTGTCCGCCGATGATACGGTTCTGACCGCCTATAAGGGGGCAGGCCGTCTTGAGAGCGACAAGGTGTTCGAAGTCTCCCTTTCCGACGACGGGACCGGGGCCTACGCGTTCGAGCTTCTGGGCGCGCTTGACCATGTGAACGGCCAGACGGAGACGTGGGACCTGGATTTTGCCTATGTGGCCAGTGACAGTGACGGCGACACGGTCGAAGGTGCGTTTCTGGTGACTGTCGGGGATGATGTTCCCGATGCGGAGATCCGCGTTGAGGACACTGTCCGTGTCGACGAAACCTATGGCCTTCACAGTGACAACGTGTTTGATCCTGGCACCGGTACCTACGATCCGGATGTCGTCGCGCTGTTTGCCGGCGTTTCAGCACCTGGTGTCGACAGCGACCTTCCCGGGCCGATCTACGCCAGCGACGGTGTCGTTGGTTTTGACGTTACCGAACGTGCCGACGGCATATCCGAGGAAAGCCTTTCGCTGCGGATCGATGATCCAGCATCGGGGCTGACGACGACAGATGGCGAGGCAATCACCCTGTCATTGGAAGATGGCCTCGTCGTCGGTCGCGTCGATGGATCCGGAGATGCGGCCTTTGCCGTCGCCATCGATGACGAGGGCAACGTGAGTATCGTCCAGTATCTGTCGCTCCGGCATCCGGATACCACGACGTCGGACGAACACATCACGCTCGACGGAAAACTGTCTGCTGTCCTCACCGTTACCGATGGAGACGGTGACATCATCACGAGGGACGTTCCGATCGGTGCCGACGTTACGTTCGATGATGACGGTCCTTCAGCTTTCAGGCGTGGATCAGGCATTGTCGGAAGCGAAGCCGATTTCGTGACCGGTCCGGTGACCGGGCAACTTCAGTTCGACGGCGGTGCCGACGGGGCAACGGTGACCGGCATCTCGTTTGTGTCGAACGGTGACTACATCCGAACGATCGATCCCGATGCGTCGGGCGCGGCCCGGCGCGGCGATCTGTCAGCCCAGGGTCTGCCATTGACCTGGTCCACCTCGACCGACGGGAACGGTGTCATTACCGTTGTGGCTGTTCTGGAAGGAACGGCTACCAGGGCCTTCGAGATCGTGGTCAACCCGGACGGCAGCTACACGTATGAACAGTTTGTCGGTTTCGACCATCCCGATGCGAACGAAATCGGTCAAGCGGATCAGCTTACCTTCCGGATGCGGTTTACCGTAACGGACGGAGACGGTGATCCGGACACGGCCACAGCCGTCATCAGGGTGCGGGATTCCGGGCCTGAAATCGGCGTAATTGCCGATACACTCGTCGAAGAAGACGGCCTCAAGATCCTGAGCGATGTCGACCTTGCGATCGACTGGGGGGCGGATGATGCGGACGGCAGCAGCGGCGGCCCCAACGAACGCTCTGTGGGTTTTGCCGACGCAGATGCAGCGGCGAATGTGTCTATCTCCGATGCCTCGGGCACGGTCAACGAGATCTATTCGAATGGCGAACCCGTCAGGTTTGCATTCGTGAACGATGTGCTTGTCGGATACACGGGCTCTGCCGTTCCGGGCACGGCTGCCGACAGCAATGTCGTTTTCATTGTCGTTCTCTCAAGCGAAGGAAGCGGCAGCTACGATTTTGTCTTGTTGCAGCCTCTGGATCATACGGCCCCGGTGGGCTCCGATCATTTCCTCGATCTGAGCTTTGCCTTCAGTGCCGCGGACTCCGATTTCGACACGACCGCTGACGGAAGCTTCACGATACGCATCGATGCGGCGGGCAGTGCCGCACCGGTTGACTATGCGGGCCTGACCTCCGCTGTCTTCGTCAATCTCAGTGATGAGGAACAGTCATTCGGCGGGCAGACGGTTTCCGCGGAAACAGCAACCGACCGTGCGGGTGTCGATCCGAAGGTCATTGGCATCGACAGCGTCGAAGGCAATGACGACGCGGCAGGTGGAGCAGGAAACGACATCCTCATTGGCAATGACAACAACAACACCCTGGTAGGCAACGGCGGCAACGACGATCTGTTTGGCGGGGCCGGCGACGACAACCTGTCAGGAGGCAGCGGGTTCAATCTGCTCGATGGCGGCGAAGGGAGTGATACGGCCGACTATTCCGACAATTCGGAGGGAATCTACGCCCAAATGAACCTGGGCTGGGCGACCGACATGTCCAATACGCTTACCAGCCGGTCTGATCTTTTGGACGGTATTGCCAACGAAACCATTGAGCATGATGACCTCGTGAGCGTCGAAAACCTGACCGGCTCGGATTTCGATGACTTCATTATCGGTGACAATAACGCCAATGTTCTTTCCGGTGGTCTTGGCAACGACTTCATCATTGGACTGGGTGGCAGCGACACGATTTTCGGTGGCGCCG
>JBCBUA010000002.1:23274-61288 GCA_039818365.1 Pseudomonadota bacterium
AGGCTTTTCGGCGGGTTCGGAGCTGATGAGTTTGTGTTCGCCGCAGGTGAAGGTGGCAATACGGCCGCAGAT
This sequence comes from Pseudomonadota bacterium, assembly GCA_039818365.1. Lineage (GTDB taxonomy): Bacteria > Pseudomonadota > Alphaproteobacteria > Rhizobiales > Stappiaceae > Roseibium. Next base: position 23,347 of record JBCBUA010000002.1, read on the forward strand.
GCGGATGTTGTCTTTTTCTTCCAGAATGGAACCGACAAGATCACGATCACCGGTGGTCTGACCTTTGCCGATCTTCTGATCAGCGACGATGCATTCGGGAATGCAACCATCTTCGACACCGTCAACAACCAGTATGTCGCTGTCGTGAACGGTGTCTCTTCGTCCAGCCTCGATTCATCCGACTTCCTGTTTGGATCCGATCCGATCGTGCTCGATCTCGACGGAGACGGCGTGGAACTTATCTCCGTTGAGAACGGTGTCGCATTTGATCACAATGTCGATGGATCTCCGGAGAAGTCCGGCTGGGTCGGTCCGCAGGACGGTCTTCTGGTGCGGGATATTGACGGGTCGGGCAAGATCGAGAACGGCTCGGAAGTCTTCTCGGAGGTCTTCAATGGCGGCTCCTATGCGAATTCGCTCGAGGCGCTGGCCTCGCTGGACGACAACGGCGACGGCGTCATCGATGCGAAAGACAATGCGTTTGGCGACATAGGTGTCTGGCAGGACGTCAATTCGGATGGCGTTACCCAGGCCGGCGAGCTGAAGTCTCTCGCGGAATTGGGTATCGATGCAATCGGGCTTGAGGCAGACGGTGTCTACAAGGACATTGCCGGGAACCCGGTTTATGCGGAGGGCACCTACCGGAACGCCGACGGCAGCACCAGTTCCTACGCCGGTGTATCGTTCACCATTGCCGGTGAGGATCAAGCGGATGCTGACGAGACCACCCGGCAATCGGTTGCAATCGCAGCAGGCGCCGGTCTCGTGATTTACGCGGCTTCCGCCCAGGAAGTTGCTGCCGGCCTTGCCGACGTGCGCATCAACACGGCGCCACAGTCGGGTGAGATCACCGTCGCGCAGGACTTCACCGTTACGGTCTATCCGGCGAGCGGATCCGAAGGGACGGATACGGTTGAATTCGAGCTTGTGTTCTCCGACGGGTCAGTCGTGACGCGGGAAGTGGAGTTCGAGGTACAGGCTGAAACAGTGCCAGTGTCTGAAACTCAGACCCCTGTCGATAGCAGCGTTGCAACAACGAGTGCAACTGACGATCAGACTGGCAACAACCCCGCTGATGCTGATTCGGATCTGAGTGAGCTGGCAGCCCTCGTGACCGGATCGGTCATCACGGGTGATGACGGTGACAATGTTCTGGTCGGCACTGCCGGCGATGACATTCTGATCGGGGGGCTGGGCGCAGATATTCTGACGGGCGGCGAAGGTGCCGACACATTTGTCCTGACGTCTCTCGCCGATGAGGACATCATCACCGACTACGACTTCCAGCAGGGCGACGCCATTGACCTCGGCGATCTTCTTGATGGCGCATTCGGTCCTGGAAGCAACGCGGAAGACTTCGTGCGCGCTCAAAAGCAGGCCGACGGTGATGTCGCGATTGCCGTTGATCTTGACGGGCAGGGAGCCGGGCATGACTGGCAGGATGCTGCCACGCTGCAGGGCCATGCGTCCATGGGTGAAAGTATCCGGGTTGTCCTGGATGCAGAGGGAACCGAGGCGCAAATCCCGGTCAATGTCGCCTAGTGCGCTGAAAACGGATCTGATGAGGCGGTGGAAATCCGCCTTTTCCTTCATCGTGAGCGAAGCAGGCGCGTTCCGGCCGTGACTAGGACGTTCAGCTTCGGTGTTCTGATTGCCGGCTCAAGTGCAGGCTTGCCGCAAGGCCGATCATGACAATGGCGATGGCTGCAACGACCGAGAGCCATCTTGTCGTTGCCGGAATTGCGAGTGAACGCGCGCTGTCGCCGTCGCTTGAAACACTTGCCGTTGATGTTGGAGCAATCGCGTTTTGCGTCGTCAGCATGGCCATTTCGCTGGCGGCAACAAATCCCGCCAGTTTGCCTGACACACTGGAGGGCTGATTGATGTCGGGAATGTCCGCGACCAGCGCCGGCCCGGAAAGTTCATCTGCAGCTTTGGTGATGTTCGTGGCTGTCAGCAGGTTCGTTCCGTCCGCGCCCATGAGCGTAATCTGCGCCAGACCCGTTTCCGCTACAGCTGCATTCAAAACAGTTTGAAGATAAGCCTTGAGCTCCCGAACTTCCTGTCCGTCCGGCCAGCGCTCGGTGACATCCACGAATTCCGAAATCAGGGGAAGCGTCGCGAGTTCTTCCAGGCGCAGGCGCGGTGCCGTCAAGCGAGCTTCGCGAAGGGCATTGACGAGTTGGCCGCGTTCGTTTTCCGCCACAGCGCGTTCCGCGACAAGCAGTCGTTCCTGGTGTTCGGCCAGAAAATGGCCACCGGCAACAACAACCGCGGCAAGCAGGCAAGTCGCAACGGCAAGCGTTCGCGCCCGGGACTTGCCCGGCCTTTTTCGAATCGCGCTGTTGTCGGCTCGTTCACGCATTCGCGCCGTATAGCACACACCCGCACGAAAAAAATGGTTGATTGTTTCGCCGTCCGGCGGAAGAGCGTTTTTTCACTCTAGGGATCAAGCAGGCTCAGCGCGTCGCGGCGTTCAAGCGCGCCGCAAGCTGCACCGGGGTGCCTGGCTCCCTTGTGTGTGCCCATTCACCAGCCGCGTTGACAGAATAAAGCGGTTTGTAGTGTGGAAGGTCCCGCTCGAAGCGGACACGCGAAAATCGGTTGTCCAGAACCAGCCACTGCCCCTTGTGGCGAACCGTGAGGACCGCATGGAACTGCCGAACAGCCCGGTCTCGCAACGCCACGATCCGCATGTCGTCGTCATTGATGCCCAGATCGCGGAGGAGGGCGTATTTGAGGATTGCGAAATCCTCACAGTCACCTGCGCGATGTGAGAGCGTTTCCGCCGGACTTGCCCAGTGTTCTCCAGTCCCATAGAGGGCAGCGTCTTCCCGGTATGCAAGCAGGCGATTGACCAGTTCATTCACTTTCGGGATCTGAAGACCCCGGCGGAGCGGCCGTGCCGCGTCAAGAATAGCGTTGTAGGCGGGATCGCTCAGACTGACTGTCGGGGACGAAGCCGTCTCGTCGGCAAGTCCGGCAGTGGCTCTCTGCCAGCGCCGGGTGATCGGCGAAAGTCCGACCGACCGCCCCAGGGCACCGAAGATCACCGTCGTCTTCAAGACCTTTGCCTGTCCGCCGTTTGCAATCGCTGCACCGTTCCGGCCGCTGACTGTGGGCTTGGGCACGGGAATGCCGAGGTCGTATCCGGGGGCCGTGTCTCTCGCCGCCGTTGTCAGAGCCGCCGCGCGAAGCGTTTCCGCCAGCGAAATGCCGGACGCTGGTAACGGAGATGCCGTGCCTTGCGCGGCACTTTCGGAATTGCGGGAAATCGGTGCCGGCAAGCTCTCCGCCGTTGCGGCGGCAGTCGCCAAAACCAGGACAAGAATGGACAGGCTCATGAGCCATGTCGCACCAATGTTTTGTTGCCATGCCGCCGTAACCGCCGGAGCGGCCGCTCGGGAATCCATCTGCCGATCGCCTCGTTCTTTTCGAGACGTCAGCGCTCCCTGAGAGCTTCATCCCGAACTTTTTTTATCGGCTTCAAGATGTAATCCAGGACCGTTTTCTCGCCGGTTAATATATCGATCGACGCAACCATTCCTGGTATTATTGGTAAAGGTTCGGTATCTGAACCAAGGTAGTTTTTATCTGTTCTTATCATGACGCGGAAGAAGCGATTGCCTTCCTCGTCTTCTGTCGTGTCGGCGCTGATGCGCTCCAGACTGCCTTCCAGGCCGCCGTAGACGGAGAAGTCATAGGCGGTAATCTTGACCTGCGCCTTTTGACCGGGATGCAGAAAGGCGACGTCCTTGGGCCGGATTCGCGCTTCGATCAAAAGGGTGTCTTCCAGCGGCACGATTTCCACCAGATCGGCGGCCGGCTGCACAACGGCACCTATGGTGGTGATGTTCAGCTTGTTGATGATCCCCTTGACGGGAGAAACCAGTTCGGTTCTGCGCACCTTGTCCGCTGCGCCTCTGAGTGTTTCCTCGATGACGGCAAGCTCACCGCGGCTTTCCGCCAATTGCTGGCTGGCCTCGGAGACAAATGTTGCGACAGCGCTGCCGGACCGCTCGCGCGCTTCTTCTTTCGCGGCAAGGGCTCTTTGAACCGACGCCCTGGTGATTGCCAGTTCGCCTTCGCTTTCGGTCAGCTGGCGCTGCAACTGCAGGAACTCGATTTCGGGAAGTACCTTGCGCTCATAGAGACTCTGCTTGATCTCGACTTCACGCTTCATGATCTCGATCACGGATTCGAGCTTGTCCTGCTTTGCAAGCAGTTCCTGGTGTTCCTGCTCCCGTTGGGAAACCTGGTTCTGAAGAACGCGGAGCTCGTTTTCCAGGCGTGCTTTCTTGTCCCGGTAAACGTTTTCCTCTTCCGCAATGAGGCGCGGGGCTTCCCGCGCCAGGTCCTGCGGAAACGCGAGAGGCTTTTCCTCCGCTTCGGAATCGAGCCGGGCCACCCTGGCCATCAGCGCCCAACGGCGCTGGCGGACTTCGCCAAGCTGTGAAGAAAAGCTCGTGTCGTCAATTTCGATCAGAGGCTGGCCCTGTTCGACCACGTCGCCTTCGCGAACGAAGATCTTTTCAACGATACCGGGTTCAGGGGCCTGAACGACCTGAATTTGGCGCGATGGCACAACACGCCCATCGCCGCGGGTGACTTCCTCAAGGGTCGCAAAATAGGCCCATGCAACGGCGACAACGACCAGAACAAGCCCGATGCGGATCACGTTCGTCGTGTAGCGCGGGGGCTTCGTCTGGATGACGTCGCGAATGTCGTTCGCGTAATTCCAGTCGCCGGAACTCATGCGCCATCCCCTCGCGCGTTCTGCTGATTGGCAGCGTTGACCGCGCCAAGCTCCTGAAGCTTCTTGAGAATGTCCGACCGTGGACCGTCCAGAGCGAGTTTGCCGTAATCAAGCGTGATCAACCGGTCCGTCAGTTCGACGAGGCTCATGCGGTGTGTGCTGATGATTACCGTCGTGTCGGGGGTGTTGTAATCCATCAGCCTGGAAATCAGCCGCCGTTCCGAAGCAAGGTCGAGGTGGCTTGAGGGCTCGTCAAGGAACAGGACGCGGGGTTTCCGCAACAGGATCCTGGCGAGGGCCACGGCCTGTTTCTGCCCGCCTGACAGGAACCGTCCGCCTTCGCCGACCTGCAGATCGTAGCCGAGCGGGTTCTGAGCGACGAATTCTTCGACGCCGGCGATCCGTGCAGCTTCAACAAGAGCATCGTCATCAGCGAACGGGTCGCCCGCGCTGATGTTTTCGCGCACGGTTCCGCTGAAGAGGACATTGTCCTGTGACAGAAAGCCGACGTTTGATCTGAGATCGGCCGGATCGAATTGCCGCGTGTCGGTGCCGTCTATCAGGACCGTGCCGTTCGATGGATAGTACAGGCCGGAGAGAAGGCGGCCGATGGTGCTCTTCCCCGAACCGACGCGTCCGATCAGACCGACGGTTTCACCCGGTGCGATCTTGAACGATATGTTCTTGAGACTGTCGTTTTCAGCGCCTGGGTAGCGGAAGTCCACACCCTTGAACTCGAGCGAACCAGATGCGATGCGCTTGTTGATATAGGTCCGGCCGGGCTTGCGCTCGGTCTCCGTTTCCATGACCTCGTTGAGGATCTTGTAGGAGTGAAGGGTCTGGCGCAGCCGCGTCAACGTATTTGCGACATTTGCCAGCGGGGCAAGCACACGGCCGGACAGCATCATCGCCGCGATCAGGGCGCCCATGGTGATATCGCCGCTCTGGATCAGGTAAACGCCCCAGACGATGATCACGATGGACACCGATGCCTGCACGAGGCCAGTGCCCGATTGTGCGATCAGCGCCCAGAAACGCCCTTTCATGATCGCGGCACTGCTGGCGGCAACCGAGCGTTCCCATTTCGTCTGCATCCGGCCTTCCGCGTTGAGAGCCCGGACCGTGTCCAGGTTGGCAATGCTTTCGACGAGGATGGAATGACGGATGGCGCTTTCCCGGTGGGATTGCTCAATAGCGCCTGACAGGGGTGCCTGTACGAAGAGGCTGATTGCAAGAACGATGGGGACTGCGATGAGCGGAACGACCGCAATCGGCCCGACGAGCAGAAAGAGCACGGCAACAAAGATGCCGATGAAGAAGACGTCGATGATTGAAATCAGCGACGATGATGTGATGAATTCCCGGACATTTTCAAATTCACGGATGTGATTGGCGAACTGGCCGGAACTGACCGGGCGCTTTTCGAAGTCGATCGCGAGCGCATGAGCGAATATTCTGCTGGCCAGCGCGTTGTCGGCCTGCTTGCCGGCGACATTGATGATCTGACCACGGGCAATCTTCAGGATGAAGTCGAAGACCAGTGTCAGAATGACTCCGATGGCGAGGGCCCACAACGTCGGGATCGCAAAATTCGGGACAACGCGATCGTAGACATTCATCGTGAACAGCGGCGAAGCCAGTGCCAGCATGTTGATCAGGAGCGCTGCGATCGCAACATGCGTATAGTCACGCCAGTAACTTGAAATGGTGCTCCAGAACCAGTGGCCGTCGGATCCGAGCGCGCGTTCGCTCTTGCCGGACTTGTCCACGACAGGCTGAAAGAAGACCGCATATCCACTGTAGGCCGTCTTGAGATCGGACAGCTCAAGCCGTTCTTTTTCCGAAGACTTTACAGGATCGATCAGTTCGGCCTTGCCCATGTCACGGTCAATGCCCGCGAGCACGCGCAGTTCCGAGGTGTTCAAGGTGACAAGACAGGGCAGGGCTGCAAGGGGTATCGTGTCGAGGTCTATCTTGTCCGGTAGAACTTTCAGCCCGCAATTTGCCGCCGCCCGACCAAGCATCCCGATCGAAAGGCGATCTCCGCTGCGCGGGAGACCGTTCCAGATCACCGCATCCGAAACGACATACCCGTGGACGCGCGCGATGTATTTCAAGCATTCGGCCAGGGGGTCCGATGATGCCTGAGAAACCGGCGGAATCGCGGTTTCATTCGTCTCGTCGGTACTTTTCTTGAGCATCTCTGGTCTGAACCGAGGTCTGTTGCAGCATGCAGGAATTGCCAATCGCCCGGGTTCTGATGCCCGGTACAGCCGTGAAGGCCGGTTGTTCAATGGCAAGACACATTCTGCGGTCGTCGAACGTATACTATTGTTTGGCCGGAGATCCGGCAAAATCAATATGGGTTCGAAACGTTAGAATTTACGTAATGGTTCAAGATTGAGTGGATTTCGGGGCAGGATCGTCGCACTTTCCCGCTGCCCGTCCGTAGCCTCGGGCGGAGGAGTAACGCTGAGATAGGCGAGAAGGTCGCCTGATGTTGCTCTCAGCTGGTAGGTGGAAAACGCATAGACCGCCCGCACGGAGATCAGTTCGATCTCGCTGTTGAACAGCGCGTTTTCGGCATTCAACACGTCGAGAAGCGTGCGCTGGCCGATGTCGTATTCCTGACGGTAGCCTTCCACGACCTGACGGTTCGCTGCAAGTTGCTCACGCAAGGACCTGATCCTGTCGGTCGTTGTGCTGACGGCTGCAAAGGACCGCTGGATGCCTTCCTTCAGTTCGCGGCGGATCCGGTCAACCCGAATCTGGGCCTCGGTGAAGCGCTCGCTGTATTCCTGGCTCAGGGCCGTGTCCCGGCCGCCGTTATAGAGGTTCCAGGAAAAGATCACCTTTCCGGAATACTCGTTGTTGCGGCCTTCGATGCCACCGACATCATCACCGACCGTCGCCTGGCCCTGCAGCGCGACCTCGGGGAGGAAGTTGCCCTTGCTCGCTTCGTATTCGAATTTTGCCGCATCGGCATCGGCGAGTGCCGCCCGGACCGTCGGGTGCGTCTGTACCGCGGAATCGACGAGTTGGTTGACGCTGCCGTTGGGAAGCCTGGCAGGTGTTGCCGGTGCCAGTGATGCCGGTTTCCTGCCCACCACACGTTCGTATTTGGCGATCGTGTCAAGCAGGGAATGCTGCACCTCGGAGACAATCACTTCGGCAGCGGCAACCCGCTCCCGGGCCTGGGCAAGGTCCGCGGCACCCGTCTCACCGCCTTCGAACCGCAGGCGAACGTCGGAGAAGATCCGTTTGTGCTTTTCGACATTGAGCCGCGCCTTGGCCAGGATTGCCGTGCTGCGGAGAACGTCGATATAGGACTCGACCGCGTCGAGTGCGATCGCCTCGGAACGTTCCATGACGCGTAGCGCGGCACCATCGACACGGGCGCTTTGGCGGTAAACCTCGTTCACCGACGCAAAACCGTCGAACAGCAGCTGTTGAACGGTCACCGTGAATTCTTTTGAGAAGCGCCATTCGTCATTTTCTTCGGCACTGAAGGAATTCGGCCGGTCCAGCCGTTCCGGGCCAAGTTCCGCCGATAGATCCAGCGTCGGCAGGAAGGCGCCCTGAGAGCGGCGGTACTCGTTGTCGCGTGCGCGCCGGTTGGCAGCCGATTCAAGCACGTCCGGGTTGGTCGACACAGCTTCCTGTACAACCTGCCTCAGGTCTGCGGCAACGGAGGCTTCGACCAGACAAACGCTCAACAGAAGGGCCGGTAAGATACGCATAGACAACAGTGCCACATTTTTGTTCTTTATTCGGCGCACACTATTACACCTTCCAATGCATGCCCATGCTTTTGTTGCACCCGCTGGCGGGTAATTGACACCGGTGTTGCTAACGCGCAACGAATCCCGTGTAAAGAGCGCATTTTAGGACAAAACTTAATATTTTATTTACCATGACTTTACGTTTTGCAGTCAATCTAGAGCTGTGCCCTCAGTTGAATTGGCGAAAACTCTGCTTTTTTTTCAGTCCACGCGCCGCAATCCAGTTTTACTAGCAAAAACATCAGTGAGAACTTTGTCCGGGGGTGTGATCGGGTTGTTGCGGCCACTTGTTTGACGTGTCGGTGCTGCCCCTGCGCACACTGAGTCGCCTCAACTCGCAGACCTCTATCCGCTGCCGTCTCTCAGACGAAGCAGACCGCCTCGTCTCTCCCACCCGGTCAGGGCCCAACAGCAGGGTGTCGACACCCTCGGAATAGTTTCAGCACAAACGTCGCACTTGCGATCAAACAGGGGACGGCTGACGTATATCATTGGAAATCGGGCTGAAAGGCGTTAGGACGGTGAGTTGGAGCCCGTCGGGACGCATTCGGCGGTTGATGAAACGGATTTCGGGACGAGTTCTGCTTGATTTCTTTCAGACCAGTTTTGAACGTTCTCGGGTTCTTGTATGTCGGCCTTGCAACCGCCATGCTCATTCCGGCAATTGTTGATGTCGCCCAGAAAAACGCGGATTGGCAGGCATTCGTCTTTTCCGCATTGCTGACGGGCCTGTTCGGAATGCTGTTGTCGCTGGCGGTCGGCGGGTCGCTTCGCGAAGGCCTCGATACCCGGCAGACCTTCATCCTGACGACCTTGTCCTGGGCAACCCTGCCGGCGTTCGGTGCCTTGCCGTTCCTTTGGCTCGGTATCGGGTATGCCGACGCGGTGTTCGAGGCGGTTTCAGGGTTTACGACGACCGGCTCGACCGTGCTGAGCGGGCTTGACGGCTTGCCGCCGGGTCTTTTGGTCTGGCGCTCCATGCTCCAGTGGATGGGCGGTGTCGGTATCATCGTCATGGCGATTGTCCTGCTGCCCTTTCTTCGAATTGGGGGGATGCAGCTGTTCCAGAGCGAAAGCTCGGACAGGTCCGAAAAGATCGTCAGCCGCTCGGTGGAACTTATCCGGCTGATCGGGCTGGCCTACCTGTTCCTGACCGTTCTGTGCATCGCGGCCTATCTGGCGACAGGCATGGAACTGTTCGACGCGTTCAATCACGCGCTCACGACAATTGCTACCGGGGGATATTCGACACATGACGAATCCTTCGGCTATTTCAAGAACCCGGCTTCGGGCTGGGTCGCCGTGGTGTTCATGATCATCGGTGCCTTGCCGTTCGTGCTGCTTATCCAGGCGCTGCGGGGGCACCCGCTGCAGCTTTGGCGCGATCCGCAGGTGCGGGCCCTGTTGGGGTTCCTTGCGCTCGTCTCGCTGACGCTGACGGTCTATCTCGGCATCAACATGCGGTTTCCGTTCGAAGAGGCGCTGCTGCGGGCAACATTCAACGTTGTCTCGATCGTGACCGGCACCGGCTACGCGTTGGGCGACTTTTCGCAATGGGGTGCACCGGTTGTCGGCATTGCCTTTCTGCTGATGTTTGTCGGCGGCTGCACCGGCTCCACGACGGGCGGCATCAAGATATTCCGCTTCCTTGTCTTTTTCGGAACGGTGCGTGCGCATCTGCGCCGCATGGTCCGGCCGCACAGGATCATGTCCGAAGAATATGCCGGCACCCGGCTGACGCCTGAATTATCGTTCTCGGTTCTTGCCTTCCTCGTGGTCTATATGGGATCTGTCGGTATCATTACCGTGGCACTGTCGTTTTTCGATCTCGATCTGGTAACGGCGATTTCGGCGGCTGCGACGTCTGTCGGCAATGTCGGGCCGGGGCTTGGACCCGTGATTGGTCCGGCCGGTCATTTCGCACCTCTGCCCGACGGCGCAAAATGGCTGCTGTCATTCGCGATGCTGGTTGGCCGTCTCGAGCTGTTCACGGTATTGGTGCTATTGGATCCGGACTTCTGGTCGAAATAGGTCCGGCACGACCTTTCCTTTCAACGGTGGGAAACCGACATGAAATTTGCTGAACCTCTGGTCGGCGGCCGATTGGTCAAGCGCTACAAGCGATTTCTTGCCGATGTCGTTCTCGACGGGGATGGCGGTGAAATTACGGCGCACTGCGCAAATCCGGGGTCCATGCTGGGTTTGAAGGAGCCCGGTGCGCGCGTCTGGCTGTCCCGCTCCGACAATCCGAAGCGGAAGCTCAAATTTTCCTGGGAGATCATCGAGGCGGATGGCGCGCTGGTGGGCATCAACACGGCGCATCCGAACAAGCTCGTGGAAGAAGCGATCGAAGACGGGCGCATCACTGAACTGTCCGGCTACGCCTCTTTGAGGCGGGAAGTCAAATACGGCAAGAACTCGCGTATCGATGTCCTTCTTGAAGACGCCGCTGGCGGCAAGACCTATGTGGAGGTGAAAAATGTCCACCTCATGCGGCAGCCGGGCCTGGCCGAATTCCCGGACAGTGTCACCGCACGCGGTGCCAAGCATCTCGGCGAACTTGCCGATATGGTGGCCGAAGGGCACAGGGCGGCGATGGTGTTTCTCGTGCAGCGGCCGGATTGCGGTCGCCTCAGCCTGGCGGAGGATATCGACCCGGCCTATGCGGCTGCCTTCCGCGCGGCGCGGAGCGCCGGCGTTGAAGCCTATGCCATCGGCTGCGATGTCCGCCTGGACGGCATAGACGCGGTCAAACCGGTCGAAATCGCTATTTGATCGCGCATGCCGTGCACGCTGTTTGCGGCTGGTGAGGCCGGTCGGAGGCTGAATTGCCGAACTTGCCGCTCAGCCTGCCGTATCCTTTGAAAGCGGCGGCTGGAACTGCCAGCCCATGTCCCACGGAAAGTAGATCCAGGTGTCCTGGGACACTTCGGTGATGAACGTGTCCACCATCGGTACGCCCACGGGTTTTGCGTAGACGGTCGCGTAATGCGCCTTGGGCAGCATTTCGCGCACGACCTTGAGCGTTTTTCCAGTGTCGACCAGATCGTCAATCACAAGCACGCCGCTGCCTTCGCCGTCTTCGAGATCAACCACTTTCGGGTCGACCGGCTTGATGACCTTGAGCTGACCCTGATTGTCATAGTCGTGATAAGAGGCGATGCACACGGTCTCGATGGTCCTGATCCCGAGTTCTCGGGCTACGATGCCGGCGGGCACCAGGCCGCCGCGTGTGATGCAGACGATTGCCTTCCATTCGCCTTCGCTCGACAGGCGCCAGGCAAGGGCACGGGAATCGCGATGGAACATGTCCCAGGAAACCGGGAATGCTTTGTTTTGAGTGGAGTTCTCCATGTTCTATCTCGCTTGTTAGGAGTCCAGGATCTCGGAAACGGCCTGTGCAACCTCGTTCGCAGCTGCATCGAGCACGGCTTCGTCTCGAGAACGGATGACGATCTGTGTGGTGAATTTTCCGTCCGAGGCGTTCGGGTAGGACCCGATCAGGGTTTGCGGATGCGCGTCCTGTATCGCTGCGAGCCGGTCGGCGATCCGGCTCTCCGGCATGTCGGCGGCAACGGTTTTGGAAAGCATCTTCTTGCCGGTCTTCAGTGTCGGGGCAATCGCGTCCATCATTGCCTGCATGATGGAGGGGACACCGGCCATGACATGCACGTTTTCGATCCTGAAGCCCGGCGCCTTGGAGACCTTGTTCTCTATGAGGTCAGCCCCTTCCGGGATGCGGGCCATGCGCTGGCGCGCCGGAGTGAACTGACCGGGCTGATAGTGCTTTTCCATGATGGCGACCGCACGCGGGTCGAGATTCAAGGGCACATTGAAAGCAGCCGCCACGCTTTCCGCGGTGATGTCATCATGTGTCGGACCGATGCCGCCGGACGTGAAAACGTAGCTGTATCTTGAACGCAGCGCGTTCACGGCAGAGACAATTTCGTCCTGCTCGTCCGGGACGACGCGCACTTCTTTCAGATCGATGCCGAGCGAGGTCATGTAGTCGGCCACGAAGCCGATATTCTTGTCCTTGGTGCGGCCGGAGAGGATTTCGTCTCCGATGACCAGAAACGCGGCGGTTACGACATCATCTGCCTTGTGACCGGTCATCGCTGCACTCCCTCACGCTTGAATGGGGTTCCGCTTTATCCCAGCTTGGTGCCGGGCTCAAGCCAAAGACGGTTTATTGATCGGGTGTCCAGCCATAAATGTGGTCGAAGCGCTCGGCAAGTTTTCTGGGCTTTGTGAGACGCAGTACCGCGTCCCGTGCGAAGGCCATGGGGCCGGAGAAGTGAAACGTGCGCGCGTTGCCGAATGAAATACCCTGTATGCGGGCTGCCCTTGGCTTGCGTTCCCGCTCAAACGCCCGAAGGGCGGCCGGAATGTTGTCCACGTCTCCCGGGAGGTGTTTTGCGAGGATCGCCGCATCTTCGATCGCCATCGCCGCACCCTGCGCCATGAACGGCAGCATGGCGTGTGCGGCGTCGCCGATCAGCGCAATATTTCCGTGTGACCAGGGACCGGACGCCTCGACACTGCACAAGGCCCATTTGAGCCATTGCTGGGGCGCATTGAGAAGGTTTCGCGTTTCGGCCGGCCAGTCCTTGAAGACACGAACAACGGTCTCCTTGTCCGCCTCCGCCGACCAGGTCTGGTCTTCCCAGTCTTCCTTGGCAAGCACGACGATGTTCAACTGGCTTCCCCCGCGAATAGGGTAGTGCACCAGATGACAGTCCCGGTGGAGCCACAGGCCGGTGTCCCTGGCGTATTTCGGATCGACCTGTTCGATCGGCACCGTCGCGCGATAGGCAACCTGTCCGCTGAACCGAGCCTTCTTGTGGCCGGGAATGTGCTGCCTGGTTCTCGACCACACGCCGTCTGCACCGATCAGGGCCTTGCAGGTCAGGTTCCCGGTCCTGTCGTTTTCGCGGTAGATGCAGACAAGCTGATCATAAGGCGTTGCCGTCAGATCCTTGACGTCGCAGGACAGACGGATCGTGATCCCGGGCGTCGACTGTGCCTTTTCCAGAAGCACCCTTTGCAGATCGGCACGGTGGATCACCCAGAACGGATTCTTGTGCCGTTCCCTGATGAACGATCCGAGTTCAACGCGCGCGATTTGCCTGCCGCTCTTGCCGGACCAGATCCGAAGACAATCCGGTGCGTGGGCGAAAGGTTCCAGCGCTTCAAGAACGCCGAGTTCGTTCAGGACGGCACAGGCGTTCGGGGAGAGCTGCAGGCCGGCGCCAACTTCAGAAATCTCATCGGCGCGTTCAAGCAGAACGACTTCGTGCCCCTGCCGGCGAAGGGCGATTGCCGCGCACAGGCCGCCGATGCCGCCGCCGGCAATAACAATCGGATCGGGGCCCTGGTCGGTATCGGTCATGAGCCGAGCAACTTTCAGGCGGCTTCCGGGGTCCAGTTGCAGTCGTTTGGAGACGACTCCTCCGCCTTAAGCGTCGGATCGAATTTGTATAGCGTGGAGCAATATGGGCAGACGATTTCGTTTTCGGTGCCCATATCAAGAAAGACGTGGGGATGATCGAACGGGGGTTTGGCGCCGATGCACATGAACTTGCGTGTGCCGATCGCGACCGAATCATGTCCGCTTGTGTTCTGAAAATGCGGGACAACCTGATCCGCCATTGTCACATTCCTCTTGGTCATGGTGGGACATCGTCCCCGATAGCAAATTTCGTGGACCATATCCATTCGTAATCTGCCGGGTCACGGCACCGGCGATGCGGTCCACTGCCGCATCAACGCATTTTTGCGGTTGCCTATTTTCTCCTTTGCCAAGCGGGTTCGATCGCCTTAGTGTAAAAATCGTCAATGTTTGCCGTTTACGTAAAGGTCAAGTTTATGCCGTATGTCGATCTGGATGGTGTCGGGATTTCCTATCTCGACGAAGGGGCCGGGGATCCGATCCTGCTCATTCACGGGTTCGCATCGAACAAGACCGTCAACTGGCAATATCCGGGATGGGTCGATCTCCTGGTCAAGGATGGACGCCGCGTCATCGCGATCGACAACAGGGGGCACGGGGAGAGCGAAAAACTCTATGACCCGGCGGACTACGGTGCGCCGCTGATGGCCGAGGACGCGCGCAAGCTGCTCGATCACCTGGATATCGGTCAGGCGGACGTAATGGGATACTCCATGGGCGCGCGGATTTCCGCCTTCCTGACGCTCAATCACCCGGACAAGGTCCGCCGGGCGATTTTCAGCGGCCTCGGCTACGGCATGGTGACGGGGGTTGGTGATCCGGAGCCAATCGCATCGGCACTCGAAACGGAGCGCATACAGGACATTTCTGACCGCACCGGCAGGGCATTCAGAGCCTTTGCCGACCAGACCGGCTCCGACCGGCTGGCCCTTGCGGCCTGCATGCGTTCCTCCAGGCAGAAAATCAGCGAGAACGATGTCTCTCACATAGACCGTCCCGTGCTGGTTGCCGTCGGAACCAAGGACGATATTGCCGGATCGCCCCACAAGCTGGCCGAACTGATACCGCATGCGGAGGTTCTCGAAATACCGGGCCGCGATCACATGGTGGCGGTTGGTGACAAGGTCCACAAGCAGGGCGTTCTGGCGTTCCTGAACAACGTCGAGGCCTGACAGGGGCGACGCGGTGCAACGAAATCGTGCTGGAAGAGGCGCCCGAGGAGGATGGATGGGACCGAAGCGAGTGGAGTTTCAAGGAGCGGAAAAGAATATTCTGGTTGCGGACCGCTACGGGAGAGGCGGGCAGCCGGTCGTGATGCTTCATGGCGGTGGGCAGACACGCCATTCCTGGGACGCGGCGGCAGAACGGATCGCCGCACTCGGGCATCCGGTCTACGTGCTGGACCAGCGCGGACACGGGGAGAGCGACTGGGTCGCCTCCGAAAACTATCTGTTTTCCGACTTTGCGCTCGATCTCGTCGCCGTCACACGCCAGGTCGTGGCGCTCCACAAGGCCAGGCCCGTCGTTGTCGGCGCTTCTCTCGGCGGTTTTGCGGGCATGCTGGCGGAAGGCCGGGAAAACCCGGGCGGGCTTGCCGCGCTTGTGCTCGTCGACATCACGCCGCGTGTTGATCTCGGCGGCGTCAGCAAGATCATCGGCTTTATGGGCGACCGGGTCGAGGAAGGGTTCGCGAATGTGGAGGAGGCGGCCGAGGCCATTTCCCGCTATCTGCCCAACAGGGCGCGGCCGAAGGATCTTTCCGGACTGTCGAAGAACCTGCGCCTACACGGAGACGGGCGCTATCGCTGGCACTGGGATCCGGCTTTCCTGAAGTCACGGCAGAACAGGGATCACAGCGTTGCGGAGGAAGTCCAGGCAAACATGCTTGCAGCGGCCGGCAACCTTTCGCTTCCCGTGCTTCTTGTTCGCGGCCGCAATTCCGAACTTGTGTCGATGGATCACGTGGCAGAGTTCCTTGAGCATGTCCCGCATGCGAAATTCACCGACATTCAGGATGCGGGGCACATGGTCGCCGGCGACAGGAACGATGTTTTTGCCTCTGCGGTCGAGGATTTCCTTGTTGCGTTGACATCGGAAGCGGAACAGGCCTGATGCGGCGGAAACGACTTTTTTTCAGGCGTTTCGACTGAATTTCTGAGATTTTGATTCAACCCTTTCCGCTGCGTTTGCATCCGCATTGTGCGAACAAGCCGTGTCAGCTTCCGGTGAACTCGGGGCGCCGTTTCTCCAGGAAGGCGCGGCACCCTTCCCGGTAGTCGGAACTTTCAATGCAGTCCTGCGCGTCCTGGCGGTGAAGTGCAGGGTTGCGGGCCGTTTTCGCGCTCATTTCATTGACTGCGTGCTTTGCGGCCCGGATCGAGAGCGGCGCGTTGGAGACAATCGTGTCGCACAGCGTGTTCAGCCGCCCCTGAAGGTCTGAAGGTTCCACGGTTTCGTTGATCAGGCCCATCTGCAAGGCGTCGTCGGCGGCAATACGGTCTCCGGTAAACAGGAGGCGTTTTGCATTGGAGGAAGAGACGGTTTCAAGAAGGTCCGACAAGGCTTCGGGCGGATAGGCCAATCCGAGCCGTGCCGCCGGTATGCCGAAATAGGCTGTCCTTGACGCAATCCTCAGATCGCAGGCGAGCGCAAGGCCGAGGCCGCCGCCAAGGCAAGGTCCCTCGATGGCTGCGACGACAGGTACCTGCAGAGACTTCAGCGCGCCGAAGGCTGCGACGTTTATTTCGTCGTAGCGCAGGGCGTTCTCCTTCGTTGACCGGATTGCTTCGAACTCCGAAATATCCGCACCGGCGCAAAAGCTTTTACCGCCTTCGCCCCGGACCACGCAGACCCTGACATCCCGAACCGCCGACAGTTCCCGAAGCACGTCCGGAATGCGCTCCCAGGCTGCAAGAGACAGCGCGTTTTTGCGCTCCGGTGCGTTCAGAACAAGCTCCGCGACCATGCCGTGAATGTTCAAAACGGGGTTCAACTGGCTTGTGTGACTGGGCATGTCTGGTCTCCGAGAAGTGATCGCCAAGGTGGTCCGCCGTTAAAAATCTTAACGATTTCGCTCTCATAAAAAGGCTTCATATCTGATATCAGCAAGTTTCATTTTGGAATATCAGACGACAGTCCTATTTTAGGAAGGCGTCTATGACGGCTTGAAGAGGAGAGAGCCATGTCGGCACCGATTACCAAGTCCGGCCTGAAACACGTTCCGACCCATGATCCGGTCTGGCAGCAGTTGCGCGATGAAGCGCAACAGATGGTTGCCGCCGAACCGGCCCTGTCTTCCTTCGTTTATGAAACCGTCCTGAACCACGACAGCCTGGAAGAGGCTGTCCTGCATCGCCTGGGTGACAGGCTCGGACGGGATGTCGTCTCGGCATCTCTCATCCGGCAGACCTACCTTGAGGCACTTGCCGATGAACCGGAACTTGCCAAGATTTTCCGGGTCGACATCGTTGCGGTGTTCGACCGTGATCCGGCCTGCTTCCGCTACCTGGAACCCGTCCTGTATTTCAAGGGGTTCCACGGCTTGCAGACGCATCGCCTGGCGCATTGGCTCTGGCGCAAGGGCCGCAAGGACTTTGCGCTCTATCTGCAAAGCCGGGCCTCGGAAGTGTTCCAGATCGACATTCATCCGGCGGTTCCTGTCGGGCGGGGCATCTTCATCGATCATGGCACCGGCATTGTCGTCGGAGGCACGGCTGCAATCGGTGATGACGTTTCCATTCTGCAGGGCGTTACCCTGGGCGGTACAGGCAAGGAGGACGGCGATCGTCATCCGAAGATCAGCCACGGCGTCCTGATCGGAGCCGGTGCCAAGGTTCTCGGGAATCTCGAAATCGGCCATTGTTCGCGGATCGCGGCCGGTTCCGTTGTGTTGTCCGATGTTCCGGAAAACACTACGGTTGCCGGCGTTCCGGCCCGGATTGTCGGCAAGGCGGGATGCTCCGAACCGGCGCGCAGCATGAACCAGTTGCTTGGCGACAGTTGATCAGGTGCCGCTGCGCAAAGGATATGGGGGAAAGTTTGATCAAAGGGTTTGGCATTTAGGACTGGTCTTATAGGGTCCGCGCGACTAAATAGCAGACGGCATTTACAAGGAGAGCGCCGTGAAACCCGATGAAATCCGCAAGATCGAAGCTTACCTGCGCATGAAATTCGAGTTGCCGAGCATCCAGGTGCGGGCAAGACCGCGCAAGGACGACTCTGCCGAGGTCTATATCGGGGAAGAATTCATCGGCGTCATCTTCCGCGATGACGAAGATGAGGACCTGAGCTGGAACTTCCAGATGGCAATCCTGGAAATCGATCTCGACGAAGTCTGACGCCGACGTCTCATTCCGAAGCGATGCAAGGCGGTTTTCCATATGGAGAGCCGCCTTTTTCGTGTCCGGTTCAATGTATCCGGAACCCGGCGATTTTCCTGACGATCGAGTTGTCTATCCTGCGCCAGTCGCCGAGCAGTTCCTCGCTGAAGCTGTATCTGAGTTCCAGGCCGGACGACAGAACCACAGCCCTGTGGCAAACGGCGTGCGCCGACGGTCCGGTGCCGCGGCAGCGGGCAATGAAGCCGTTTCGGCGCGCCGGATCAAAAACGATCTGGTCGGTGTTTGGTCCCCCGCGTGCGGAAAGCTGCAGAGTCTTGAGACCATCGGGACCATTCATCTCGCCGCCGCGGGCGAGGCGCCGGTAGAACGGATCAAGGCGGGCCCTCATGCTCTCGCGATCGGGATTGTGCTCAAGCTCCAGGAACAGAAGCTCCCCGGCCGCGCCATTGCGTTCCGAGGCCGCGTGGCCGGTGACGGGTCTCAGTCCGGGCCAGGTCATTGAAAGGTTCAGCGTCGAGACCTTGCCTATCCCGTGTTGCGCCCGTCCGCGCTGCTCCTGGGTCGCGATATAGGCGAGGGGAAGTTTGAACGTTTCCGGGCCGACCGATAGCGTTGCGGGGCCGGAGGAGATGCCGGAAAATACTGGGTATCGCCAGTGTTCGCTCCAGTAGGCCGTCCGCTCTGCGATATACACGGCTCCAAGAATGCACATGGCAAGGATCAGTCGGCTGAACCGGCGCGGATTGCTGTTAATGGGCTCCGGCAGCGAGACAGGTATCACCGGTCTGTCTCCCGCTCAGCCGGTGATCTAGACTGAGACAGCCTGTCCCAATTCGGAACAAGTGTCCCGGTCAAGGATACCGAGAGAACGGCCGTTTTCGGCCTTATGTCGAGGTTTTTGCCCATTTGCCCGTCCGGCACAGTCTTTGCTTTTGACCGTTTAGGTGTTGTTAATCACTTTCCGGGTGGTTGAGTTAATAAGAGGTTAACGGGCGTGTACTTCGAACTTCTTCTCGTTGGATATATAGCGAGTGCAGGCTTTGTCGCAGCAGGTGTGCTCGGCAGCCTTTATCAGCTTGTCACCAAGCAGCCGCCGAAGTTTTCTTTTTCCGGCGAAAATGTATTCGCCTTTCTGGTTGAGATTTTCCTGTGCGTCTTTGCAGGTCCCTTCATCATCATGCGCAACGCCATCCGTGGCCGCAGGATTGAAAAACGGCCCCTTGGCTGGCTGGTGGCGTCCTCGACGATCGCAGGGATGTGGAGTATGTGTTCGGGCATCATGGTCATGAATGTCGCCCTTGTCGTTGCCGGATACAGCTGAACCCATGCCGATCTTTACTCTCGACGGACGCGCTCCCGAATTGCCGCAAAGCGGCGACTTCTGGATTGCGCCAAATGCCACCCTTATCGGTGATATCCGGCTTTCGGACGAGGCGAGCGTCTGGTTCGGGGCAATCCTGCGCGGAGATAATGAGCCCGTGCGGGTCGGTGCGCGCTCCAACGTGCAGGACGGATGCGTCTTTCACACCGATATGGGATATCCCCTGACCATCGGTGCCGATTGCACGATCGGCCACAATGCGATCCTCCACGGCTGCACCGTCAAGGACAACTCCCTGATAGGCATGGGGGCAACCGTTTTGAACGGTGCCGTCATCGGGTCGAACTGTATCGTCGGCGCGAATGCGCTGATCGGCGAGGGCAAGGAAATTCCGGACAATTCGCTTGTTGTCGGTGTTCCGGGAAAAGTGGTGCGCACGCTTCCGGCGGAAGCAGCGGAAAACATCCGGAAATCCGCTGAAGGTTATGTCCGTAACTGGCGCCGCTACAAGGCCGGTCTTGCCGAAACCTGAACAAGGCACCCCGATCCATCCGAACGGAAAAACGGGAACCGGCCTGCGGGGGCGGGCCGGTTCCCTGGACCCGGTCGTGGTAGGGATGGGGAGGGTGGGGACGCGACCGGATCGTCCTGACGGCCCCGTAGGGCCGATCCCTATCCTTATCGAGACACGCTGCTGACGGTGGTCACACGCGTGTCGGAGATGCCGGTCCACTGGACAGGCGAACTCGCGGATTGGCGTTTGATGTAGCGGTAAGGTGTCGAATACCAGGGCAGAACCGCTTCAATCTGGTTGTCCAGGATCATGTCGCCATGATCTGTGCGCACGGTCAGGACCGCATGTCCGGCATTGTCGATATCCTTGGCAACGGTGATGAGCAGTGCGCTTTTCGGCCACCCCGCCTCGACCAGTACCCGCTGCTTCTCAAGCACATATTCCTCGCAGTCGCCGTAGCCGTTCACCGGATACGACCAATGCTCGACCTTGCCGAACAGGTCGTCGTCCGTCATGGGACGCACGCGTCTGTTGACGTCGGCGTTGATCGCGATCAGCTGCTTCCAGCGTGCTTCGTCCAGCTTGACGACGACGGGCTGGTACCGCTCGTTCGGACAGGCCCAACTGTTGTCGCGGCAAAACTGCTTGTGTCCGATCGGCGCTTTCACCGGTGCGTTCATGTCCATGAAGCGGCCCGGATCAGCAAATGCTTTGTTTCCGATTGTGGTTCCGGTAATAAAGACCGTCGCGGCGACAAGTATTCTTCCAAGTAATTTCATCGTAACGCCCTCCCCAAGGCTGACGCAACGATGACTCAATCATTTTTACTCCACGAAAATTCACGAAGTAAAACCTAATTTATACTTTAATCTATTTTGATTTTTATTTTAGTAAAATGATATTTTCATTTAAGACAATCTTGAATCGAACTTTCGTAAAATTTTATCGATCCTCTGGAAGCCGCTGATACTCTTGATCGTTTGCCCCCTTTCAGGCGACGGGAGGTTCGAGGCCGCGGTGCCGGATCCCGCCATGCGTCTTGCGCAGCGCGCCATATTCCACGCATTTTCCAAAGCGAAAAAATCCGTGCGGCATGTGAAAAAAACTGTTTGGGCGCGTCTGAGCTTTTGTCGAAGAATATGACGGCCTGCGTTCCGGGAGGGAGTGGATGATACAAGCGCCAGGATGGGCATTGGCACTTTGACAGAGGGCACCTGGCTGTCACGACGCGCAAAACGGGGGAGCAAGTGCGCTCCTCCCGCTCAGGAATGACAGCTTTCAGTGGCTGTGTTTCTTGTGAATGGCACCTATGGCAACCGTCACGCTGTAAGTCAGCTTCAGATCGGCATCGATGCTGCCTTTGAAGTTGCCGGCTTCGAATGAGACAAAACGGGAGAATTCTTCGTGATGATTGTCCCAGCCACCCTGAATTGCCTTTTCAACGGCATCGTCGAAACTGGTGTCCGAGAAACCCGTGACTGTCAGGATGTGCAAAACGTCTTGATCTACGCTCATAATATTCCTCCAGAAAATATTTGATTGTGTCTCGAGACGGTGACTATCTTAATTGAAGAACTTAAAATTACAACCAAAAATAGAGATTAAGATTTGTGGGGTGCAATCGTGATGGATCTCTCGCCTGAGGAGATGCGGTTTCTGCGCCTGCTGGCCGCCGGGCGGACATACTTCTTTTCCTTAGAAGAACTGAGACTGGAGCAGATGCAAGAGGCTGGTTTGTTGAGACGTGTCGGGCCAAAGCCTCTTGACGTTGTCCTGACCGGCGAGGGGCGCAAGATCGCGGAACAGCTGTAGTGCGGATGCAGACCGGTGGTCACGAGGAGGGGGCTGGATAGCGGGCGCGGCTGTGATGCAGATCCACACGTCGTTAAAGCAGCTCTATGGGATGTCAGTCCGGTGCGGAAATGTGATGTTCCAGCAACTCGCGGCTTTGAACCGCGGCAAATTCCACCGCAATGCCACCCTCGATCCGGCGCACGACACGCGCCTGCATTTTGCCTAGCGTGATCGGATCGCCCATCTCCGGCGTGCTGTCGGTGGCAATCGCGGCGCCGGACAGGGACACGTCGATAATCCGGCAAACATGCTCCGAACCGTCCGGCAGAACCATCTTTGTCATCGGGTTCTTGGGAACGAACCGGTCGTGACGCCTGTCTTCGGGAAGGTTCAGTTCATCCCGGTTGGCAAGCCAAGTCAGGACGTTCGCGATCTTGTCGCGCTTGCGCGCGGTGTTTCTGAGCTCTACGGCGAAGCCGCCATCGATGACGCGTGAAATCCGGCCCTCGACGCGGCTCAGGTGATCAAGATAGGCAACAACCCGTTCGCCGACGCGGCCTTCGACAGGCGTAATCATGGCCATACCGCCGGGAGACATGTCGATAATCTGGCAGGGATATTCCCGGCGATCTTCCAGCATGAAGCGGCCGAGTATATCAACCTGAACACGCTGGTGCCGTCTGCGGTCCGTGACCTGAAGCGTTTTGCTTCCTTCTGGTGCTGCTGCCAATCCGGCGTCCATGCCCGCTTTATCCAAACAGTGAGTCTCGCCCCACCCTTGACCGAGACTCGAATCTCCAAACGTTTCTCCACCACTTTAGGCAGATGGGGTTAACGATGTGTAAGAATGTGCGCATCTGAGAGCGTTTGATCGAGAAAAATTATTCTGGCAATCCAATCTGGCGTGGAAACGACAAAAGCACGTCAAGATTGTGTTGATTTCGAATGCCACCTAAGCTGTTGACGCCGCTTGAGCAATCGAAAAGGGAAAAGGAAAACCCGCCATCGGGCGGGTTTCTCGAGACTGGACAAGAATTCTGGGAATTCACTCCCGGTCTGGGCGTCAGGTCTTCCCGCCGCTATAGACCGTCAGATGACCCACCTTGCGCTCCGCTCCCTGCGGCAGCGGCGGCGCAGGCATATTCATGCCCTCTGCCGTGAAGCGCGGCAGGATCGGATTCACGGCATTCGAGGGTTCCATGAAGAACGGCCGCTCGTCCGGCCAGACAAGCCTCAGGCTGTTGATGGACTGGTTCAGGATCGGGTGGAGGCCGATCCAGTAGGGTTTGTCCATCGGGGTGCAGCTCCCCAGGATACGAATTCTGCCTTCGCCAGGGACGTTCAGCGGCAGCAGGAGCATTTCCATGTGGAGTTCCTGGTTTCTCTCCGTGTGTCCGCTGACACCAATGACGGCGGCGGCGGCGTCCTCGGTAATGGCGGCGACGAGGCTTTCGAGTGCTTCCCTGTCCTTTGTGCTCCAACCGCGCAGAAAGTTGCGGCCCTTGAGTTCGCGGCAATGCGCGGAACAAAGGCGTGTCCCGGCAAGGCGGTAGCGCACATCCTGCGCGCCTTTCGTTTCCAGAATGAACGTATCGCCCAATAGCGCCCGGATTTCACCCGGGTCCACTTCGCTGCGGTTGGGAGCGGGGCGTGTACCGCGCAGGTTGTCCCAATATGTATAGAGTGTCTGTGTCACGCCATGTTTCATCTTGCTTTGCCTCGTAACCTTCTGGCGCCCCGTGTTCCGTCTCAAGACAGGTACTGTTTCAAAATGGGGCGTTTGACCTGTTTTGTTTTTGTTTGGCGAATACAAAGCAGGGGACGTGCCAAGTGATTGGCTGCTATGGGATTTTTATTTGCCCAAACCGGTTAAGGTTAAATCCGGGTCGTGCTTGCCAGGTGCGCCGGGCGGTGGCACGTTTACGTTCTATTCATATTGATGCCAACGGCACGAAACGGATTTGCAACGGATAATGGTGCCGGTTTTTGATGCGGCGACAAAGCCTGTCCGGAAGCGTTCTGAAAGAAGCGCGATGCAAAACACTTTTTAAGGGACGCGTGGGGACGCGCCCGACGGCGGAAACCGGCAGGAAATGCCGGTTTCCGCCGACTTCGTTTTTTCAGCGCCGTGCGCACGAAAGATATTTCGTTAAATTTACCGAAACACGCCTTTGCGATGCTGGCCACCCCTTGTTTTGTCGAGGATCTTCCTTAGAAGGAAGAGTGAAGAGGCCGGTAATTCATGAACGTTTACAAATTTGACGACGAACGCAACCGTCGTGAACAAGCTGAACGGGAACAATCCCGCAAGACACCCAGTGGGCCGCCTGCGCTCAATCTGCCGGACATCATCATATGGCTCAGCGGAATACTGATCGCGATCCATCTGGTTCGCGTGCTCCTTCTGCCGGTCGCCTGGGACAATCTGGTGCTGTCGCTGTTCGCGTTCTGGCCGATCAAATATGCCTTCTTCTTCAGTCTGTCGCTTGTCGACATGGCCGCCGCACTGTGGGGGTTCGTCACCTATTCGCTGCTTCACGGCGGCGCGACACACATTATTTTCAATCTCCTCTGGATGGCGATTTTCGGCAGCGCGGTGGCACGCCGATTCGGCACCGGCCGGTTTCTCGTCTTTTCCGCCCTGTGTTCGGTTGGCGGCGCCTTTGCGCATCTGGCAACACATTGGGGGGAGCATGTGCCCATGATCGGTGCGTCAGCCGCGATTTCAGGCCAGATGGCCGCAGCTCTTCGCTTCGTCTTCGAACTCGGCGGACCGCTCGGTGCGTTCCGGCGCTCCGACCCGCGCGCCTATTTCGTACCGGCTCAGCCCTTGGCGGACTGTTTCAAAAACCAGCAGGTGCTGGTCTTCGTGGCCGTGTGGTTCGGCCTCAACATCTTTTTCGGTCTGATGAGCGGTCCTGTCGCCGGTGAGCCGGCAAGCGTCGCGTGGCAGGCCCATATCGGAGGTTTCTTGGCAGGGCTTGCCCTGTTTCCTTTCCTCGATCCGGTTCCCCGCAGGGGCAGTTGACGCAGCGGGTCTTTACCGCTGCGATATAGGTTTGCCTGACCTCTTTTTTTTGCCATGATGCCAGTGACCCGCCTTTGCCGGGTCAGTTACTGCCACGGGAGAGGGGTTCAACAATGACCGTCGCCGCCATTTTGAGTGGTAAGGGCCACGATACGATTACAGCAAATGCCGACACGCCGCTGAGCGATATTTGCGAAACCCTGGCAAAGCACAAAATCGGCGCTGTTGTGGTGTGTTCCGGTGACAAGCGCATCGAAGGGATTGTCTCCGAGCGTGATGTCGTCAGAGCCATCGGCACCCAGGGAACATCTTCGCTCAACCTGCCGGTTTCCAGCGTGATGACGAAGGAAGTCGTGACCTGCAGCGAGGACAACAGCGTGAACGAGGTCATGGCACGCATGACCCAGGGCCGCTTTCGGCACATGCCTGTCGTCAAGGACGGCAAGCTGGCCGGTGTCATATCCATAGGTGATGTGGTGAAGCACAAGATCGCGCAGGTCGAGCTCGAAGCAGAGCAAATGCGCAACTACATCTCGATGGCGTGATGCCGCGAATTTGACGGACTGGTTGGCCTGCTGCGGGCCAGCCTCTCCCTGCCTGACCTCTTATACGGATCTTTCGGGCCTATCCGTCGAACTCGGCGCCGGAACCATTTGCTTCCCGCCGGTTCCACCGGGAGGACAATGCATACCGCGCCAGCCGGTCTTGTCAGACCGTCGCTCCCTTATGACGGATTACGCAGCCAAGACTGGCTGCCAGCACACCAACGATGACGGCGATGGAGAGATCGAACATATGGATCTCTGCCATGTTGAATCCGGCGAAGATGACCGTTTCGGCGACGCCGACGACGGCGCCCATGATCCCGGCCAGGATCCAGTTTCTGGTCATCATCCCGAGCGCCAGTCCAAGGATGCCGGGCAGGCTCAGAACGTTTCCGCCTATTGTGCCGAGTAGATCGAGAATTCCGAGCATGTGATTGCCTTTTGTTCCTTGAAGGGGCTGCCTTGCGCCCGGGACTGTCCGCCCCGGAAGCCGTGCGCTTTACTTTTCAGCCAGGCCGGAGACATACGACCGCATTTCAGCGACGCTTTGTCCGGGTTCGGCCGGGATGGCGTTGCTCGCCTGGAGTTCCTCGATAACTTCGCGGTAGTGCTCCTGGTACCCAGGTGCCAGATCGTGGGCGATGCCCTGGTGACAGTCGATGCATGTCATGTTGTTGTCGATCGCCCGCTGGTGTTCAGAGGCTGCCCGTGTTTCCTGCACCGTGAAGTCCATGTACTTGAAGTTATGGCAGTTCCTGCATTCGCGGCTGTCGGACAGCTTCATCTTGCGCCAGACCACGGCGGCCATCGAAGCCCTGTGTTCTTCATACTTCTGCGGCGTGCTGATGGTTCCGACGACTTCGTGATAGACGTCCTTCACGGCCATGATCTTTGCCTTGAGCTTGTGCTGCCATTCATGAGGCACATGACAGTCCGAACAGATCGCTCTCACGCCCGAATGATTGCTGTAGTGAATGGTCGTGCGATACTCGGCAAGATTGGTTTCCATGCTGTGGCAGCCGGTGCAGAACTCCTCGGTATTGGTGAGTTCCAGGGTCCAGTGAAATCCGCCCCAAAACATGATGCCGCCCAGGAAACCCGCAATCAGCACGAAGCCTGCGCTCAAAACCTTGGTTGGCGTCCAGAACCAGTTCCATGCCCGGAGGATCGGGTTGCCCGGCTTCTCGTTTTCGGAGTTTTCAGCCATGTTGAAGGCTCCTTGTCGCGATCGAGCGCGTTAGCGGGTTTGGATGGGAGAAGAGGGTTCGAACCGGTTGTCGACCAGTGCGGGCACATCCGCCTGCGGCACATGGCACTGATTGCAGAAATACCGCGTGCCGGCGATGTGATCGAGTTCGTTGCCGTCGCGGTCCAGGTAGTGGGTCATCGACAGTGTCGGTGCGCTGCGCTCGCCGGCCTTGGTCCAGTCGTGACAGGACAGGCATTGATTGGTGCGGATATCGATCTGGTATTGCGCGATCGAATGCGGAATGAGGGGAGGCTGCTGACGGTAATTCCGCTGCATGCGCCCTTCCTTGCCTTCCCATTTGAAATCGGGACCCAGCCTGTTCAGCGCATCCACAGGATCGGAGCGCATGGCCTTCACATCCTGCTGCTGCGCAATGGCAAGTCCGCCAATGCCTGTGATTAAGGCGAGAGCGGCGATGCCCGCGAGTACCGGCTTTTTCATCGAGATCACTCCTTGTGCATCAAGCTTGCAGCGCTACGTTCAGCCGCGAATTGAGAAGGCGGTTCGGCAAGTCTTGCGTCGAACCGGTGGGTAAATCTGAAAACGTCCTGTGCGCAGACATCGATACAGGCGCCGCAATTGGTGCAGTCGCCCGCGAGAATGAGGGGAGATGTCCCGGCAGATCCCTTGAGAGCCGGGGAAATCACCTGGTTTTCCGGACAGACGGCATAACAATCCATGCAATCGTCGCAGGCAGCCCTGTTGGGCGCGCTGACGCGAAGGAGCGAGGCCTTGCCGATCAGACCGTAAAAGGCGCCGACAGGGCACAGGTGACCGCACCAGCCGCGCCGGGATACGAACAGATCGAACAGAAAGACGGCTGCGACCACCAGCCATGCTGCCGACAGGCCGAAGACAAGCCCGCGCTGGACCATCGTGACCGGATTGATGATCTCCCATGCGATTGTTCCACTCGCAAGGGACGCCAGAAGGACAGTGCCCAACAGCCAGTAGCGGGTGGACCGTTTGGGTTGCCAGCCCTTTGGCAGATCGAGGCGCCGGTGCATCCAGTGGGCGGCATCCGTTACCGGGTTGACCGGGCAGACCCAGGAGCAATAGGCCCGTCCGCCAAGGAGCGCATAAGCGGCCAGAACGATCAGCGCACCGGTGAGGGCGGTTGCCGCCGGCCAGTGACCGGCGACCATGCTTTGCAGCGCCACCAAAGGATCGGTCAGAGGCAGGATGCCGAGCGTCATCGAGCCTGCGAGAGTGCCTTTGGCAATCCAAAAGCCGAACAAGGGGCCGGTCAGAAAGAGCGCGAGAAAGACCAACTGGCTGGCCCGGCGCAGCAGAAGATACCGCCTGGAACCGACCCAGCCTTTCGCTTCCAGAGCCTCGAAACCGACAGGCAATTGCGGGTGCGTGCTCATGGCCGGCCTCCAGGGAGTTTATAGGCCGGTTCAAAGCCGCCCGGTGCCGCGAGATTGTCGGTGCCCGGTCCGGGGAGCCGGTCGGGAAGGTCGATCAGCCCGTCGACCAGTGGCGCACCGTTCTTTTCCTTCTCTTCCCAGCCCCGCCGGTAATGGTCGGCCGCTTCACCGCGCGCAAGCCGCACGGGCAGCACCTTGATGGCCGCCTCCGGCAGGACGCAGCTCTTTTCGCAGAGCCCGCAGCCCGTGCAATGCCCGGCATGCACTGTGGGGGCGAAAATCGCGTGATGTCCCGACCGCTCATCGTGCGAGGCTTCCAGGGTGATGGCCGCGTCGATCGCAGGACAGACCCGGTAGCACACGTCGCAGCGCAGACCGTGGAAATTCAGGCAGTTCTCCTGATCGACCAGCACGGCGGTGCCCATGCGGGCATCGTCAATGTCATCAAGGGCAGGATCCAGTGCTCCGGTCGGGCAGGCGGCGACGCAGGGAATGTCATCGCACATCTCGCACGGCACGGACCGTGCCGTGAAGTAGGGCGTGCCCGTCGCCGGCCCGTCCGAACCGAGTTCCGCCAGTTTCAGGGTGTCGAACGGACAGTCGCGGACACACAGGCCGCACCTTATGCAGGCGCTCAGAAAATCGGGCTCCGCAAGCGCGCCCGGCGGACGCAGAGCGTCTGCGGGCAACGCCCGTGCATCCCTGGCCACGTAAGCCAGCCCAAGTCCCGCGACCGCGCAGCCGCCGGCCATCCGGGCCGTATCGGCCAGGAAGCGGCGGCGGGACTGTGTGAGCTGTGGCGTGGCCATGGCTGGGATCCGATCCGGTGAAGGCGCCTAGACGCGCTCCACCTTGCAGGCGCATTTCTTGAAATCGGTTTCCTTCGAAAGCGGGCAGGTTGCGTCCAGCGTGAGTTTGTTGGTGAGCTGCCCTTCATCGAACCACGGCATGAACACAAGTCCCTCAGGGACCTTGTTGCGTCCGCGTGTCGCCAGCTTGCTGCGAACTTCACCGCGCCGGGTGGAGATCAGGATCTCCTGGCCGTTGCGCAATCCGCGCGCTTCCGCATCCGCGGGATGCATGAACACGACGGCGAGCGGGAAGGCCCGGTGCAGTTCCGGTACGCGGCGGGTCATCGACCCTGAATGCCAGTGCTCCAGAACCCGTCCCGTGCAGAGCCAGAGGTCGAAATTCTCATCCGGCACTTCGGGCGGATCTTCGTATGGTGCGAAGATGATCTTGGCCTTGCCGTCCTTGTATCCGTAGAAGCGGACCTCCTCGCCTTCCGGAACGTAGGGATCGTAGCCCTCCCGGAAGCGATAGAGTGTTTCCTTGCCGTCGACCACCGGCCAGCGCAGACCGCGGGCCTTATGATAGGTTTCGAACGGCGCAAGGTCATGGGCATGTCCGCGGCCGAACCCGGCATATTCCTCAAACAGGCCCTTTTGCACGTAGTAACCGAAATGCTCTGCATCATCATTGTCGAAACCTTCAGCGGTTTCGCTCAAGGGGAACTTGTCCACCTGACCATTGGCATAGAGAACGTCATACATGGTCTTGCCGCGGTGTTCGGGCATCTTGGCAAGAAGTTCCTCGCCCCAGACTTCCTCGACCGTGAAACGCTTTGAGAATTCCATCAGCTGCCAGAGGTCGGACTTCGCTTCGCCCGGCGCATGCACCTGCTGGCGCCAGAACTGGGTCCGGCGCTCGGCGTTGCCATAGGCACCTTCCTTTTCGACCCACATGGCCGTTGGCAGGATCAGGTCGGCGGAGACGGCCGTTACCGTCGGGTAGGGATCCGAGACGGTGACGAAGTTCTCCGGGTTCCGGTAGCCGGGATAGCCTTCCTCGTTGAGGTTGGGCGCCGCCTGCATGTTGTTGTTGCACTGGACCCAATAGGCGTTGAGCTCGCCGTCCTTCAGCTTGCGGTGCTGCAGCACGGCGTGGAAACCGGGTTTCGGCGGGATTGTGCCTTCCGGAATCTTCCAGGCTTCCTCGCAGATCTTCCGGTGCTCGTCGTTGTTGACGACCATGTCGGCCGGCAGCCTGTGGGCAAAGGTGCCGACCTCGCGCGCTGTGCCGCAGGCCGAGGGTTGGCCGGTCAGCGAGAAGGGCGAGTTGCCCGGTTCGGAGATCTTGCCGGTCAGAAGGTGGACGTTGTAGCAGAGCGAATTGACCCAGGATCCGCGCGTGTGCTGGTTGAAGCCCATGGTCCAGAGGCTCATGACCTTGCGCGACGGGTCGGCATACTGCTCCGCCAGGAACTCCAGCTGTTCCGCGGGAACACCGGAAAGCTCCGAAACCTTATCCAACGTGTATTCGGCGACAGAGGCAGCGTATTCGTCGAAGCCGATCGCTTCCATTGCACCGGAATCGGGATTGGCGGCAGCTTCCTGGAGCGGGTTGTCCGGACGCAGGCCGTAGCCGATATCGGTTGCCGTCTTGGCAATGTTGACATGCTTCGAAACGAAATCCTCGTTGACGCGCCCGGTCGAGATGATGTGGTTGGCGATGTAGTTCAGGATCGCCAGATCGGTCTGCGGCTTGAAGATGATGCCATTGTCGGCAAGCTCGAAAGAGCGGTGCTCGAACGTGGACAGTACATGCACCTGCGCACCGGGTTTGGTGAGGCGCGTATCCGTCAGGCGGGACCACAGGATCGGGTGCATTTCCGCCATGTTCGAGCCCCAGAGCACGAATGTGTCTGCATGTTCAAAATCGTCGTAGCAACCCATGGGCTCGTCGATGCCGAAGCTCCGCATGAAGCCGACAACGGCGGAGGCCATGCAATGGCGCGCGTTCGGGTCGATGTTGTTGGAGCGGAATCCGGCTTTCATCAACTTGGCGGCGGCATATCCTTCCCAGACCGTCCACTGGCCGGAGCCGAACATGCCGACACTGGTCGGTCCCTTTTTCTTCAGCGCTTCCTTCCATTTCTGCGCCATGACATCGAATGCTTCATCCCAGCTGACCGGCTCGAACTCGCCGTTCTTGTCGTAAACGCCGTTGGACTTGCGCAGCAAGGGCTGGGTCAGGCGGTCTTCGCCATACATGATCTTGGAAAGGAAATAACCCTTGATGCAGTTGAGCCCCCGGTTCACCGGCGCGTCCGGGTCGCCCTGGGTCGCGACCACGCGTCCGTCCTTGGTGCCCACGAGGACGGAGCAGCCCGTGCCGCAGAAACGGCATGCTGCCTTGTCCCACCGAATACCGGTTGTCTGGAACTGAGCCTGGGCCGGGCCGTTGCCGATCGAGATACCGGCAGCCGAAGCCGTTGCGGCGGCCGCGGTCGCCTTCAGGAAAGTCCTGCGGGTTTCAGAGATTGTCATGGGTCTGGTCTCCGGCTTGGCTGGTTTTGGCTGGCAGAGACGCGGCTTCGGATGCCGCGAGATCTTCGAAATGATGATAGGTGAGGGTGACGGAGAGCACGCCGGGGATCTGATGCAATTGCATGATCAGTTCGGAGGCCGTGTTGTGTTCAGTGTCTTCGACGACAACCACGAGACGCCCGCCATCGTCGGACGCGTGGATTTCGACACCGTCCATCGCCTCGATCCGGTCTCGAATTGCGGGCTGAGACTGAACAGCCGCATGGACAAGACAGCCGCAGATATTCATGCCGGGTCCTCTTCCTTGTTTGGCTCGGTTGTTTTGAAGGTCACCGCAGCGGCAGGACAATGGTATGCACAGGCGCCGCAACCTGTGCATTGATGCGGGTCAATCAGCGGTTCGGATTTTCCGCCAATCGCAAGACGGAAGCGAATGGCCCTTGGCTCGCACGCGTCCTCGCAGGCGCGGCAGGAAATGCCCTGAAGGGACAGACATGCGTCCGTTATCACGGCCTTCCACGACCACTCCGCATAGACGTCATTTGAGAAAGCGCCTGAAGGGCAGGCATCAAGACACGCACCGCAGAACGTGCACGCGCCCTTCTTGAAATCCAGGACCGGGAACCGTCCTGCGCCCGCAACGATGATCTGCTCAGGACAGGCTTCCACGCATGCGCCGCAGCCCTTGCAAAAATCGGAAAGCAGCGCGGCATTGGTGCCCGGCGGCCGCAAGACCTCCGGTTCCGCGCGCCGGCCCAGCTTCAAAAAGGCGCGCCGGCTGACTGAGATGTCGGTTCTCTCCGGCATAAGGTCAGCCCGGCAGCGCGCAAGGCCCCAACCTCACGCACCGGTCCGCCAGCGCGCCAGAGATCGGCAAAGCCTTTGAAATTACGGTTATTTCAGCGGAAACACGGCAAATGGCCTGAATGGGGACGTGCAGCCGCGCTTGATCACACTCTTCTGCCATAGCCTCTCCCTAAGTATGGACAGAAAAAAGGAGTTTTGACTTCTTTTTGTTGTTCGGGAGAGCTTAGGCTGACGAAGCTTGTGTCGGGTATAAGTTTAAATACGTATGCAGTTAATCTATTACCTTCGAAACAATGATAAAATATTGGAAGTTATGGGTTTGTTCTTTTGTTCGGCAAAGAATTCAACACGCTGAAACGCGGAGAAACTGTCTCTTAGCCTTTTCCGTAAACGTCGGAGGGATCGTAGACCTTTTCGGATTCGACCCGTTCGAGGCCAACGGCCCCATCTGCCGGAGTGGCGATTTTCCGGAAAAAACAGGACCGGTACCCGACATGGCAGGTTGCGCCGTTTCCGGCAACGCTCACCTTGAGCACAAGCGCGTCCTGGTCGCAGTCGGTGAGGATTTCATGCACGGTCTGCACCTGACCCGAGGTTTCGCCCTTTTTCCAGAAACCCTGCCTTGACCGGCTCCAATACCAGGCTTCGCCGGTTTCTATAGTGCGTTTCAGGGCTTCCTCGTTCATGTAGCCGACCATCAGCACTTCACCCGAGGCAACATCTGTCACGACGGCAACAATCAAGCCGTCGCGATCATATTTTGGCATCAAAAAAGCGCCGCTCTCGACCGTTTCCTTGTCGCCGCGTTCGCTGAAATGCGTGTTGCACATGAGAGTGAAACCCTTGCCTTTTTCAAAGAAGCAAGGGCTTGTCAGGTTTTAGCCCTTGCCGCGCACCATGGACATGAATTTGGCCTGTTCGGCCGGATCGTCCTGGAATACGCCGGTAAACTGAGTGGTGATCGTCGAGACCCCCGGTTTCTGGACGCCGCGCATGGTCATGCATTGATGCTCTGCTTCGATCATGACCGCAAGTCCGCGCGGTGCCAGCGTGTCGTCAATGACGGATGCGACCTGCGCCGTCAAGTTTTCCTGCGTCTGCAAGCGCTTGGCATAGATGTCGACCACGCGCGCGAGCTTGGACAGGCCGACCACGCCTTCGGCCGGATAGTAGGCGATATGCGCCTCGCCGATGAAGGGGAGCATGTGATGCTCGCAATGGGAATGGAACGGGATGCCGCGCACAAGCACGATATCCTGGTAGCCGCCAACATCTTCAAACGTGCGTTCCAGATGTTCGGCCGGGTCTTCGAAATAGCCGCCATAGAGCTGGCTTATCGCCTTTACCACGCGTTTGGGCGTGTCCAGCAGACCTTCACGGTCCGGGTCATCACCGGTCCAGGCCAATATCGTCCGCACAGCGGCTTCGGCTTCTTCGCGGCTTGGCCTGAGCAATTGTTCAGGCGACTTTCTTTCAAATCTTTTTTCTACCGGCTTGAGGACTGCGTCCATCGGGACCCTCGCAAATTTAACCTTGTCACTCGTCATACGGCGCTCGTTCTTGCACAGATCATGAAGTCCTCGCCTGTCAGCCGGGGACCCTTATCATACTCCACACAAAATGCGAACGCTCAGTTTCTAAGCGGGTTTAGCCGGCGGTGAGCGTACCTGCCACGCTCTCAATTGCCAACTGCGACCACTCTGCCCCTTGCGAATTTGCCGTGGCGTCTGATCTATATATAAGAAAGCAAAGCGCCATCAATGTGTCGCGCATCACAGGCTTTCACGAAGAGGCGAGAATGCTTGACGACATCTACAATGCGAAGATCCTTGAATTCGCCGGAAACATCCCGCGCGTCGGGCGTCTTGAGCAACCTGACGCAACGGCAAAGGCACATTCCAAGCTCTGCGGATCGACGGTTCTTGTTGACGTTTGTGTGAAGGACGGTGTTGTCACCGACTTCGCCCACGACGTCAAAGCGTGCGCGCTCGGGCAGGCATCTTCCTCGATCATGGCC
Source organism: Pseudomonadota bacterium (assembly GCA_039818365.1). Classification (GTDB taxonomy): domain Bacteria; phylum Pseudomonadota; class Alphaproteobacteria; order Rhizobiales; family Stappiaceae; genus Roseibium. The sequence goes on from JBCBUA010000002.1 coordinate 57,651, forward strand.
CAAAACGTGGTCGGAGCGTCCGCACAGGAGCTGCGGGATGTTCAAAAAACGATGCGCGCGATGCTCAAGGAAGGCGGTGAGCCGCCTGCGGGGCGCTTCGCAGACCTGAAATTTCTGGAGCCGGTTCGCGAGTACAAGGCCCGTCACGCCTCGACGCTGCTGACCTTCGACGCCGTGGTCGACGCGCTCGACCAGATCGAAGCCAAGGCCAAAGAGGGCGGGGCGGCGGCCTAACGCCTCATCACGCCCGCAATTTCCGCAAAGCCATGTGTCTGAACCCCGGTTGCCAGAGCGAACAGGACAAAGCGCTATCGCCTGCCGGCCGCGCGGCGATTGGTCTCATCTGGATCTATCGCCATTCGCTGTCGTTGTTCATGGGGCGGGGGTGCCGCTATGCGCCAACCTGTTCTGAGTACACGGAGAGCGCGATCCGCCGGTACGGGTTCTGGGCAGGCGGCTGGATCGGGCTTTCGCGCATTCTCAGATGCAATCCTTGGGGGGCATCCGGGTTTGATCCGGTTCCGGAAGATCTGCCCGGGGATGCGCGCTGGTACGCTCCCTGGCGTTATGGCCGCTGGACGGGACAGCATATCGCGAAAGAGTTCCGGCTTGATGCAGAAGACTAAGTCATACCCTGACCTTTCTGCCGTGCCGAAGCGCAATAGGGCATTGACCTTACGGTATGTGAATGCAACGCTCTCTTGTCAGCTGAAGGGCAGATGAGGGGACATGGACGTGCGCGACTTCCATTTCGTTATGATCAAGCCGACACACTACGACGATGACGGCTATCCGATCCAATGGTTGAGATCCGCCATTCCCTCCAACACGCTTGCCAGTCTCAACGGTCTGGCGGAGGCGGCAGTTGCGCGCAACGCGCTCGGCGAGGACGTGCGCATTCACCTTCACACCTATGACGAAACCAACAAGCGCGTCCGGCCCGAAAAGTTAGCCCGCGACATCCGCCGCAAAGGCGGAAAGGCGATGATCGCACTTGTCGGCGTCCAGTCGAACCAGTTTCCGCGCGCCACCGATCTTGCGCGCAAGTTCATGGCGGAAGGCCTGCAGACGGCGATCGGCGGGTTCCACGTATCCGGATGCATTTCCATGCTCGACGAAATGCCGCCGGAAATGGTCGAACTGCAGTCCGAAGGCGTCAGCTACTTTGCCGGAGAAGCCGAGGACCGCCGGCTTGACCTGGTGTTCCGGGATGCCTGGGCCGGCGAACTGAAGCCGCTTTACAATTTCATGGCCGATCTGCCTTCGCTTGAAGGTGAACCGACGCCGATCCTGCCGCCCAAGCACATCCAGTTCACGGCCGGGTCGCATTCCAGCTTCGATCTCGGGCGGGGTTGTCCGTTCCAGTGTTCGTTCTGCACCATCATCAACGTTCAGGGACGCAAGAGCCGTTTCAGATCGGCCGACGACCTTGAGCAGATCATCCGGGACAATTACCAGCAGGGCATCAACCGGTTTTTCATCACCGACGACAATTTCGCGCGGAACCGGGAATGGGAACCGCTGTTCGACAGGCTGATCTTGTTGCGCGAAGACGAAAAATTCGACATCAAGTTCATCATCCAGGTCGATACGCTCTGCCACCGGATCGAGAATTTCATCGAAAAGGCGACACGGGCCGGTGTGAACCGCGTTTTTATCGGACTGGAGAACATCAACCCCGACAATCTGCTGGCGGCCAAGAAGCGCCAGAACAAGATCACCGAGTACCGGGAAATGCTGCAGAAATGGCGGGCGCATGGCGCGACCACCTATGCGGGCTACATTATCGGGTTTCCCGGGGACACGAAGGAAGCCGTCCTTCGCGATGTCGAAATCATCAAGAACGAGCTGCCGCTCGATCTCCTGGAGTTCTTTTACCTGACACCGCTGCCCGGTTCCGAAGACCACAAGGTCCTTCTGTCCAAGGGCACCTGGATGGACCCGGACCTGAACAAGTACGACCTCAACCACCGGGTTTCCCATCATCCGAAAATGACGGATGCGGAGTGGGAGGAGGCCTACCAGGAAGCCTGGGCGAGCTACTATTCCGATAGCCACATCGAGACCGTGCTGAAACGTGCCGCCGCGCATCAAAGAGGGAGGCCGGGCAACAAGCTGTTTCTCATGATGTGGTTCAAGCTGATGGTTCAGTGCGAGGGCGTTCATCCGCTGGAAGGCGGATATTTCCGTCTGAAGTACCGGAAGGACCGGCGCAGCGGCCTGCCGGTCGAAAGCGCGCTCGCGTTTTATCCGCGCTACATCTGGGAAGTTGTCGCGAAGCACTGGGCGTATGTCTCCGCGACATGGCGCGTCTACAGGATCTATCGAAAAGTGAAGGCCTCACCGGACCGTCACAGTTATTCGGACATCGCCATCAAGGAGATCGAAAAGGATGGCGAGGAAACGCTCGCCATGATCCAGGAAACGCGTGGCGGGGTCGAGGCCGTGGCCAAGACCGCACGCGACGCGTCGATCGTCAAGGCGGCGAAGAAACGCGCCGCCGCCTTATAGCGCAGCCTTGAATTTTCTCTTTCGCGCAAAGAGCGTCCAGCCGAATGTCAGACCCGCGGCGGCAAGAATGATCGCGGCTGCGCCAAAGAGTTGCGACACCTGCAAGGCCTCGCCGAAGGCGAAATAGTCAACAAGAATGGCGACGACCGGATAAACAAAGGAAAACGCGCCCTGCAGGTGGGTCGGCAGCTTTTGCACGGCTCCGTACATGAGGATATACATCAGGCCGGTGTGTACCGCGCCAAGCGTGATCAGCGCGCCCCAGGCGAGACCGCGGTCGGGCAGGGACGTCCAGCTGACAAACGGCGCCAGCATCAGGATGCCGGTGCAGACCTGGATCATTGCGATCAGCTGTGGCGGTGTTCCGGTCAGTTTCTTGGCAAGGAGCGCTGCGACCGCCCAGAAAAACGCCGCGCCCAAAGCAAGGACGATCCCGAACCCATAGGAGAAGCCGCCGGCCGCCGGGTCCATCGGTTTCGCCTGAACGATCAGAACCACCCCTGCGAACGCGATGGCAAGCCAGGACAATTTGGCGGCCGACAGCCGTTCTCCGAGAAACAGGGCGCCAAAACCGACGAGAATGAAGGGCTGGGTGTTGTAGACAGCCGTCGCAACGCCTATCGACGTGTTGCCGTAGGCGCTGAACAGCAGGGCCCAGTTCACGACGATCGCGACACCGCCAACAATGGCCAGGATGACCTGGCGCAGTGTGATGTGCCGACGCAAAATTCCCTGGACCGCGCAAATCAGCAGCAAGGCAAGTGCGCCGAAAGCACATCTCCAGAAGACGACATCGATGGCTGTTTGCCCCGACAGCACGACGAACAAGCCGATTGTGCCGAGTATGGTCATTGCCGCGCTCATCTCGGCTGCTCCGCGAAGTGTCTTGTCCATGAGGTCCTCGCCACGTATTCAAACCTGATCAAGGATGACAAATGACCGGTCACGCATCCATGCGGAAAATTAGGTGAATTCGGGAAACTGTTTTATTATTTGAAGTTCAATTGCAATTAGGCTTGATATTATGAAATTGGATGAGGCGGACGCAAAAATTGTAGAGGCGCTGATCCGGGATGGGCGCATGTCGCTCAAGGATCTGGCTGCACATGCCGGATTGTCGTCGCCCG
>JBCBUA010000003.1:0-15113 GCA_039818365.1 Pseudomonadota bacterium
ACAAGGGCGTGGAGCCCACCGCGGGAAGTCCCGAGGACGGCAAATCGTTTCAAACCCAGTTTCTCTATTGCCAGAGCGATATCGTTTTCTTCGACCGGAAGGGCATAGTTTCTCCAGTCGGTATCCCAGTCGCTTTTTCCGCGTCCGCGATAATCGAGGGCGATAACGTGATGATTCAGAGTGTGAAGGTATCGGGCGATATCATTGAAATCTCTGGAATTTCTGGAAAGCCCCGGCAGGCAGACCACTGGAACGCGGGTGTCGCCATCTGTCGCGCCGGCGATCCAGTTCCGGCCATGGAGCTGGAGACCGTCCGCGCTTTGCCAGGTGAAATCCTGCGGCAGCGCGGCAGTTTCTCGCACGCCGTCCGCGTGCGCTTCTTCAGGCGCAGTGCTCATGATCGTCTCCAAAAGCGTTTCCGACTTGGTTTTTTTCAAAAGATAGGGGGGCGTGCAACGCTCTGCCAATAGGAAAACAGCGTATGCGCCCCGCTCTTTGGAGCGAAGTGTCGCTGAAATGGCGCATCGTGCTGAATAAAAAGGCTCGAATCCGGCCGAAGAGCAACGCAACCATTGCTCCTTTTGCGGCTGGTGAGTATGTTGCGCGTCCAATGAGACAGGGCAATCTGGTTTGCCCGCAAAACAAGACTCATCCAAGAGGAAACCGAGATGTTCAAAGGCTCCATTCCAGCGCTGATTACCCCGTTCAAGGACGGAGCGCTTGATGAGAAACGGTTTCAGGACTTTGTCGAGTGGCAGATACAGGAAGGCTCCAATGGTCTCGTTCCTGTCGGAACCACCGGCGAAAGCCCGACGCTGAGCCATGACGAGCACAAACGGGTCATCGAGCTTTGCGTTGAAGCCGCCGCGGGGCGGGTGCCGGTGATCGCCGGTGCCGGATCCAACAACACGGTCGAAGCCATCGACTTCGCGCGGCACGCCGAAAAGGCGGGGGCGGATGGGTTGCTTGTCGTGACACCTTATTACAACAAGCCGAACCAGGCCGGTTTGAAGGCGCATTTCAAGGCGGTGAACGACGCGGTCGGACTGCCGATCATCATCTACAACATCCCGGGGCGGTCGATTATCGACATGACGCCGGAAACCATGGCTGAACTCTACGAGACCTGCGACAACATCAAGGGCGTCAAGGATGCGACTGCGGACCTTTCGAAGACAAGCCGTCAGCGGCATTTGTGTGGTCCGGAGTTCAACCAGTTGTCAGGCGAGGATATTTCAGCGCTTGCCTTTAATGCCCATGGCGGTGTCGGCTGTATTTCCGTGACCGCGAACGTTGCGCCGCGTCTTTGCGCGGAATTCCAGGCCGCGACGCTGGCGGGTGATTTTCCAAAGGCACTTGAGTATCAGGACCGCCTCGCACCGCTGCATCGGGCGCTTTTCCTTGAACCGAGCCCGGGCGGCTCCAAATATGCGCTCTCGGTACTCGGAAAGATCGAAGAGGAAATGCGTTTGCCTCTGGTTCCGGTCACCGAGGAAACCCGGGCGGAGATCCGCGATGCAATGGCACATGCGGGTCTGATCAACTGAGCGGACGGGGCGGAAAGCCCTGAAGGACGATTATGGCTTCGAAAAAGGGGGGCGATCCGGGAAGGAAGATCATTTCCGACAACCGGAAAGCCCGTTTCAACTACGAAATCGAAGATACGCTCGAGGCTGGGATCGAGTTGCGGGGCACGGAGGTGAAGTCTCTGCGCAACGGCAAGGCGAATATTGCGGAATCCTACGCTGCCGAATATGGCGGCGAGATCTGGATCTACAACGTCTACATTCCAGAATATCTGCAGGCCAACCGCTTCAATCACGAGCCCCGGCGTCCGCGCAAACTGCTTCTGCACAAACGGGAAATCGGCAAGCTTGCCGGTGCCGTGCAGAAGGAGGGCAAGACAATTGTGCCACTCAAGCTTTATTTCAACGACAAGGGCAGGGCGAAGCTCGAATTGGCTCTTGCCCGGGGGAAAAAGCTGCACGACAAGCGGGAAACCGAAAAGAAACGCGACTGGCAGCGCGAGAAATCCCGTCTTATGAAGAACTTGGGCTGACGCTGGTTTTCCACATGTTGAAAACGCGCCATGCCCGCGTTTTCCCGTTCTGTTGACATGTTGCGGATAACTTGTGGATTGCCTGTGAGTTCAAGGTGCTCTGCGCAATCGCTGTTCAACCGCTTATCCCGTGGACAAGCTGATGAAAACAGTTGGATTTGTTCCCGGTCGGCCGGATTGCATTTCCTACGACATCAAACTTGATAGAATGCCTCTCGCTCCGTCCGAAATTCGCACGGGCCGCCGGGATTCCCGGTCGACAAGGACGTGAACAAACCGGCCAAGGGCAGCCGTTTCATCTTCTTTGCCGGCAAACAAGCCGATGCTGAAAACAACAGAGCTGGAGCCGAGTTTCTCGATTCTAAGGCCTGCAAAAACGGTCGACGGAAATGTCAACTCTGAAAAGTAGTGGCATCCCGTTTCGACAACGAGGAAGACTTCGGAACTGGTTCGCGGGTCGAGAAGACCGTTGGCCACGTACCAGCCGTTTACGGCAGTATCGAAGAAGCTCAGATACTGAACGTTGTTTACATGGCCATAAATGTCCACATCCATCCACCGCGTGGGGATTTCTTGAAAAACCGGGAAGGCTGATCGCGACAGGGGGGTTGGTCGGGTATCCTGTGGATAACTTGTGGAATTCATAATGCGGATCTGTAGATTTCCAGCGCGTCGGCTTCCGTCATTTCGCGCGGATTGTTCACCAGAAGCCGGGTCTGTTTCATCGCGTCGCGCGCGAGTTTCGGAACGTCTTGCGCCGTGATGCCCAAATCGCTTAGCCGGGTTTGCAATCCCAGTTTCGACGCCAGCTCGGCCAGTTTTTGAGCAAATGCATCAGCGCGTGCCTGCGGATCTGGCACGTGCGTCAGATCGGGAAAGAGTGAAGGCGCAAGTTCGGCATAAGTCGCCGAGGCAACGCTGTTGTTGAACCTCAGCACATGCGGCAGGACCAGGGCGTTCGACAACCCGTGGGCAATATGGAAGGTGCCGCCGAGCGGATAGGCGAGCGCGTGGACGGCCGCAACAGGTGAATTGGCAAAGGCCATGCCGGCGAACATCGACCCGAGCAGCATGCTGCCTCTGGCGTCTTCGTCGTCCGGCGTCGACACTGCCATTTCGATATTTGCGCCCAGGAGGCGCAGTGCCTCGAGCGCCAGCATGCGTGAGACCGGATTGTTGTTGGCCGACTTGGAGGCGTAGGCCTCGATCGCGTGGACCATGGCGTCGATCCCGGTCGCGGCGGTGACGGCTGCGGGCAAGCCCAGTGTGAGCAGCGGATCGAGCACTGCAAGGTCCGGCAGAAGAAGGGGCGAGACAACACCGCGCTTTTCTTCTTCGCCGACCGTGATGATCGATATCGGCGTGACTTCGGATCCGGTGCCGGCCGTTGTGGGAATCAGGACGAGCGGCAGTCGGGGTCCCTTCGCGTTGTCGATCCCCCAGGCATCGTCCAGGTCTTCGCTGCTTTTTGCCAGCAGCGCCACGAGTTTTGCAACATCAAGGGACGACCCTCCGCCGAAGCCGATCACGGACGTCGCCTGATGCCGTTTTGCCGCCTCGACAGCCTGTTCCACGAGCGCTCGCGGGGGATCGGGCACAACGTCCGAAAACTGGCCGATGGCGTGACCGGCCTGTGTCAGGGCGCTTGACGCAGGAGCATGCAAACCAAGCGCGACGATCCCGGGATCGGTGACGATGAAGGGCCGTGCCCCAAGACAGAACTTTGCGGTCCGATCGAGTTTTGCGGCCGCTCCGTTTTCAAATACGATGCGCTGGCTGGTGTTGAACGTGAACGGCTCGATCATGTCTTCCCCTGACTCATTCAGCCTACAGATTGCCCGCTCCGGCTCAGGACGTCGAGGGGGCATAACGTGGAATATTGCCTGAATTGACGGGGAGTATCAGGAATGCATGCGCGCGCCCTTTGTGATCTTGTCGGCGGTTTTCCTGTCTGCGTGAAACGCAATTCCGACAACGGGCGCATCGTCTGGTCCATACGCTGCGAAGACGTCCCGGTTTGCACTGTCGTGCCCGGTCGCAAACATGTCCTCGATATAAAGGCTTGATTTGACGTCTCTTTGCAATGCGCGAGTGTGAACCTTGCGGATCAGGTCCTTGTCTGCGGACAGGATGATGATTGGCTGGACACTCATGGAGTGATAGCTGTTACCCGCAGCGTCGCGATATTCCTGGCCGATGAGGTCAGGCTTGGCGGCCGCTATTCCTGTCGACAGGAACGCTGTTACATTGAGTTTTTGCCAGGCGGCAAGGTCCTCGCGGACAACGACGACAAATTTGGTATCGAACATGAGTGCAAACTCCACGAGAGGTGTCAGATCGGAAAGGGTTCGCACCAACCCTGCACCTGGCGCAGACCTGCGTCTTGAACGTTTGTGCAGCACAGCCAAGGACTCGATCCGGATTGCGCCTGATGCGGATGGGATCGAACGGATCGAAGCGAGGTTCAAGGGCAGGGGCTTTGATCCGCATAGACACGATACCTATGCGATCGGTCTGACGCTGAACGGTGTTCAAACGTTCAGGTACCGTGGGACCTCGCATGCATCGTTGCCCGGTCAGATTATCGTCATCCATCCCGACGAATTGCACGACGGGGGCGCGGGAACAGCAAGTGGCCTTCGCTATCGCATGATTTACGTGCAGCCCGAAGACATTCGCCAGGCACTGGACGCGACCGGTGTCAGAAGTCTGCCGCATCTTGCGGACCCTGTTTTCACCGACCCGCATCTGCAGGCAATTCTGCGGGAGTGTCTTGAAGATATCGACAGAGAAATGGGAGACCTCAGGCGCAGTTCGTTTCTTGCCGGACTGGCATCAGGTCTTTGCCGGGTGGGAGACACCGGTTCCAGGGCGATAGGCCCGGTAGCCTGGGCTGCGCTGGAAGAATGCGCCGGCTACCTGAAAGAGAGTTTCCGCGATCCGGTCCGGGTGAGCGACCTGGAAAAGATCGCGGATCTTGATCGTTTTACCCTCTCGCGGCAGTTCAAGCGGGCTTACGGCACAAGCCCGCACCGCTATCTGCTCATGCGCCGCCTCGGTCACGCAAAGCAATTGCTTGCGAACGGCAATTCCCTGGCGGACGCCGCGCATGAAAGTGGCTTCGCGGATCAAAGCCACATGAACAGGCATTTCAGGCGTACGTTCGGCATGACCCCGGGTGTATGGCGGCAATTGACCGCCACGACTACCTGAACTTGATCTGGGGTCCAGACTTTAGAGCGACCCCGGACCGAACTTGTTGGAACGCGGGAAACCGGTCGGCGGCAACCGCCCGGCATTGCCGCGATCCCCGCGCCAGTCGGCCAGTTCGTCCATCGTCCGGGTGAAGCTGCGCCCGGAACTGTCTGTCCATGTCAGGCCGTCTTCGGCCTTGAACACCCTGACATCGGCGACCTTTCCGTCCCGGTAGCGCTGCAGGCGCACGCCGCGGCCGCGGCTCATCTGCGCCACCTGGGCCAGCGGAAAGACCAGTAGTTTCCGGTTTTCGCCGATGATCGCCACCTGGTCTCCGGTCGCGTCCACGCAGAGCGTTGCTTCCGTCGGAGCCGTCAGGTTGAGCACCTGTTTGCCTTTGCGCGTATTGGCGATAACGTCATCTTCGCAGACGACGAAGCCGCGCGCCTCGTTGTTGCAAAGCAGAAGGTTGCGGCCCGGCTTGTGCACAAACGCGTTTACCACATCCTGTGCCTCGTCCATTTCAACCATCAGGCGGATCGGCTCACCATGTCCGCGCCCGCCGGGAAGCCGGTCCGCGCCGAGCGTGAAGAACTTGCCGCCGGTCGAGAACACGAGGATCTTGTCGGTTGTCTCCGCGTGGAAGGAGAGTTTCAGCTTGTCGCCCTGCTTGAAGGAGAGCGTGGACAGGTCGCTCTGATGCCCCTTGAGCGCACGAATCCAGCCCTTTTCGGAAATGATGACGGTGATCGGCTCCTTTTCGATCATCGCCTGCTGAATGTCGACAAGGTCCGCCTCGGGAGCCTCTGCCTTGTCCGTGCGCCGTTTGCCGATCTCGGTTTCAGGTCCGTAGACCTTCGAGATTTCAACGATTTCCTTTGAAATCCGTGTCCACTGGCGCGCGTCCGATCCAAGCAGTTTCGTCAGCTCGTCTTTTTCCTCGGTGAGCTTTTCGTGCTCCTTGCGGATCTCCAGCTCTTCGAGCTTGCGCAAAGACCTCAGCCGCATGTTGAGAATGGCTTCTGCCTGCACATCGGTCAGCTCGAAGGTGCGGATCAGCTCGGCCTTGGCATCGTCCTCCTCGCGGATGATCCGGATCACCTCGTCCAGGTTCAGATAGGCGATCAGGTAACCGGCAAGGACTTCAAGGCGGTGATTGATCTGGCCGAGCCTGTGTTCGGAACGGCGGATCAGAACGACCTTGCGATGATCCAGCCATTCCCGCAGAACCTGTTTCAGGCCCATCACCATGGGCACCTTGCCCATGGACAGGACATTCATGTTCAAGGAAAACCGGTTTTCCAGATCGGTCAGCTTGAACAGCGACTCCATGAGAATGTTGGCGTCGACATTGCGCGAGCGGGGCACCAGCACGATGCGGATGTCTTCGGCCGATTCATCACGCACGTCATCGAGCAGGGGCAGTTTGCGCGCGGTCAGCAGCTCGGCGATTTTTTCGATCAGTCGCGACTTCTGCACCTGATAGGGGATCTCGGTGACGACGATGGCCCACTGGCCGCGGCCAAGATCCTCGACCTCCCAGCGCGCCCGGATGCGGAAACTGCCGCGGCCGGTCGCATAGGCCTCGCGGATCGATCCCTGGTCGGACACCAGAAGGCCGCCGGTCGGAAAATCCGGTCCCTTGATGTATTCGAGCAGCTCCTCGACCTCGGCCCTGGGGTTCTTGATCAGATGAAGAGACGCCTGGCAGAGTTCAAAAGCATTATGCGGCGGGATCGAGGTCGCCATGCCGACCGCAATTCCGGACGAGCCATTGCCGAGAAGGTTTGGAAACCCGCCGGGCAAAACGATGGGTTCCTTGTCCTCACCGTCATAGGTTTCCCTGAAATCGACCGCATTTTCGTCGAGTCCATCGAGCAGGCGCTTGGCCGTGTCGGTCATGCGCGCTTCGGTGTAACGCATGGCCGCGGCATTGTCGCCGTCGACATTGCCGAAATTGCCCTGGCCGTCGATCAGCGGATATCGCTGCGCGAAGTCCTGCGCGAGGCGCACCAGTGCATCATAGACCGCCTGGTCGCCATGCGGGTGGTATTTACCGATGACATCACCGACGACACGCGCGCATTTCTTGAAGCCCGCCCCGGGGTCCAGTTTCAAGAGGCGCATCGCGTAAAGCAGCCGTCTGTGAACCGGTTTCAGCCCGTCGCGCACATCCGGCAGCGCCCGGTGCATGATCGTCGAAAGGGCATACGCCAGGTAGCGTTCTTCAAGCGCATCCTTGAGGTTGATCCCCTCGATCCCGCTTGGCGGTGGTGTCGTCTCTTTTCCCATATCTGTTTGCTAACCGTTTCGCTGCGCCACCGCAATTCGCGACAGGGTGTTTGAGACGATAAACGGCGGATTTTCAACGGATTTCGTACCAAAATCCGGACATGCGGCATGTCGCGGACAGTTCGGCCGCAAAGGTGGATCGCTGCGCGCGATACCGGTCCGTCAGAAATTCCAGGGAAAGTCTTCGCGGTAGCGCCGTTCCAGGGCACCCAGCAGCTGATCGCGCGTTCCTGGGTCCCGATTGCCGCGCTCCTGCAGATGGCTGGACACGAAAAAGGAAGTCAGCGCGAACCCTTCCGTGACATCGGACCAGGTCAGTTCACTGCCGGCCTGACGCTGGCCTTCCAGAAGAAAAGAGGGGAGCGGCAGCAGTCTGTCATGATAGGGTTTGCCTGCCTCGCGGCTGACCGCGCGCCCTGATTTGGGTGAGACATAGACCAGATCGTCGCTTTGTCCGGTTGCCGCACAGCAGGTGAGATCAAGTCCCATGCCGAGATCGCGCAAAAGTTCCAGCTCGAAGCGGATGAGCAAGGCCGCGGCCGCATCGGGTGCATCGAGATGCTCCAGAACAACGTTGAGGGCATCGTATAGGTGCGGGTAGGGGTGGCGTTCCGGCAGGAGTTTCAGCAGAAAGGCCAGATGCTGCAATCCGGCAAGCCCGACCGCGCTGGTCATGAGGTGGCCTGCGCGCAGGCTTTGCGGTTCAAGCGCGAAGATGCCGAGGTGGTCGGAAAGGCGGGCTTTCCAGGTCAGGTCCAGCTCGTTTCCGGGCTGCAGGACGGGCCGGTTGCGTTGTGAGCGGCCGCCGCGCACCAGTCCGAGATGCCGTCCGTGGTCGAGCGTCAGTGCTTCCAGGATGACATCGTTTTCGCCGTGTTTGCGCGTGGTCAGCACCACGCCGCGGCTGGTCCATTCCAAGGGAAACACCTTGTTCTACAGCCGGACTGTCCCGAACAGGCCCGGCAAATCACCCACTTACTTGGGAAACTCGAGACCCATTTCCCTGTAGCGTTCCGGATCGTCCGCCCAGTTTTCGCGCACTTTGACAAAAAGGAACAGATGCACGGGCGCGTCGATGATATCGGCAAGCTCTTCGCGTGCGGCTTTCGAAATCGCCTTGATCGTCTGCCCGCGCTTGCCAAGAACGATGCTTTTCTGGCTGTCACGCTCGACATAGATGGTTTGTTCGATCCGCGCCGACCCGTCCTTGCGGGTCTGCCACTGCTCGGTTTCGACCGTCGAGATATAGGGCAATTCTTGGTGCAGGCGCTCGAACAGTTTTTCGCGCGTTATTTCCGCGGCAAGAATGCGCAGGGGCAGATCCGATGGCTGGTCGTCGGGATAGAGCCACGGTCCTTCGGGCAGTTTTGATGCGAAATGGTCCAGAATGGCCTGTGTGCCGTCGCCGGTCAGGGCGGACACCATGAAGGTTTCTTCGAAGTCGAGATACGCATTCGCCTGCTGGGCGATCTGAAGCAGCTTTTCGCGCTTGGCCACATCCGTCTTGTTGAGGATCAGCACCTTGGGCGCGGACTGGTTCTTGAGACGCTTGAGGATATTTTCCACTTCCTCGTCGATGCCCTTGCGCGCATCGATCAGCAGCGCAATCAGGTCCGCGTCGCGCGCGCCGCCCCAGGCGGTGTCGACCATCGCCCGGTCCAGGCGGCGCTTGGGCTTGAAGATCCCCGGCGTGTCGATGAACACCAGTTGCGCGGTGCCGTGCATGGCCACGCCGCGAATGATGGAACGCGTCGTCTGAACCTTGTGCGTGACGATGGACACCTTGGTGCCGACAAGCTGGTTGATCAGGGTCGACTTGCCCGCATTCGGTGCGCCGATCAGCGCAATGAATCCGGCCTTCGTGTCTTTCGGCATCTCTTCGAGCGGCGCAGGCAGGGGAATATCGAACCGGCCCTTTTCCGGCACGAATTCGGTCTCTCCGTCGGCGGTTTCGTTTTCGTCACTCAATGGTCCGTCATTCCTTCCAGACACCTTCCCGCCGCAAGACGGTTTCGGCCGCGTTTTGTTCGGCGATCCGTTTCGAGCCACCCTTGCCTTCGCCGGAGGCCAGACCCTGCACGATGACGGCGACCGTGAAATTCGGTGCGTGATCGGGACCGTCGCGGTCAGTGACTTCATAGCGCGGCGTCGGCAGGCTTTTCGATTGCGCCCATTCCTGCAACGTTGTCTTCGCGTCCCTGAGCGGTCCCGTCCAGGATAGCATACGCGGCTCCCAAAGGCGCCTGACGAAAGCGTCGGCTGCTGCGTAGCCGCCGTCGAGATAGATGGCGGCAATCACGGCTTCGCAGATATCAGCAAGCAGGGCCGTCTTTTTCCTGCCCCCGGTCTGCGCTTCGGCGAGGCCGATCCGCATCGCATCGCCGACACCGAGTTCCTGCGCGATCTCGGCACAGGTCTCCCGTTTGACCATGTGATTGAAACGGCGCGCGAGTTCGCCTTCGTCGGCTTTCGGAAAATGCTCGTGCAGCATGGAGGCAACGACCAGCCCGAGGACGCGGTCGCCCAGGAACTCCAGCCTCTGGTAGCTGCCTGAAACCGTTTCCGAAGGGGCGAGCGCGCTTGCGTGGGTCAGCGCAACCCGCAGCAGCTCAAGGTCGTCGAATTCGTAGTTGAGCGCCGCCTTGAGCGCCGATATCGCGTTTTTCTTCTGGTTCTGTGTCATACGGCCTGCTTTGGCCCGTTGTGGCTTGTCTTGGGGCCGTACCCTAGAGGGTCTTGCCGATCCGGTCCCAACGTACCGTCCACGGCCAGGTCCAGATATGGTAGGCCGGCGTTCCGTCGGCAATCGAGAAGAACAGGATCTCCGCGCGTCCCATGAAATTCTCAAGCGGCACATATCCAACCTTGGACAAGACGCGGCTGTCGACCGAATTGTCCCGGTTGTCGCCCATCATGAAATAGTGACCCTCGGGCACGGTATATTCGCGGGTGTTGTCCAGCTGTCCGCGTGTGGTCAGGTCAAGCGTATCGTAGGAGACGCCGTTCGGCAGCGTTTCGCGGAAACGCGGCACGCGGCGGACCGCGCCTGACGCGGAGGTTTCGATGTAATCGTCGATCTGTTCCCGCTTGACCGGTTCTCCGTTGATGAAGACAACGCCGTCCCGAACCTGGATCGTATCTCCCGGCAGGCCGATCACGCGCTTGATATAGTCAATGGATGTGTCCGTCGGGAGCTTGAAGACGGCGACGTCGCCGCGTTTGGGATCGGCGGACCAGATCCGGCCTGAAAAGGGAACCATTCCAAACGGAAACGAATATCGGGAATAGCCGTAGCTGTACTTGGAAACAAAAAGATAGTCGCCGATCAGCAACGTGTCCTTCATCGAACCGGAAGGGATGTTGAACGGCTGGAACAGAAAGGTGCGAACGATCAGGGCAAGCAAAAGCGCCTGGACGACAACCTTTACGGTCTCGTAGAGACCGCTGTCCTTGTCTTTCTTGTTTTCAGACACGCTCATGTTATCCCTTAAAGCAATATGCGGTGGTTCGGGTCTTCCGGACGACACCCGAGCGCGACTCTTAACGGTTCATGCCGGTTGACGCAATGCGCTGCGCGCGGTCAGGAAACTGAAGGTCACGGAGAATCTGTTGATGACGGCACCGGCCAGTCCGATGGCCACGCCGAGATCACGACGAAAGCCTGCGCAAGCGGGAAATCGTCGGTGATCGTGAGGTCGATTGTTGTCTTGAAACCGGCCGGGGTCATGGCCGCCAGCCTGTCGGCGGCACCTCCCTGAAGGGAGATCGTCGGCTTCCCGCTTGGCAGATTGACAACGCCCATCTCACGCCAGGCAACGCCCATCCGTATACCGCTTCCCAGAGCCTTGGAACAGGCTTCCTTGGCAGCGAAACGCTTGGCATAGGAGGCGGCACGCTGCGCGCGCCTGTCGGATTTTGCCCGTTCGATTTCGGTGAAGACCCGGTTTGTGAACCGGTCGCCGAACCGTTCCAGCGTTTTTTCGATCCGCCTGATGTCGATCAGATCGCTGCCTATCCCTAAGATCATTCTGTCGCGGACCCGTTTTCTGAAAAGTTCTGGGCACTTAATTGGGGTCGTTCCCGCAAAACTCAACCGCCGCCTTCATCCTCGACCGCTGAGGCTCCGCCCGAATACGGGTCCTTTCCCCTGTCGGCAAGTGTCTGACGCCGTTTGCGCTGATAGACCTCGACGCTTTTGAATACGAGGATGTAGGACAGTGTGCCAACTACGATTCCAAGCGGAACGGCTCCGATGAACATCGGTTTCAGCATGGGCCAGAGTGAATCCAGCGACCGTTCGAACAGCCCTTCCTGAAACCGCTGATGGACCTGATGCGGATCTGCTTTCGGAGCCCTGCCATGCAGAATCCACTGGCCGATCTTGAATGTAAACGCCCAGATGAAGGGAAAGGTAATCGGATTTCCGATGGAGGTTCCGAGTGCCGCCGCGATCATGTTGCCGCGCACGATATAGGCAAAAACAAAGGCGGTCAGAAAGTGGAAGCCCACGAGCGGGGTGCAGGATGCAAAGGCGCCGGCAGCGAACCCGATCGCGATGGCGTGCGGCGTTGCCGTCAGGCGCAGGACCCGTTTGCCGAAATACCGTGTCGAACGCGACCAGCTGTTCCGCGGCCAGACCGCAACGCGAAAGCGCTCGATGCGCGAGGGTCTATTTCGGCGTTGGAACAGCATGAATTCGTGTCGAGTCCTGTCAGCAGCACATTGTTGTTCAGCTCAAGCCCCGGCTTCCCGGTTTGACCGCGGGCAGGGCGGCCAGTTCCGGAGGAAGATTGTCCGGCTCGTAAGCTGGTACCTTGTATTCGGCCAACGCGACAATCGGAACGGAGGCATCGGCTTCGCCCCCGGACCGGTCGATCAGGCAGGCCACGGCCAGGACTTCAGCACCAAGAGCTTTCAACGAAGTTACCGTCTCGCGGCTCGATAGACCTGTGGTAACTATATCCTCAACAACGATGACCCGGGCGCCTTCAGGAAGGTCGAAACGGCGCAGCCTGAACTCGCCATCCTCGCGTTCCACCCACATGGCCGGGACGTTCAGGTGCCGGGCGGTTTCGTAGCCGGGGATCAGGCCGCCGAGAGCCGGTGAGACGATGTAGTCTATCTTCCCGAGACCACTGGCCGTGATCTTTTCGGCAAGGGCCTTGCACAGTGTTTCCGTCTTGTCCGGATACATGAACACCCTGGCTTTTTGCAGGAACACCGGGCTGCGCAGCCCGGAGGTCAGGATGAAATGACCTTCCAGGATCGCACCGGCTTCACGGAACAAGGCCAACACTTCGTCACGGTTCATCACAATCTCCCAGTCATATTGCGGCTATCCATTAACCCGGTTGACGCTTGATACATTAGGTTTTGAGCGCAACTGATTGATGATCCGGTTCAAGTGTTTCAGGTCCCAGACCTCGAGATCGATCACCATCTGGTGAAAATCCGGGGCACGTTGAACCATTTTTACATTGTCGATGTTTCCGCTGTTTTCGCCGATTACCTGTGCAATCGCCGCAAGCGATCCGGGCTCGTTGGCAGCCGAGATATCCAGGCGCGCGGGAAAGCGCTCCGGATTGTTGACATCGATATCCCAGCGGACATCGACCCAACGCTCGGTCTGGTCGTCGAATTCCTTGAGCGACGGCGATTGTATCGGATAGATGGTCAGTCCCTCTGAAGGGGTCAAGATGCCGACGATCCGATCACCCGGTACCGCGCCGCCATCCGGCGCATAGCTCACGGGTATGTCACCGGACAGGCCACGGATCGGCAAGGCGGGACCTTCGCTTGTCTGCGCGTCTTCGTCCGCTTGCTGCTTGCCGCTTTCAAGTTCTCCGGGCGGAATGCGGAATTTCAGCCCATGTCCCTGTTTCAGTCCGAACCAGCCTTCTTCCATTGGCGGTCCGGTCACGGCAACGCGTTCGTCCTGATAATCCGGATGCGCCGATTTCAGAACCAGCTGTGCACTCAGATCACCCCGTCCGACGGCCGCCAGAAGGTCGGCAACACTCGACTGATGATGTTCATTCAACACCGCTTCAAGCAGATCTTCGGAAAACACCTTGTCGGCGCGGGCAAAGGCCCGTTTGAGGATATGTTCGCCAAGCGCGCCATATTGCTTGCGGACAGATTCCCGTGTTGCGCGGCGGATCGCGGCACGCGCCTTGCCGGTGACCGCAATCGCTTCCCAGGCAGGTGGCGGGGTCTGCGCGGCGGAGCGGATGATCTCGACCTCATCCCCGTTATGGAGTTCCGTCACAAGCGGCATGATCTTGCCGTTTATCTTGCATCCCACGCACGTGTTGCCGATGCCGGTGTGAACCGCATAGGCAAAGTCGATCGGTGTTGCGCCGCGCGGAAGCGCGATCAGCCGGCCCTTCGGCGAAAAACAGAAAACCTGGTCGTGAAACAGCTCCAGTTTCGTGTTTTCCAGGAATTCTTCCGGCGTATCACCCTGGGCGAGCAGCTCGGTCGTGCGCCGCAACCATTCGAAGGCGCGGCAGTCTTCGGTATGGCGGGCGATGTTCCGGCCGCCCAGCTCGCCGTCTTTGTAAAGCGCATGTGCGGCGATGCCGTATTCCGCAACCCGGTCCATGGAGATCGTTCTGATCTGCAGTTCAACCCTCTGGCGCGAAGGCCCGACGATTGTCGTGTGGATCGACTTGTAGTCGTTCTGCTTCGGAGTGGAGATATAATCCTTGAAGCGGCCGGGAACCGTTGGCCAGGTCGTATGAATGACACCAAGCACGCGGTAGCAGGCTTCCACGGTTCCGACGGTCACGCGGAACCCGTAGATGTCCGAAAGCTGTTCGAACCCGATCGCCTTGCGCTGCATCTTGCGGAAGATCGAATAGGGGCGCTTTTCCCGTCCCCTGACTTCCGCCGCCATTCCGCGCTCGCTGAGCCGCTCCGTCAGGGTCGTTTCGATGTCGGCGATGAGGTCGCGGTTTTTCTCGCGCAAATCCGCTAGGCGGTCGGTGATTGTCTCATAGGCTTCCGGGTTGAGCGTATGAAACGAGATGTCCTCCAGCTCCTCGCGCATGTCATGCATACCCATGCGCCCGGCCAGCGGCGCATAGATTTCCATGGTTTCTTCCGCAATGCGGCCGCGCTTGTGCGCGGGCATGTGCTGAAGCGTGCGCATGTTGTGCAGCCGGTCGGCGAGCTTGACGAGCAGAACCCGCACATCGTCCGCGATCGCAAGCAGCAGCTTTCGGAAATTCTCGGCCTGCTTGGCTTTCTGCGAAACCAGATCGAGCCGCTTGATCTTCGTCAGTCCCTCGACCAGCTTGCCGATTTCCTCACCGAACAAGGCGTCGATTTCGGCGCGCGTCGCATCCGTGTCCTCGATCGTGTCATGCAGCAGCGCGACGGCGATCGTGGCATCGTCAAGACGCAGATCCGTGAGGATCGCAGCAACTTCAAGCGGGTGTGAGAAATAAGGGTCACCGGATGCACGCGTCTGCGGGCCGTGCTTCTGCATGGCATAGACATAGGCCTTGTTGAGCAAGGCCTCGTCTGCTTCCGGGTTGTAGCGTGTAACCCGTTCAACGAGTTC
>JBCBUA010000003.1:15213-61229 GCA_039818365.1 Pseudomonadota bacterium
ATATCAAACGTCGTCGGTGCGCTCCGGCGGCACCAGACCTTCCAGACCGCGCAGAAGATCTTCTTCCGACATGCGATCGAATTCCACGGCACTGTCGTCGACAGTGTTGACCTGGGTCACCTGATGCTGGTTCGCGGACGGCACGACCGGAACGGCTTCGGTTTCCGGCTCGTCCACTTCCACAAACTTCTGCAGGGAGTGGATCAGGTCTTCTTTCATGTCTTCCGGGCTGACGGTCTGCTCGGCAATCTCGCGCAGCGCAACGACGGGGTTCTTGTCGTTGTCGCGATCGATCGTAAGCGGAGATCCGCTCGAGATCATGCGGGCCCGATGCGCAGCAAGCAGCACCAGCTCAAACCGGTTTTCGACCTTGTCGATGCAGTCCTCGACGGTCACGCGCGCCATTCGACGTCTCCATAGGCTAAAGGAACTTGAAAAAAAAGCGTATAGTGACCACAATTCCAAAATGCAACCCCTTGAGGGATTTCAGAGGAGATAGCCGCTTTTTGCAGGTTTTTTATCGATTTTTTCTAGCGCTAATCTCTTTTGCATTGCAGCGGTCCAATCTTTTAGTGTAGGGCACTACTGGGGACCTATAAGAATCAATAGGGTCGGTGGGAAAAAGAAAACAATAAGCTGAGCAAAACGGCGATGGGCGTTAAATGTATTCTCAGCAAAAATGCGTTTGCCGGGTGAGAGGCGAAATGGTTCTGGCTGCGGGAGCCTGTTCAACCATTACTTTACCTTCAAAAGCGCATTTAACTCGGAAAGGTTTCACTTAATATGTTTGACGCTAGAGAAAAGGTTGCTTTGTTCATTGACGGAGCCAACTTGTACTCGACGGCCAAGGCGATCGGATTTGATATCGATTACAAACGGCTGTTGAAGGAGTTCCAGGGACATGCATACCTGCTGCGCGCATATTATTACACTGCGCTTATCGAGGATCAGGAGTACTCGTCGATCCGGCCGCTGATCGATTGGCTGGATTACAACGGCTACAAGGTCATCACCAAGCCAGTGAAAGAATTCGTAGACAGTGCCGGCCGTCGCAAGGTCAAGGGCAACATGGACATCGAACTTGCTGTCGATGCCATGGAACTTGTGGAATCCGTCGATCACATCGTGCTGTTCTCGGGCGATGGCGATTTCCGTTCACTGGTCGAAGCGCTTCAGCGCAAGGGCAGGAAGGTCAGCGTCGTTTCGACACTCAAGACGCAGCCGCCGATGATCGCCGACGATCTTCGCCGTCAGGCCGACCATTTCATTGATCTGGCAAGCCTTGCGAACAAAATCGGTCGCGACCCGTCAGAACGGCCCGTGCGTCCGCAGATGTCGTCTCACGTCGAAGATGACGACGAGGATGATGATTACTAAAACGCCGTCATGCCGGCACATTTAGAAAATCAGACCCCCACGGATCCGCCGCTGGACTGCCCGGTCTGCCCGAGGCTCGTCGCCTTGCGGCACGAGCTTCAGGCGGCGCATCCGGACTGGCACAATGCGCCGGTGCCGTCATTTTCCGCGGACAATCCAAGGTTGCTCGTCATCGGGCTGGCGCCCGGAATGAAGGGTGCCAATTGCACTGGGCGGCCTTTCACCGGCGATTACGCCGGCGACCTCCTTTACAAGACGATGCTCGAATACGGGTTCGCCGAGGGAACCTACCTGGCGCGCCCCGATGACGGTCTTGTCCTGAAAGACGCCCTGATCACCAACGCGGTGCGCTGCCTGCCGCCGCAGAACAAGCCGACCGGTCCCGAGATCAAGGCGTGCCGTCCATACCTTCTTGCAACTTTATCGGCAAACCCGTCCATCCGGGCTGTCCTGGCACTTGGAAGGATTGCGCACGAGACCTTTCTGACGGCTCTGGACCTGCGCCGCGCCGCGTTTCCGTTCGGGCATTGTGCCGAACACGAACTGCCGGGGCACGGTATGTCGTTGTTCGATAGCTATCACTGTTCACGCTACAACACGAACACGGGCCGTCTGACCGAGGACATGTTCCGCTCTGTGTTCGAAAAGATCAGACAGCATATTCCGGCGGAATAGCCCGCTTAAGCCCGCTAGACCCCGGCGTTTGCGCAGCGGTCGGAAGGGATTGGACAGCACACCTAGCTTTTGTCTGCCGCGTCGGCTTCAACCACGGTCCAGCCGTTCGGGCCCAGATGTTCCTGCGGTTTGAACCGGGCCTTGTAGGCCATCTTCGCAGACCCTTCGACCCAGTATCCGAGATAAACGTAGGGAAGCCGCATCTTGCGGGCGCGCTCGATGTGATCGAGGATCATGTAGGTGCCGAGCGCTGTTTCCGTGTAGCTCGGATCGTAGAACGAATAGACCATGGACAACCCGTCGGAGAGCTGATCGCTCAATGCGACGCCGAGCAGGGGGCCGTCGCCCGTTCCGGTCACGAAGCTGTCTGGCCCGCGCTGCCGGTATTCAAGCACCAGGGTTTCGACATGCGTGTCCTCGACCATCATCGCATAGTCGAGAACGCTCATCTCCGTCATGCCGCCATCTTCGTGGCGCTCCTGAAGGTAGTCCCGGAAGAGATCGTACTGTTCCGCCGACGGGCTGGCGGGCAGGCGCGCGCCAATGAGGTTCGCGCCGGATTTCCAGACGCGCTTGAGCGACTTGCTCCACTTGAAGTCGTTCACGCGCACACGCACGGAAATGCAGGACTGACACTGTTCACAGGCCGGACGGTAGGCAATGTTCTGGCTGCGGCGGAAACCGCCTTGCGTCAGCACTTCATTGAGCGCGGGAGCGCCGTGCCCCACGAGATGGGTAAAGACCTTTCGCTCGTGCTTTCCCTCCAGATAGGGACAGGGCGCAGGTGCCGTCAGATAGAACTGCGGATGGTCTGTCGGGTGTCTTGTCACCGTGTTGTCCCGCGATACCTCAATGCGTTGCGAACATTCCATAGTACCATGGCGCGACCAACGAGAACGTCAACCATAAAATGAGCGCCAGCGGAACGCCGGCGCGGACGAAGTCGATGAAGCGGTAATGGCCCGGACCCATGACAATCAGGTTGGTCTGATATCCGATCGGGGTTGCGAAGGACGTGTTCGCCGCGATGATCAGGCAGACCACAAAGGCCTCGGGAGGCTGCCCGATCTGATTTGCCAGGTTGATCGCGATTGGCGTGAAAAGAACCGCCGCTGCGTTGTTGGAGAGAAAGTTCGTCAGCACCATGACGAGAAAGAACAGGGCGGAGAGAATGACGGGGGCGGAGGCCCCGTGCAGAACATGGACGAGCGCGGAGGCAATTGCGGTTGCGCCTCCGGTTGCTTCAAGCGCGACGGCCGCCGCCAGGGAAGCGCCGACAAGCATGAATATCCTGCTGTCGATTGCGCGCATGGCCTGCCTTATGTTCAGGCAACCGGTTGCGATCATGGCGAAGGTTCCGCCGATTGCCGCCGAAACGATCGGGACCATCCCGGAGGCAGCCAGCGCGACAACGCAGGCAAAGATGGCCAGAGCCCTCGGCGCATAACGCCGTCTTGGAACCTCGGCCGTCGACCAGTCGAGCAGAAGTACGTCCCGATTGCCGCGAAGGCGCGCGATCTCCTCTTCGCTGCCAGCAACAAGCAGCACGTCGCCGGCTTCGAGCCGGATATCGTTCATCGCCATGCGCGGCATCCGGCTGCGTCTTTGAATGCCCATCACAAGGCAACCGGTATCGGCATAAAATCCCGACTGCGGCAATGTCCTGCCCATCAGTCGCGAGGCCGGGGCGACGACCACTTCGGCCAGGCTGATCGACCCGGGAGGAACCGCTTGCTGATCCCGTCCCGGGCTGGCTTGCTCCGTCTCTGCTTCCATGAGCGGTTGGCGGCGCGCCAGCGCATTTGCAAGCGCATTCCGGGTCGCCGCGACAATCACCGTGTCGCCGGGAGACAGCACCACGTTTTCGAACGGCGGCAGCAGCGGTTCCTGTCCGCGCTGCACAAGGCGCACCGTCATGTCCTTGAGTTTTGGGAACATGCCGGACACCGCCTCGACGCCGACGAGCGGATGTCCGTAGGTGATTTCAATCTGCGCAATGAACTGCTTGCCCGAGGTTGCCTGAAACTCTTCCGCCATGGTCTTGCGGGCCCTCATCAGGTGCGGCATGACAAAGAACACGTACAGGGAGCCGACGCCCGCAACAATCAGACCGATCGGCGTGAAGCTGAAAAAGGTCAGCCGGAGGTCGGATGACTGCGCCGCGTAATTGGCAACCAGCAGGTTGGTAGAAGATCCGATCAGCGTCGTCATGCCGCCCAGGATCGCGATAAAGGACAGTGGCATGAGAACGCGGGACGACGACTGTCCGACGGTCGCGGCAACCGCCGTCAGGATCGGGAGGAACATGACCACGACTGGTGTGTTGTTCAAAAATGCGCTCAGCACCGCAACTGCCAGCAGGATCGGTATCGTCGCAAACGCGGACCGGCCCCGCGTCATCCGCACGATGGTCTTGGCAGGACCTTCCAGTGCATCGGTTTGGAACAGCGCCTGACCGATGATGAGCAGACAGATCACCGTCACCAGGGCGGGATTGGCAAATCCCATGAGGAAATCGGCTGTGGTGACGGCGTTACCGTCCGGCGTTTCCACCGGCAGGACCGAAAAGATGACAATGAAAGCAGTCACGGACCCGAGAGCGACCGTCTCGATCGGGTAGCGCTCGACGGCATACAGGATGACGGTTGACGCAATGACAACAAAGGTCAGCGCCATCGCGATATCAACAGAATGCATTCACCTGCCCAAAGCCTTGCATGGCCACTCTTGACGAACGCACAGTCTAGAACAGGCGGTCCGCTCATTGAAAGAGCCTTAAATTCAAGTGCCCGTTGATATGGAGTGGATCATGCTCTGCATAGTGGCATGAGAAGAAAAAGGTTCCTTATGCACGCCGGAATAGCGGTTCCCGGGGTAAGGCGCTGTCTTGCTTTCAAACCGTCGCCTCGAAGCGGAACATCAGTTTCCAGCGGCTGTAGGTTTCAAGGCGGTCCAAATCGGTCGGGAAATAGTCGTTCGGCTCACTCAAGGGCACGAACGCATTGGCCAGAAAGCGGCGAACCGAGACTGCAAAACCGGCCTTGCGGAAGGCTCCGGCAATATCGGCGATGCTGTGATTGGGAACGGGGATATTCGAGAACTCCCCGATCCTGGCCCGCCACATGGCCCAGAGCGGACTGTCCCGGTGGCAACAGGTCACGGCGTAGTAGCTGCCGCCGGGCTTCAAGGCACCGGCCATTTGCCGCGCATGTTCGTTGAGATCGTCGATCAGGTAGATCACCTCATGAGAAAAGGCGAGATCAAACCTCCTCTCAAGTTTTGTGAGATCGCTGACGGCGTGATAGGTGATCGGCCGATTGCCCTTGTTCGCCTCGGCGATGTCGACGGCGCGGCGCGCGATGTCTACGCCGACGCCAGACTTGAACGGGCGCAAGTCATGAAGCAACCGAAGAAATCCACCCTGATTGCATCCAAAATCAAGCACGTCCGAACTTGAAAGGTTGGTCTCGTCGATTGCGTTGATCATTTCGCACCAGATCCAGGTGTGCTCCTCCGTCATCGTGTCTTCTTCGTCAGAGAGGCTGGACCAGGTTTCGATAAGGTTTGTCTTCACCGCCAATGCTAAGCCTTTGCTTCCAGTTCCTTCAGGAGGGCGCGGAACACCTTGCGCGCGTTGCCGGGATGTTTGATTTTCTTGACTGATTTCAGATTGGACAGGTCGTTTCCGACCACGATCAGGCCGACCATGCCCCATTCGTAGTGGGGCACGCAGATATGCCCGTAGATGCCCGGGACCGTGAATTCGACCGTCAGGTTCTCGTCAATCGCCCCGTTCCAGGGCTCCGCGCCGTCCGGGATCATCCCGCGCTTGGAGGCGGAGTTGTGACCGGCATCCGTCGGCACGAATGTGACGCTGTCGCCGGTATTGATCCGAAGGATCGCCGGTTCGAAGACGTTCGGCGTGTCCGGATCGCCGCAAGCCGCATTCAGCATGAGCACGCCGTGCTCTGTTCCTGTGGACGCCGGGGCAGGGCAGGCGAGCGCCGAGCCGGTCCCCGCCATCGCGGCTGCGGAGATGACAAATTCACGACGCGTAAGCATGAACGATGAGCTCCTCTCTGGGGCCTTTCGAGGTTTCGATCGCGACCCCGTAGGTGTTTGAAATTGCATCGGCGCGCAACACCTCCGCAGGCGCTCCCTGGGCAAGGATTCGGCCCTCGCCGAGCAGGATCAGGTTGTCCGCGAACCGTGCCGCAAGGTTGAGGTCGTGCAGGGCAACGACACCAATGGCGCCACGGTCGGCGACGGCGGCTTTGATCTGGCCGAGAACATCCAGCTGGTGACGCAGGTCGAGCGCGGATGTCGGCTCGTCGAACAGGTAGACATCCGATTTTCTGATCAGGGCCTGGGTCACGGAAACCATCTGCGACTGGCCGCCTGACAGCTCGCTCACATAGGCTTCCGACAGGTGTCCGATGCCCGCTTCCTGCAGGGCCGTGCCGACGGCGATCATGTCGGCCTCGTTCACCCGCCATCCCTTGAGCTGTTTATGGGCCATCATGACCACGTCGAAGACAGTCAAAGCGGCGTTGGCCGTGAAAAACTGGGGCATGAAACACACACGTTCGAGCCGCGTGCGCGTCGTGAGCGTGTCGAGATCGGTGCCGCCGAGATGGACTTTTCCGGTCTCGGATTTCAACAGACCGGCAATCAGGCGGAACAGGGTGGATTTTCCGGCTGCATTGGGTCCGATGAGAGCGGTCAGCTGACCAGGTGCGATCGGGTCAAACCCGACGCGGTCGAAGATCCGCCTCGAGCCGTATGAAAACGTCAGGTTTTCCGCAGTCAGCGCATTCATTGCCAATGCCTCTTGCGCTGACCCAGAATCAGGAGAATGAAGAACGGTATGCCGATCAGCGAGGTGATCATCCCGATCGGATAGACAATGCCCGGCGTGATCGCCTTGGAGGCGATTGACGTGCCGGACAGGATGAGCGCACCGCACAGAGCCGACAGTGGCAGAAACCCGCGCTGGTCTTCGCCGACGATCATGCGCGCAATGTGCGGGCCGACCAGGCCGACAAAGGCAATGGCACCGACAAAGGACACGGCGACGGCTGCAAGCAGCGAGACGCCCGCAAGCACCGTGATGCGCAAGAGACCGACATTGACGCCCAGTGCGGCGGCCTTGTCTTCCCCCATGCGCAGGGCTGTCAGCGCCCAGGAACGGCTCATGAACCAGGGCAGCATCAGGAGCAGGATGGCAAAACAGATGCCAACCTTGCCCCAGGTTGCGCGCGCAAGGGACCCCAGCTGCCAGAAGATCAGCTGCGCCAGCTGAATTTCCGAAGCGCCATATTGCAGGAAGGCCAGCAGGGCGTTGAACGTGAACAGCATGGCGATCCCGACCAGGATCATGGCTTCCGGCGTGACCCCGCGCAGCCGTGTGAACAGGAAAAGCGCGCAGGAGGTCAGCATGGCGAAAACGAAGGCGTTCACCGAAACGAACAGGCCGCCGACGCCGGGGATCACGGACCAGCCGAGCACGATGGCAAGGGCGGCACCGAAGCCGGCCGCTGAACTGAGGCCGAGCGTGAACGGATCGGCGAGCGGATTGTTGAGGATGGTCTGCATCTCCGCGCCTGCGACCCCCAGCATCGCACCGACCGCGATGGCCATGAGGGCAACAGGCAGGCGCAGCTGCCAGATGATGACGTCTTCTTTCGGCGTCGCGACGGAACGGTCCAGTATGACCTGAACGGTTCGCCAGATGGAGAGATCTGCTGGTCCGGTCGTAATGTCGATGACGACCAGGCCCGCAAGAAGAAGAAAGGCGAAACAGACGAGCAGGACCCGCCTCAAGTGTCGGAGTTTATAGGCGCGCACGAGCGCCAGGGCTTCGCCGGATACAAGTGTGCTGTCAGACATGAGCGATCCATGATGAGCGCCTCCGCTGCGATCTGCAGCGGAGGCGCGTGAGCAAGCGGTCTTACTTGTTCAGAGTTATCCAGAATTGACCGGAGGTTTCGTAGGGCAGGAACCGGTCATGCAATTCCTTGAACGTTGCCTCGGGATCAAGATCCTCGAAATCTTCCGGGTGCAGCCATTTCGCCAGAACCTGGATCGCAATGAAATGGTACGGCGAGTTGTAGAACTGGTGGTAGATCGAGTGGAATCGTCCGTCCTTGACGGCGCGCAGATCGGCAAATCCGGGGCGCGCGGCGAGAGCCGCCAGACGCTCGCTGTTCACTTCCGGGTCGCCTTCATAACCAAGAAGGGTAGAGGTCACTTCGGGACGTGCTTCCTTCCAGTTTGCGCCGGTGCCGAAAACCACATCCGGGTCCGCTTCGATGATCCCCTCAAGGTTCAGGTCGACGGAATAGGCATTGGCAAGCGTGGAGGCGTAGTTCTTGCCACCGGCAAGCTCGACGAAGCGGCCGTAATTGTAAGGGCCGAACGACCAGCAGCAGAAATCGGTCTGCCATCCGGCTGCGTTTTCGACCACGACGAGCGGACGGTCTTCGGCCGGAATGGTGTCGACGACATTGGTCACCTTGCGCATCTGTGCGATGTAGAAATCGATGAATTCCGCTGCGCGCTTCTCCTCACCGAATATCCGGCCGAGGATGAGCATGGATGGAACGGCGTTTTCGGTCGCATTGCGCCGGAAGTCGATGAAGGCCACCTGGACACCCGCATTGCCGAGCTTCTCGATGAGACCGGTTTCCTCGGCTTTGAAGAGGTTGCCGACGTCCAGGATCACGAGGTCGGTTTCAGCTTCCAGAACGGCCTCGACGGAAAAGTCTCCGGCGTAGGGATTGCCGAAATCGATCATCCGGGCGGTCTCTTCCGGAAATGCACCTTCATATTTGCGGAACGCGTCCGGGTCGTACTGAACCAGATCGCTTTTCCAGCCGACGATCTTTTCAAACGGGTTGCCTTCGATGAGCGGTGCAATGCCGTACATCATCCGCCCTTCGCCCAGGATGATCTTGTCGGGCATCTCCTGCAGGGTCACCTCGCGGCCTGCAATATCGGTGAAGGTGAGGGTCTCGGCCAGAGCGCTTGAGGTTGGCGTTGCCAACAGAGAGCCGGCCACGAACGCGCACGTCAGTGCGCCTACGCGTTTGAAGAAAGACATAGCGTTTTCCGTTAGTTAGATTGCAGCGCAGCAATACCAAATACGGAATTTAAAGTCGACTCAAATATTCAGGTTTTTCCTGATTGAAGCTTCGTGCCTTGGTAGAGCACGGAAAAACCAGCGAAAACTCCAGTGCCGGTTTCGGCCGCTGAACGCCTGACGGACCGTTGCCAGGTGCGCGATTTGCGCGCGGTTTCAAGTTGGGTCTGGCCAATGGGCCCGTCCCGTGAAACGCTGGATCGCGGAAAACAGGAAAGCAATACAGAAGATGTCAACCGAATCGCCGTTGAAGCTGAACAATCCGGTCGCAATTGGCACGCTCATTGGTGTCGTCGTGATCGTGCTGGCGATGGGAACTTTCATCGGGACGCAATCGGCACCTGGAGACTGGTACCGGAACCTTCAAAAACCGCCGTTTAATCCGCCGAACTGGATCTTCGGACCGGTCTGGACAGTGCTTTACATTTTTATCGCAGTCGCAGGCTGGCGGACGTTCAGACAGGCGCCACGATCCTCTGCCATGAACCTCTGGGTCGCCCAGATGGTGCTGAACTGGACCTGGTCACCGGTCTTTTTCGTCTTTCACCAGCTGTGGTTCGCTCTGGTCATCCTGTTGGGAATGCTGGCCGCTATCGTCTTTTTCATCGCAAACAGGTGGCGAGTGGACAGGACGTCCGCACTGCTGTTCTGTCCCTATGCGGCTTGGGTCGGCTTCGCGGGGGTGCTCAATCTGTCGCTGGCGCTGTTGAACTGAACGGCTGCCGGCCCGAAAAACGGATGGAGAACCGTTTGCCAAGCGTCACGGCTTTCAGTGCGTGGCCTGGAAGCGCACATCCACATATTGCTGGTGATAGGCCGAATTCACGACCACAACGCCCAGGATCATGTCGTGGAGCAGGCGCTTGCGGTCCGAAAACAGCGAGACCAGCAGCACGAGCGGTGTCAGCAGCGAAACCGAGAACCAGAACAGCAGGGCATGAACAGCGGCGAGCAGCGGATAGGGCTTTGCACCGTACCAGAGGCGCATTTCCAGGCCCATGGCGCGCATGCCGAGTGTCGAGGCCTGCGGACCGCCGAGCGTAAAGGCAACATATAGAAGCGCAACTGTCGCCGGCAGAATGCCATAGAGCAGGAACCCGAGTCCAAGCGTGAAAACGCCGAGGAAAAACACCAGAATTCCGGCTCCGAATGTCAACAGGGCGATCACGATCACATCGATGAAAAACGCAAAGATCCGGCGGCTGCGCACGCCGGAAAACAGCTCCGGATGCAGGGCAGGATCAAAAACGTCTTCTCGGACATGGTCGGTCGAAGTCTCGGCTGACATAAAGCGGCTCCTTGAATTGTGATGAGCTTCATGTGGGCATTGGCGCGGCAAAACGCAAATTTGCCGCATCCAGATTGCAGGGCTGCCGCGAGCCCGGAGCCAGCCGGGCATCACCCCATGCGTTCGCCGATTTCCAGATAGCGCACAACGAAGCCGCGCTCGCGCAGTGCCGCCACGATCCGCTCGCCGTGATCGCGATCAAAGGCCTCGAAGGAAACGTCCAGTGTTGCGCCTTTCGCAGGCACGTTCAGGAACAGCCTGTGGTGTTCGACATCGACCACATTGCCCTGCATGTCGCCGATCACCGTGGCGATCTCGCCGAGTGTGCCGGGGCGGTCCGGCGTGTCGATCCGGATGGAGACCAGCTTGCCGTCGCGGGCAAGTTCGCGCACCACAATCTTGGACAGAAGACGCGGATCGATGTTGCCGCCGCACAAGACAAGGCCGACCTTCCTGCCTTCAAAGCGTCCGCGATCCGACAGAAGCGCCGCGAGGCCGGCAGCACCTGCGCCTTCGGCAATCGTGCGCTGTAAGGTGAGATAGGCGTTGATGGACCGCTCGATGCTGCTTTCGGACACCAGAACCACGTCGTCGACGGTGGTCCTGACGACCTCGGTCGTGAGCACGCCGATGTCACGCACGGCAATCCCTTCAGCGATGGTCGCCCCTTCGCACACGACCTCCTTGCCGTAGAACGCGCCCCACATGCCCGGATAAAGCGTGGTTTCGACGCCGATGATTTCCACGGTCGGTTTGATCGCCTTGGCGGCGGTCGCGATCCCGGCGATCAGGCCGCCGCCACCGACGGGCACAACGATCGCGTCTAGATCGGGGTGGGCCTCCAGCATTTCGATCGCAATCGTGCCCTGTCCGTGAATCACATGGGCATCATCATAGGGGTGGACCCAGACCAGATCCTTTTCGGCGGCCAGCCTGTCGGCTTCCTCCTTCGCCTCCGCGAGCGTGTTTCCCGAAAGGACCACCTCCGCACCGTAGCCGCGGGTGGCGGATATCTTCACGAAAGGCGTCAGAACCGGCATGACGATCGTTGCCGGGATACCGAGACGGCCGGCGTGGTAGGCAACACCCTGCGCGTGGTTTCCCGCTGACACCGCAATGACGCCGCGGCTCTTTTCCTGCTGACTGAGGCTGGACAGTTTGACCAGCGCACCACGTTCCTTGAACGCACCGGTAACCTGCATGTTCTCGTATTTGACAAGAACATCGGCACCGGTGAGCTGCGACAGGCGGGGGGCGGGCAGGCACGGGGTCTCGAGCACGGCCCCCTTTATCAGGCGGGCCGCGGCCTCGATGCTTTGAAATGAAACCTGAGGATGGTCCGCCAAACCGGAGACGGACGTCATGTGCCCTCAACCAGCATTTCAGCGACCTTCGGTGCGAAATAGGTCAGGATGCCGTCCGCTCCCGCGCGCTTGAACGCCAGAAGGCTCTCCAGCATGGCGCGCTCACCGTCGAGCCAGCCATTGGCACTGGCGGCCTTGATCATCGCGTATTCCCCCGACACCTGATAGGCGTAGGTCGGCACCTGGAACTCATCCTTGATGCGCCGGACGATGTCGAGATAGGGCATTCCCGGCTTGACCATGACCATGTCCGCACCCTCGGCAATATCAAGCTCTGCTTCGCGCAGGGCTTCGTCCGTGTTCGCCGGGTCCATCTGGTAGGTGCGCTTGTCGCCCTTGAGCGTGCCGGAGGACCCGACCGCGTCGCGGAACGGACCGTAGAAGGCGGACGCATATTTTGCCGAATAGGCCATGATCTGCGTGCCGCGATAGCCTTGGCTGTCAAGCGCCTGGCGGATAGCGCCGATCCGTCCATCCATCATGTCGGAGGGCGCAATCACGTCCGATCCGGCCTCCGCCTGTACCAGCGCCTGACGGCACAACTGGTCGACGGTCTCGTCATTGAGGATGGTCTCGCCTTGCATCAGGCCGTCGTGACCGTGGCTGGTATAGGGATCGAGCGCAACATCGGTCATCAGGCCGACATTCAATCCTTCCGCCTTGATCGCACGCAGTGCGCGGCAGGTCAGGTTGTCCGCGTTGAGGGCTTCGCTCCCGGTATCGTCGCGCAGGTCCGGGTCCGTGTAGGGAAACAGCGCCAGGGCGGGAATGCCGAGTTCCGCCGCTCGTGCCGCCTCGCGGACGGCCTCGTCCACGGAAAGGCGCACGACGTCCGGCATGGACGGTACTGCCTGGCGCACGTTTTCGCCGTCCACCAGGAAGATCGGCCAGATGAGATCATCCACGGTCAGCGCGTTTTCACGCACCAGCCGCCGGGACCAGTCGGTCTGCCGGTTGCGCCGCATGCGGGTGCCGGCCAGCAGCGTGTCCATGTGGTCTGACGTGATCGGAGGGAGCGGCTTTTGGGACGGCATGGCGGGGTCTGACTCGGGTTTTGGAAGAATGGTGCACATAGTGCCGAATGTTACCGGGCAATCTATCACGCAGATTGACGCATTCCAACATTCTGTAAAATAACTGAAAATAATAACGAAAAAGAGATTGTTTGACGTATGCGTCAAATATGGTTTAGTGCATCAGCCGCAACGGAAAACTGACGGCTGACACCTTTGCCGGGTGAGGCTCATTTGGGAGGAACGACGTGGACTTTGCACCGAACGAAGATCAGCGCGCTTTTCAGGACATGGCGGCCAGCTTCTCAAGGGACGAGCTTGCGCCGTATGCAAAGGAGTGGGACGAGGAAAGCATCTTTCCGATCCCGACACTGCGCAAGGCGGCCGAGCTTGGCTTTGGCGGCATATATGTCAGGGAAGATGTCGGCGGGTCGGCGCTGGCCCGGCTGGACGCCGCGCTGATATTCGAGGAACTCTCCAAGGGTTGCACATCGACGGCGGCCTATCTGTCCATCCACAACATGGTCGCCTGGATCATCGACGGCTTCGCGTCGGAAGAGTTGCGGCAGAAATTCCTGCCAAGGCTCTGCACGATGGAATTGCTGACAAGCTACTGCCTGACCGAGCCGGGCTCCGGGTCGGACGCGGCGAGCTTGCGCACAAGCGCTCGGGACGATGGCGACCATTACGTGCTCAATGGGTCCAAGGCGTTCATTTCCGGCGGCGGCGTGAGCGACCTCTACGCGGTCATGGTGCGCACGGGCGGCGAGGGACCTTCCGGTGTGTCGTGTCTACTTGTCGAGAAGGGAACCCCGGGCCTGAGTTTCGGCGCGAACGAAGTCAAGCTCGGCTGGAAGAGCCAGCCGACGGCACAGGTCAACTTCCAGGATTGCCGCGTCCCGAAATCGAATCTCATCGGCGAGGAAGGGCAGGGGTTCAAGATTGCCATGTCCGCTCTGGACGGTGGCCGGATCAACATCGGCGCTTGCTCCCTCGGTGCGGCGCAGGCCTGCCTGGATCATGCCCTGGCCTACATGAAGGAGCGCAAGCAATTCGGCAGGCCGATCGCCGACTTCCAGGCGCTGCAGTTCCGCCTTGCCGACATGGCAACGGAGCTGGAGGCCGCGCGTCTGCTTCTCCACAAGGCGGCATCGGCCGTGGACGCAAAATCCCACGAGGCAACGAGGCTGGCGGCAATGGCCAAGCGGCTCGCGACTGACACCGGATTCAAGGTGGTCAACGAGGCATTGCAGCTTCACGGCGGATATGGCTATCTGCGTGACTATCCGATCGAACGCTTTTTCCGCGATGTCAGGGTGCATCAAATCCTGGAGGGCACCAACGAGGTCATGCGCCTGATCATTGCGCGCCATTTGCTGAAGGACTGAGTGAAGCCTCGCCTTTTACCCTTTGAAACGACTCGCATTCCACAAGGCAATTCCATGAACGACGAGATCCTGTTCGAGGTGCGCGGCAAGGCGGGGTTCGTGACCCTGAACAGGCCGAAGGCGCTTAACGCTTTGACGCATGGCAAGGTTAAAGCGCTCGCAGCACAGCTGGAGCTGTGGGTGCATGATCCCGATGTCCGCCATGTCGTCATACAGGGCGCAGGCGGAAAGGCCTTTTGCGCCGGCGGCGATATCCGCAGCATCTACGATGCCGGGCTGGCCGGAGAACTGGACGGACTGAAGACCTTCTTCCGGGACGAATACACGCTGAACGCCTACATCAAGGCTTATCCGAAGCCCTATGTCGCGCTGATCGACGGCATCGTCATGGGCGGCGGTGTCGGGGTGTCCGTGCATGGCAGTCACCGTGTCGGTACCGCAAACACGCTGTTTTCGATGCCGGAGACCGGGATCGGGTTCTTCCCGGACGTTGGCGGCACCTATTTTCTGCCGCGCATGCCGCGCAAAACCGGGGTCTATTGCGCGCTGTCTGCCGGCCGGCTGAGGCAGGCCGATGCGCTCGCATCGGGTGTTTTGACCCACGCCGTCGCGCAGGAAAACCTCTCGGATTTGCAGTCGGCGCTCGAAACAGCCGACGACGTTGATGCGACTCTTGAGCGTTTTCGGGTGGCGCCGGAAGCTGGACCTGTGGAGAAAAACGGCGCCCTGATCGAACATGCGTTCTCGGCCTCTTCGGTCGAGGAGGTCCTCGGTCGTCTGGATGCCTCCGGTGACGAATTTGCCGGAAAGACCGCCGAAGCAATCCGCGGCAAGTCACCGACCAGTGTCCTGATAGCCTTTGAGCAGATGAAGCGTGGCGCGGCGCTGACTTTCAATGAGTGCATGAAGCTGGAATACCGGATCGTCTCGCAGATCCTGAAGGGCAAGGATTTCTTCGAAGGCATCCGGGCGGTCGTGGTCGACAAGGACCAGTCTCCGAAATGGCAGCCTAATCAACTCGCACAAGTGGACAGGGCCGGGCTGGCGTCGTATTTCGAAGAACCGTTTGACGGAGATCTTCTCATATAAGGCCCAATCGGATCGCACATGATCACAAGCTTTCAGGACCTCATTGACGCCCGCCCTCCGTGGAGCACGATCCTGATCCTCTATCTGCGCTGTATCGCGCTGATCCTGTTGGGCGGAGGTGTCATCTACTGGGCGCGCATTATCGGCATCGTCGAGTGGCACGGCAATTTCTTCTGGGACATGCCGGTTGCCCTGCAGGGCGCAACGGTCTTTTTCGCTGTGCTGGACCTGGTTGCGGCAACCGGCCTGTGGCTCACTGTTTCCTGGGGAACCGTGATGTGGATCTTCAGGTGCTTCTGCCAGATCCTGATGCACACCGCCTTCGCCGACCTTTATGGCCGCCGGCCTTATGAAATCACCTTCTATCTGACCACGATCGCGATCTATGCGGCACTGGCCTATCTCATGCACCGGGAAAACCGGACTGCAACGGCGAACGGGTAACAACGGTCAACAAGCGGCATTCAGCTGAATCAAGTCATGAGGAAACCCGCCCAACCGATTCTGGATCAAGGCGGAATGCATCTGGGAGAAACGACATGACACGAACAATCGGTTT
Organism: Pseudomonadota bacterium; assembly: GCA_039818365.1. Lineage (GTDB taxonomy): Bacteria > Pseudomonadota > Alphaproteobacteria > Rhizobiales > Stappiaceae > Roseibium. The sequence goes on from JBCBUA010000003.1 coordinate 31,108, forward strand.
CATTGGTCTTGGCAACATGGGCGGACCGATGGCCGTCAATCTGGTCAAGGCCGGGCACAGGGTTCTTGGTTTTGATCTTGCGGAAACCGCCGTCAATGCGCTTGTCGAGGCAGGAGGGGAAAGCGCCGGAAGCGTCGCCGATCTTGCGGCAGCGGCAGACGTGATCGTCACGATGCTGCCTGCAGGCAAGCATGTCCGCCAGATCTACCAGGGGGAAGGGGGCATTCTGGAGAACGCGAAAGCCGGGACGCTCCTGATCGATTCGTCAACGATCGATGTCGACAGCGCCCGGGTGGTTTCTGCCGCAGCCGCCGACAAGAACATGCCCATGGTGGATGCGCCGGTCTCCGGCGGTGTCGGCGGCGCCACCGCAGGCACTCTGACCTTCATGGTGGGCGGTTCCGAGGACGCCTTCACCGCCGCCCAACCCTTTCTGGATATCATGGGCAAGACGATCGTGCATGCCGGCGGCGCCGGCAACGGACAGGCTGCGAAGATCTGCAACAACATGATCCTCGGCATTTCCATGATTGCCGTCAGCGAGGCTTTCGTGCTGGCCGAAAAGCTGGGACTGGACGCCCAGAAGCTGTTCGACATTTCCTCAACCGCGTCCGGCCAGTGCTGGTCCCTGACATCCTACTGTCCGGTTCCGGGCCCGTTGCCGTCGTCTCCGGCCAACCGCGACTACCAGCCGGGCTTTGCCGCCGCGATGATGCTGAAGGATCTGAAGCTCGCCCAGGAGGCCTCTGGTTCCGCAGGCGCAGCAACACCGCTCGGAGCCGAGGCTGCCGCGCTCTATACGCTCTATTGTAACTCAGGGGGAGACACTAAGGACTTCTCGGGTATCGTGAATTTCCTGCGCGGCACATGATTAACAGTATGTGAAAGAGGGTGCTCAAAAGCGGTTCAAACGTTAACGAACGATTCAGCGTGTCTCTTAAGCGGATTTTAGAAACACTCGGCTAGATTGAGTGACAAGGCGGGAAAATATCCGCCCATCAACAGGTACTATAAGAGGCGCAAACACATGATCACCGCAAGTAGGGCAGTCGACGCTGTTTCACCGAGCGAAGCGGGCGAAGTGGAAATCAAGCCACTTTACCTCGAAGCTCTTACTCTTGTCGAAAGACTGCATCGGCGTCTGCTGGACGTCATCAAGGATGAATTCGACCGTATGGGACGGTCCGATGTCAACAGCGTGCAGGCCTTGCTGCTGTTCAACATCGGTGATGCGGAGCTCACAGCCGGTGAGCTGCGTACACGCGGCTACTATCTCGGTTCGAACGTGTCCTACAACCTGAAAAAACTGGTCGAGACCGGTTACATACACCATCAGCGCTCCCGTATGGATCGCCGTTCGGTGCGTGTCAGCCTGACCGACAAGGGCCAGGAAGTCGCCAAGATCGTCAACGATCTCTATGAGCGGCACATCCTGTCGGTTGAGCAGGTCGGCGAGATCGGTGCCGAAGACTTTGTTGCGCTCAACAAGTCTCTTCGCCGCCTCGAGCGGTTCTGGACTGACCAGATTCTCTACCGGCTCTGAAATTCGCGGCAAATCCAGATGACAAAGCACCGCCCACCGGGCGGTGCTTTTGTTTTGGGTCATCACGCATTTGTGGCTTTAATTCGTTTCCTTTTCTTCTTATCCGATGATTTGGAGCGCAGCCCGCCCTGACGGCACTCGGATCGTCAGGAATTTGGGTTCAGCCGCTGTTCCGTGACATCTTGTGGTCACAAAAGAATGGCTTTGTGCAGCGCTCAAGCTGGCGGCATGGTTAAAAATTCAAGCGATTTATTAACCTCTGCCAGGTAGAAATTTGTTTTGGAACAGGAAGCCGGTGCTGTTTTACTGGCCCGGTTCAATACCACGAGATCTGAAGGCGTAGGGCGTTGCAAATGAAGTTGGCGATGCACATGAAGGTCGGCCAGTCCGGAAAACAAGGTTTTGCCGCATGGCGTGCCGGGAAATCGTTCCTGGGCGTGTGTGCTCTGGGGATCGGCGCGTTGCTGGTGCAAGGCGCGCCCGCGAGTGCGCAGACGGCTTTGCAGTCGCTTCAGCAAAACCGGCAGAACGTCGAATGGACCGACAATTTCGACATCGCCACAGAGAACATCACCGAGGTGAATTCCTCTGCGCCGACCCTGTCGCCGGAAACGGCCGACTACATCGCCGTTGCGATCGACCGCTATCAGCGCATCGTTCAGGCCGGCGGCTGGGGAACGGTCACGGGCGGCGGCAAGGCGCTCAGGATCGGGGCGAAGGATCCGCGCGTCGTTGAACTGCGCCGTCGTCTGATTGCATCCGGTGACCTGGAGCAGCAGGCCGGATTGTCCGATGCGTTCGATTCCTATGTCGAAGCAGCCCTGCGCCGCTTCCAGCTGCGTCATGGTCTGATCCCGGATGGCGTTATGGGCAATGACACCGTCCAGGCCCTGAACGTACCGGCGCATGTGCGCCTCGGTCAGCTTGAAACCAATCTTGTGCGCATGCGCTCCATGTCCGGTTTCCTCGGCGACCGCTACGTGATGGTGAATATTCCGGCAGCAGAGATCGAAGCCGTTGAGAATGGCAGGGTCCGCTCGCGCCACACCGCCGTTGTCGGCAAGATCGACCGGCAGACTCCGATCCTGAACAGCAAGATCTATGAGCTCAACTTCAATCCCTACTGGACTGTTCCGGTCTCGATCATCCGCAAGGACCTTATCCCGAAGATGAAGGAAGACCCGGAATACCTGTCGAAGAACAACATCCGCATCTTCGACTGGAGCGGCAACGAGCTTGCCTGGCAGCAGATCGACTGGAACACGGACGAAGCCACGCAATACCGGTTCACCCAGGACCCGGGTGCGGAGAACTCGCTTGGTTCGGTGCGCATCAACTTCCACAACAAGCATCAGGTCTACCTGCACGACACACCGTCCAAGACGCTCTTCGGTGAAAGCCAGCGGTTTCACTCCTCGGGATGTGTCCGGGTGCAGAATGTGCGCGAGCTTGTTACCTGGATGCTGCAGTCAACGACGCCGGACTGGGATCGCACGCGCGTGGATTCAGTCATTCGCACCGGTGAGCGCGAAGACGTGAAACTGAAAAAGTCCATTCCGCTCTATATGACCTACGTGACTGCGTGGGCCAACGCGGATGGCGTGGTGCATTTCCGCGATGACATCTACGCCAGGGATGATGTCCTTGCCACTGAAACGCAGGCGCGCCTCTAGGTTTTTAAACTCATCTAACGCTTGGGAATGTGACGCCGGCCTTGCTAAGGCCGGCGTTTCGTGTCTTCTAGGGTCCGGACCCTAGGAACCCACTGCAGCTGGGAGATGCAAGATGAGTCGCGAGCCGCGGCCGGGCGAGATCTATCTTGAGTTTCATCCGATCGGTGGGCAGGTCAAGGTCACCGCGATCGATGCTGCAACGGGCATTGAAGTCTCCACGTTCGGGCCCGCAAACACCTCTCAGGAGGACCTGAAGCGCGTTGCGGTCCGCAAGCTCAAGCGCCGGATCAGCCAGATTGCCGAACGCGACGGCCCACCGCCCGACCCGACATTGTATTGAAACGCGCTTCGCCGGCAAAACCCGAAAAGTCTTGCGGATAAACGGCATCGAGAAAATTCTCTGTCGTTTTCCCAACTGGCCGCGTCGGTATGCCCCTTGGTTCTGCAAGGGGGCTGTGTTACTTCCTCGCGCAAAGTCGGCCGTCAGCTCGGCGGTGTCCGATAGGATGAAAGCCGACGCCGTGGTTCTACGTCATACGAATACAGGGAAAGTGCGATGTCTTTGATGGAAAGCTCCGGGCAGTCTCATTCCGGTTTCTTCACAAGTACCCTTGCCGAAATCGATCCCGATATCTTCGGGTCCGTTCAGCAGGAACTTGGGCGCCAGCGGCACGAGATCGAACTGATCGCGTCGGAGAACATCGTGTCCCGCGCGGTTCTGGAAGCACAGGGATCGATCTTTACCAACAAGTATGCGGAAGGCTACCCCGGCAAGCGCTACTACGGCGGATGTGAATTCGCCGATGTTGCCGAAACGCTGGCGATCGAACGCGCCAAGGAACTGTTCGGCTGTCAGTTTGCCAACGTCCAGCCCAATTCCGGCAGCCAGATGAACCAGGCTGTCTTTCTCGCCCTGCTGCAGCCGGGCGATACATTCATGGGGCTCGACCTGAATTCAGGCGGACACCTGACGCACGGTTCGCCCGTGAACATGTCCGGTAAGTGGTTCAACGTCGTGTCTTACGGCGTGCGTGAGGACGATCACCGTCTCGACATGGAAGAGGTCGAACGTCTGGCCAACGAGCACAAGCCGAAGCTGATCCTTGCCGGCGGCACCGCGTATTCCCGCGTCTGGGACTGGAAGAAGTTCCGCGAGATCGCCGACAGCATCGGTGCCTATCTGATGGTGGACATGGCCCATATCGCCGGTCTGGTCGCAGGCGGGGTTCACCCGTCTCCGGTGCCGCATGCCCATGTCGTCACCAGCACGACGCACAAATCCCTGCGCGGTCCACGCGGCGGCCTGATCCTCTCGAACGACGAGGCGATCGCCAAGAAAGTCAATTCAGCCGTTTTCCCCGGCCTGCAGGGCGGGCCGCTGATGCATGTCATTGCGGCAAAGGCGGTGGCCTTCAAGGAGGCGTTGCAGCCTGAGTTCAAGGCCTATGCCCGCGCGGTTGCCGAGAACGCGAAAGCACTGTCCGAAGCGCTGAAGGAACAGGGTCTGGACATCGTTTCCGGGGGAACCGACAACCACCTGATGCTTGTCGACCTGCGTCCGAAGAACGCGACCGGCAAAGTTGCGGAAAAAGCGCTTGAGCGCGCAAACATCACCTGCAACAAGAACGGCATTCCGTTCGACCCCGAAAAGCCGTTTGTGACCTCGGGCATCCGGCTTGGGACACCGGCGGCCACCACGCGCGGTTTCGGTGTTGCCGAATTCAGGGAAGTTGCCGCCCTGATCACGGAAGTGTTGGATGGTTTGAAGGCCGCAAACAGTGAAGAGGGCAACGCGGCGGTTGAAGCCGCGGTCAAAGCCAAGGTAGAAGCACTGACAGCCCGGTTCCCGATCTACGGGGGATGATCCGGCTCGGTCAGGAGCTTTGACATATGAGATGTCCGTTTTGCGGTGGCGAGGAAACCCAGGTTAAGGATTCCCGTCCCACCGAGGACAACACGACCATTCGCCGCCGCAGGATCTGCAACACCTGCGGTGGCCGTTTCACAACGTTTGAGCGGGTTCAATTGCGTGAACTCATGGTTCTCAAACGCTCTGGGCGCCGTGTGACATTCGACCGCGAGAAACTGATGCGGTCCGTCCAGATCGCCGTGCGCAAGCGTCCGGTCGACCCCGACCGTATCGAACGCATGGTCAGTGGCATCGTGCGGCAGCTCGAGAGCTCCGGCGAGACTGAAATCACCGCCGAGACCATCGGCAATCACGTTATGGAGGGGCTCAAGGGCATCGATGATGTCGCCTATGTCCGGTTCGCCTCCGTCTATCGAAATTTCCGAGAAGCAAAAGATTTTGAAGCGCTCCTGGACGAACTCAGCGATTCAGAGAACGCGCCACTAAAAGACCAATGATCTTTGCGATTTGATTGACATGTCTTGTGAAACCACGACCGACAAGCGGTTCATGGCCGCGGCCGAACGTCTTGCCCGCCGCGGACTTGGCCGCGTCTGGCCGAACCCCGCAGTTGCGGCCCTTATCGTGCGCGAGGGCGAATCCGGGCCGATCCTTGCAGGACGGGGCGTGACCTCGCGGCCCGGCATGGCCCACGCCGAGGTGAATGCGCTCAGACACGCAGGCGAACAGGCGCGCGGGGCAACCTGTTATGTCACGCTTGAGCCCTGTTCCCACTATGGCCGCACACCGCCGTGTTCGCTGGCATTGATCGAAGCCGGGGTTTCGCGTGTGGTGATCGGGATGCTGGACCCGAACCCGCGCGTGGCCGGCAGGGGCGTCAACATGTTGGAGGAAGCGGGTGTCGAAGTCGTTGTCGGCGTGCGGGAGCAGCAGGTGAGCGACCTTTACCACGGCTTCACGCTCCGCCAGCTCAAGCAGCGCCCGCATGTTTTCCTGAAGCTGGCGGTGTCAAGAGACGGATTCATCGGCCGCTCCGGCGAGGGGCAGGTCAAGATTTCCGGTCCGTTGTCGATGCGAAAGGTTCACGGGTTCCGTGCCGAAAACGATGCAATCCTTGTGGGAACCGGAACCGCGCTTGCCGATGATCCGCAGCTGACATGCCGCTTGCCGGGGCTTGCGCAGCGCTCGCCGGTGCGCGTGATCGTGGACCGCTGCGCACGCCTGCCGATCGAATCGAAGCTTGTGCGCACATGTGTCGACGTTCCTGTTTGGCTGATCTGCGGCAACGATGCCGATCCGGACAAGATCGAGCTTCTGGCCGCGGCCGGTGTCAACGTGATCCGGGTCCCTGCGGGCGAATGCGCCATCGATCCGGCCGTCGTGTTAAGCGCGCTCGCGACCAGGGGCATCACCCGGGTCATGGTGGAGGGAGGCGCGCGCATGGCATCCTCATTCCTGGAGGCAGACCTCGTTGACGACCTGTGTGTTGTGACCGGGAACCTGGTGATTGGCGAGGGCGGTATACCGGCGCTTCGGGATCTGCCGCTTGAAGATGTGCTTTCAGACCCCAAATTCGAGCGGGTCGACGCCGGTGCGTTCGATCAGGATCGTTTCATTTACCTCAGACGCCGCGGAGGCTGACATGTTTACCGGCATAGTGACCGACATGGGTGAAATCGTCTCCGTGTCCGAAATCCCCGCAGGACAGCGGACACGGATCCGGACAGCCTATGACACACAGACCTTCGATATCGGGGCGTCGATTTCCTGTTCCGGTGTTTGTCACACGGTCACGAACAAGGCAAACGAGGCTTCGGGCAATTGGTTCGAGGTTGAGTCTGCCGCCGAAACGCTTGCTCTCACGACGGTTTCGGATTGGCGGGAAGGCCAAAAGCTCAATCTGGAAAGATCGCTGACGCTTGGCGCGGAGTTGGGCGGACATCTCGTTCTGGGCCATGTGGATGGCGTCGCGCGTGTCGCCAAGCGCCAGGATCATCCGGATTCGGTTTTTTTCCAGTTCGAGGTCCCTGAAGACGCGGCTCCGTTCATTGCCAAAAAAGGGTCCGTTGCGCTCGATGGCACATCCCTGACCGTCAACGAGGTTGACGGCTGCCTGTTCTCCGTCTTCCTGATCCCGCACACGCTCGAAGTCACGACCTGGTCAGACCGTCATGTCGGTGACGGCATAAACCTTGAAGTCGACATGATGGCGCGGTACGCGGCCCGACTTGCGGAATTCGGTAAGAACGGGTAGGGGACGTCCCAACCTGTCGAAGGATCGCGCGTATTCCTTGCCGGCTGCAAGACTGCCGTCCGGTTCTGGCTGCATTGCATGATTGAGACTGGACAAAGAGTGACAGACGTGGTTCCTGTCGCCGCCCCAAACAGGATACACTGACACATGAGTGCCGCATCGAAACTCTTGATCATCGAAGCCCGGTTCTATGACGATCTGGCTGACGCGCTTGCCGAGGGAGCCATCAAGGAGATTGAGGCCGCCGGAGCAAGCTACGACCGCATTGCCGTCCCTGGTGTCCTGGAGATTCCGGCCGCGCTCTCCATGACCATGACAGCCATGGAAAATGACGGTGTTCTCTACGATGGGTTCGTTCTGCTTGGCGTCGTGATCCGGGGCGAGACGACGCATTACGACATCGTCGCCAACGAATCCAACCGGGTCATCATGGACCTGATCGTGGATGCGGACCTTGCCGTAGGCAACGGTATCCTGACAGTTGAAAACGATGAACAGGCGTGGGCGCGCGCGAAGGTCGGGGACAAGAACAAGGGCGGTGCAGCTGCACGCGCAGCCCTTGACATGATCGCGTTGCGCGAACGCCTTGGAGCTTGAGAAGAATGACCGGAAAGGCCGACCCGGACCAACCCGCAAAGACTGTGCGCCCGGCCAACAAGCGGGGCGTCGCGCGGCTTGCTGCCGTGCAGGCCCTCTATCAGATGGACGTTGGCGGCGCACCGCTCACGAGCGTTGTTAGCGAATTCACGGCGTTCCGTCTCGGCAAGGAGATCGACGGCGCGCAGTATCGTGATGCCGATGAACAGTGGTTCAAGCAAATTGTTGCCGGCGTTGTGGAAGACCAGAAGTTCCTGGATCCGTTCATCCACACCGCGCTGACCGAGGGCTGGCCGCTGAAACGGATCGATAGCCTCCTGCGTGCGATCCTAAGGTCAGGGTCCTATGAACTTCTGCGCCGCAAGGACGTCCCGGCCAAGGTAATCATTTCCGAGTATATCGACGTTGCGAAAGCGTTTTTTGAGGACGACGAACCGGGTCTCGTGAACGGTGTGCTTGACCGGCTGGCGCATGAACTGCGCAATGAGGAACTCGACAGCGGCAAGGCGGACGGCGCGTCCTGACATGTCCAAGGACCGTCCTGGCGAATTTGAGCTGATCAGGCGGTTCTTCGCCCCGTTGGCCTCCGATCCGGGCAGTCTTGGACTGACCGATGACGCGGCCGTTTTCACCCCCGAACCCGGTCATGACCTGGTCCTGACGAAGGATGTGCTGGCGGCCGACGTGCATTTTTTCAAGGACGATGCGCCGGAAGCGATTGCGGCAAAGGCGCTCAGGGTCAACCTGTCGGATCTTGCCGCCAAGGGGGCCCGGCCACGGGGCTACCTGCTCGGCATATCCTTGCCCTCCGACTGGACGGCGGACTGGCTTGAACGGTTTTGTGCGGGTCTGGCAGCTGATCAGTCCGCTTTTGACGTCCGCCTGCTTGGCGGCGACACCATACGCTCGGGCAACGGGCTGCAGGTTTCGATCACAGCGATCGGTCAGGTCGCGGCCGGCGGGACTGTCCGGCGCTCAGGTGCGCAACCGGGCGATGTTCTTTTTGTCAGTGGAACGATCGGCGACGCGGCAGCAGGCCTCAAGATACGGCTCGACAACGGCTTTTTGAAAGAAAATAACCTGGCAGACGCTGACGCCGGACACGTGCTCGACAGGTATCTTCTGCCCAGACCGCGACTTGCGCTGGCTGGTCTTGTGACCGAATTTGCGTCGGCTTGCATGGACGTTTCAGATGGTCTTTTCGCAGACAGCGCGCACATGGCGGTTGCTTCCGGCGTTGATCTTGAGATCGAATTGACAAGCATTCCCGTTTCGCCGGCCTTGAAGAAGATCCGGGCAAATGCCCGCGACACCTATTTCGCGTGCCTGAACGGCGGCGATGACTACGAAATACTGACTGCCATTCCCGCATCCGCAGCACAGCCGTTCCAGGCAGAGGCAGCATCGGCCGGATGCCCGGTAACGGCAATCGGGACTGTTGTCGACGGCAGCGGAGGTGTAACCTGTCGGGAGAACGGGACGGTCGTCACCTTGCAGAGCCGAAGCGGATTCAGGCATTTCTGAGCTCCGGCGGCCATGTTGACGCATGTCGACAGCTTGTGTTTTGCGCTTTGACAGGACCGTGTTACCCGTTCGATCTCTTTCGTTGCACGCCGTAACCGGCCAATCCCGAGACCTGACGCATGACCACCGCACTGCCGGAACACTTCGTTGACGACCGCCTGGCGAAACGCAATGCCGTCTTGCTGGCCCTTGCCCAGGCGCTGGGCGGGGCCTCGGCGTCGATCGTGATCGCAACGGGTCCGCTGGTCGGTTACATGATGCTCGACCAGGACAAGTCTCTTGCAACGCTTCCCGTGTCCGCGATGGTCCTGGGGACGGCGTTCGGCACGATCCCGGCCGGGATGATCATGCGCCGTTTCGGGCGCAGGGCCGGCTTCACCGGAGCGGCGATCCTCGGCATACTCTCCGGACTGCTCGCCTCCTTCGCCGTTTTCCGGGATCAGTTCCTGCTGTTTTCGCTGGCCTGTTCCCTGGGCGGATTCGCGGGTGCCTTCGTGCAGCAGTACCGTTTTGCCGCCGCCGACACCGCGAGCGACGCCTTCAAGCCGAAGGCAATTTCATGGGTGCTCGCCGGCGGGGTCCTTGCGGGTGTGGTCGGTCCGCAGACGGTGATCGCGACGAAGGACATGTTCGCGCCGATCATGTTCGCGGGCACCTATCTGGCGCAGGCCGGGCTGGCGCTCATGTCGCTCTTTCTCCTCGTCTTCATCAGGATCCCGAAGCCGCCGGTTCAAAACAGGAAGCAAGGGGGAGGCCGTCCTCTTCGAACCATCATGGCGCAGCCCCGTTTCATTGTTGCTGCGGCCTGCGGCATCTGCTCCTACGCCCTCATGAGCCTGGTCATGACGGCAACGCCGCTGGCGATGATCGCCTGCGGTCTTACCGAAACCGATGCCGCCCTTGGCATCCAGTGGCACGTTCTGGCCATGTTCGGCCCCAGTTTCTTTACCGGCAGTCTTATTGCCCGCTTCGGCAAGGAGCGCATCGTTTCGATCGGCTTGTCGCTGCTGGCCGGCTGTTCGATCGTCGCTCTGATGGGCATTGAACTGGCGCATTTCTGGACCGCACTGGTCCTGCTCGGGCTCGGCTGGAATTTCGGCTTCATCGGCGCCACCGCCATGCTGACCGATACCTACCGGCCCGAGGAACGCAACATGGTGCAGGCCGTCAACGATTTTCTGGTTTTCGGATTTGTTGCCGCGGCCTCTTTTTCATCCGGCGCACTGCTCAACGCATTCGGGTGGGGAACGGTCAATGTCCTCGTTTTTCCGTTTGTTGTGCTGTGTATTGGATTGCTGGTTTGGCTGGTTCAGGCTGAAAGAAAAGCAGTTACAACCGTTTAAAGTATCTTCGGAAATCTCCTTCGTCAGTGCAGCAAAAATACTGCACTGCAGCAAATCTTATCGCAACGGAAGTGTGAAATTAAACGATGTGAGAGCTTGACGAAACGCTCCGCTTAGTTGCTATCTTGTGCGCGCCTCACGCTGAGGAATCTGTGTGCGGTGCGATCTGGCGGCCAAAACAACAATAAAAAGGATCCGCCGCAGTTCTGGGAGGAAGTATGATCGAGCTTGTCATCATTGTTGTCTGTGGCCTCTTGTCCATTGCGTATGGCGCGTGGGCAATCCAGTCCGTCATGGCGGCGGATGCGGGGAATGCCCGCATGCAGGAAATCGCCGGGGCGATTCAGGAAGGCGCCAGTGCCTATCTCAACAGGCAGTATACAACCATCGCCATCGTCGGCGCCGTCGTTTTCGTGCTCGCGTGGATACTGCTGTCCGGACCCGCGGCGATCGGTTTTGCCATCGGGGCGGTCCTTTCAGGAGCTGCCGGCTATATCGGCATGATGGTGTCGGTTCGCGCCAATGTGCGCACGGCCCAGGCCGCCAGCCAGAGCCTTGGTGCCGGTCTGGAAATTGCCTTCAAGGCGGGTGCCGTCACCGGTCTTCTGGTTGCGGGCCTCGCACTTTTGGGTGTTGCCGTCTATTACGCCATCCTGACAGGCGTGATGGGTTACGAGGCGACCGACAGAACCGTTATCGATGCGCTTGTCTCATTGGGCTTCGGTGCCTCCCTGATTTCGATCTTCGCGCGTCTCGGCGGCGGTATCTTCACCAAGGGCGCTGACGTTGGCGGTGACCTCGTCGGCAAGGTCGAGGCGGGCATTCCCGAGGACGACCCGCGCAACCCGGCAACCATCGCCGACAATGTCGGTGACAATGTCGGTGACTGTGCGGGCATGGCAGCCGACCTGTTCGAGACCTATGCGGTTACCGTTGTTGCAACCATGGTTCTTGCGTCGATCTTCTTCACCGGCGAACACGCTCACGACCTGATGCTGCTGCCGTTGCTGATCGGTGCAAGCTGCGTCGTGACCTCGATCATCGGAACCTTCTTCGTCAAGCTCGGCGAAAACAACTCGATCATGGGTGCCCTCTATAAGGGCTTTATCGCAACATCCGTTCTGTCTGCTGTTGCCCTGGCCGTGATTGTCTTCGGCTGGCTGGGATCGGGCACCGAATACACCACCTCAGGCGGCACGACCTTCACCGGTTTCGACCTCTTCGTGTGCGGTATCGTGGGACTGATTGTGACCGGTCTGATCATCTGGGTCACGGAATACTACACCGGCACGGAGTATCGCCCGGTGAAGTCGATCGCCCAGGCATCGGTAACCGGTCACGGCACCAACGTGATCCAGGGTCTTGCCGTTTCGCTTGAAGCCACGGCGCTTCCGGCGATCATCATCATCGCCGGTATCCTGGTGACCTACAGCTTTGCCGGATTGTTCGGCATCGCGATCGCGGTGACCACGATGCTCGCACTTGCCGGAATGGTCGTGGCGCTTGATGCGTTCGGACCTGTCACCGACAACGCGGGCGGCATCGCAGAGATGGCTGACCTGCCGGCGGAAGTGCGCACGACTACGGACGCGCTGGATGCGGTTGGCAACACGACCAAGGCCGTGACCAAGGGCTATGCCATCGGGTCCGCGGGCCTTGGTGCACTGGTGCTGTTCGCGGCCTACACCGAAGATCTGAAATATTTCTCCAGTACGGCTGAGGAAGGCTCGATCTTCGCAGGCATCAACGTGGACACGCTGTTCACGCTCTCCAACCCGTATGTGGTTGCCGGCCTCTTGTTCGGCGGTTTGCTGCCTTACCTGTTCGGCGGCATTTCCATGACGGCCGTCGGCCGCGCCGCCGGCGCGGTGGTGGAGGAAGTCCGCCGCCAGTTCAAGGAAAAGCCGGGCATCATGGAGGGCACGGAACGTCCGGACTATGGACGCGCAGTCGACATGCTCACCAAGGCCGCGATCCGGGAAATGATCATCCCGTCGCTGCTGCCGGTTCTGTCGCCGATCGTGGTGTTCTACGTCGTTCGCGCTGTTGCGACACCGGCCGATGCCTTCGCGGCCCTCGGCGCCATGCTCCTCGGTGTGATCGTGACCGGTCTCTTCGTGGCCATCTCGATGACGGCAGGGGGCGGTGCCTGGGACAACGCCAAGAAGTCCTTCGAGGACGGCTTTACCGACAAGGACGGTGTTACCCATGAAAAGGGCGGCGAGGCGCACAAGGCCTCCGTCACCGGCGACACGGTGGGTGATCCCTACAAGGATACCGCCGGCCCGGCCGTGAACCCCATGATCAAGATCACCAACATCATGGCGCTCTTGCTCCTGGCCATCCTGGCGCACTGACGAAATGTCTCCGCCCGTCGATCGGGTGGAGACGCCAGTCTCTCAAGACAAATGCGACGGCGGGCTTCCAAGGGAAGCCCGCCGTTTTTGCGGGTGGCTCCAGAGTATCCGTTTTGAGAACGCAGGATAGAAACTGGAGACAAAATCCTGCGAGAGCAAAACCGATACTTTAGGAAACGATTTTGCTCTGGTGCGAGATCTGCCTGCTGACCAGGATCTCTTCGATGAAGTCTTGATAAGCCAGTTCCGAGGTCACGGTTCCGCTGCGCACGACACCCGTGAGCATCAGCGTCATCAGGGCAAGGACGCCGGTTTGCATGAACATCAGCACCAGGATCCCGAACGCCACCGAAAACCAACCCGGCGTGGAATAGCCGATGGTCTTGAGCAGGATTGCACTCATGCCGCCGGCAACCGACAGGATTGCGACGATGGCGGACGCGATGCCAACACGGACCAGCACGTCTTCGGCAAAAACCATCATCCCCTTGAAGCCGTGAAGCGCCAGGCTGACGAAGTTCATTTTCGACTGCCCGGCATAGCGCGGCCCGCGGTCCTGGGGGCAGGTCGCAATTCTGAGTTTCGATGCGAGAACGGCCGATGCCACATGGATCGAGAGCTCCGGCATCGCCGCCAGGCGTTTGACAGCCATCGGCTTCATCGCCATGAAATTGCCGAAGCTGATCGTTCTGCCGGTGATGATACGGAACAGACGCTTGTAGACCTTGTAGAACGTCTTGAACCTCATTGTTTCGAACCGGCTCTTGCGCCGTGCGACAACGACGTCGACATCGTCCTGCTTGAGTTCATGAAGCAGTTTCGGGATGGAAGAGGGCAGATCCTCGCCATCGGAGTCCATGACAACGGCCAACTGGTTGTCGCCGATATGCGTTGAAACGTATCCAAGGCCGATTGCAATCGCCTTCTGGTGGCCGACATTGCGCCGCAGTTTCAGAACGGTGCCCCTGGCTCCCGCCAGATCCATGCCAGATGTATCGAGCGGCTGTTTCACCGAGCCGTCATCGACGGCGATAATATAGACGCTGTCACCGAGTTCGTCCTGCAACTCCTGGAACAGGCGGCTGCTTGCCTCGAAGTCTTCATAGACCGGGGTTACGACAATGATGCGGGCGTCGGTCGGGATCATCACGGATCAGAGTTCCCTGAAGTAGGCAATGGTCTTTTTCAATCCCTCTCTGAGAGGAACGTTGGGTGTCCAGTCAAGCTCCGACTTCGCCAGCGAAATGTCCGGCTGGCGCTGTTTCGGATCGTCGTGCGGAAGTGGCCGGAAGACAAGTTTCGAGCTGCCGCCGACGAGGTCCAGGACGGTTTCAGCAAGTTCGCGAATGGTGAATTCGGAAGGATTGCCGAGATTGACAGGTCCGGTCAGATCGGCCGGTGACGCCATCAGGCGGACAAACCCTTCGATAAGGTCATCGACATAGCAGAAACTGCGCGTCTGCAGGCCATCGCCGTAGATCGTGATGTCCTTGCCCTGAAGCGCCTGCACGATGAAGTTGCTGACAACCCGCCCGTCATTGGGGTGCATCCTGGGGCCATAGGTGTTGAAGATCCGGGCAACCTTGATCTCCAGGCCATGCTGGCGCTTGTAGTCGAAGAAAAGCGTTTCGGCGCAGCGCTTGCCTTCATCGTAGCAGGATCGAACACCGATCGGATTGACACGGCCCCAATAGTCCTCCGTTTGCGGGTGAACCTCCGGGTCTCCGTAGACCTCGCTCGTTGATGCCTGGAAGATGCGCGCCCCTGTGCGTTTGGCAAGGCCGAGCATGTTGATGGAACCATGGACACTCGTTTTGGTCGTCTGCACGGGATCCCGCTGATAGTGAATCGGTGAGGCCGGGCAGGCCAGATTGTAGATTTCATCCACTTCCAGGTAGATGGGAAACGTGACGTCGTGCCGTTGAAACTCGAAATGGGGATTTGCGAACAGGTGGGATATATTGTCCTTCGTGCCGCTGTAAAGATTGTCTATGCAAAGAATATCGGCCCCTTCGTTCAGAAGGCGCTCACAAAGATGCGAGCCGAGGAAACCAGCGCCACCCGTTACGAGAATTCTCTTCCTGTTCGCGACTTTCATCGATTGGATTCCTGCCTCTTGGATTTGAATTCGTCTTGCGACCAGGCCCTCACCCAAACCCAAAAGCGGGAGCCGGATCCAATTCGTGGGAAGTCTGTGTGGGCTTTGCCTCGTGGGCGCAGGTCCTGTTCCCCAGAACACATGCCGTTTACTCCAAAAGCGGCAGTCTTCACAAGGTTGGTATTGCGACGCGGGTCAAGCCGCTTAAGCGGAAGAGCGCCGGCAGCAGATTTCAATTTGTGATGCAGGACCGCAAAGGCCGGGCGCGGCCTTGATCTCTCGTGAGCACCAGCCGCGCGCGGATCGCCGGGGCAGGCCGCCGGCGCGCAACGAGCGCTCGGGCCGCACCGGCGGTAGCCTGTGTCGCAGAATTCGGTTGCCTTTGCGTGTGTTACAGGCCGAGGCCCGGATTTGTAGCACCGCGCAGGATCTGGGTCAGGAAGCCGTAATCCGCACCGCCGGTGCGCGTCTTGCGGGTGACGATATCGACGATCTTGCCGTCTTCGAGCGTATAGTTGCCGATATCCTGAACAAACCCGTCATCGTCAAAGTAGATTGCGACGACACGCTGCTCCACGATGTCCGGTGACAGAAAGGCCGTGGTCGCCGTTTTCTGTGAGATGTAGTAATAGGCGTCACCGCTCAGGCTTGAAGTCGTTGACGGCGAGCCTAGAACCAATTCGACCTGTTCGCGGCTGGAGCCCACCTGCACCTGGTTCAGCATGGACGTCGTCACGACGTGCCCATGCGTATAGGTGGAGGTGAAGCAACCGCCGAGTGGCAGGGTCGCCAGAAGCGGAAGGATCAGGGCGCTCGCCTTGAAGTTCATCTAAGAAGTCCCGTTTCGCCAGGCCACAACGGCCGCTATTGTATTTCGTTGCTTGGCAAATTCACTATCGTGGGATAGGGCACAAGGCAACACCCGAGTTGAATGGAGACGGTCATGGTATTCGGCCTGTTTCGCCGCCGGTCCACAGAAGCTGAGCACAAGGTCTATTGTGAAATCGTGGCTCAAGCGCGGCAGCCCGCGTTTTACACTGACTTTATGGTGCCCGACACGATTGACGGCAGATTTGATCTTATCGTGCTGCACGCGGTGCTTTACTTCAGGCGGATGCGCGGGGAGGGAGCGAAGGTTTCGCAGTTTGCGCAGAACGTGTTCGACCTGTTTTTCCAGGACATGGATGCGTCCCTTCGTGAAATGGGGGTCAGCGACACGCGCGTTCCAAAAAAGGTCAAGGTGATGGGTGAAGCCTTCTACGGCAGGGCGGATGTCTACATCCCGGCAATCGACGCGGCGGATGCTGAAGACCTTGCCGCTGCATTGGGTCGCAATCTGTTTCCCGACAACCCCGAGCCCATGGCGCAGATGCGTCTTGCCCGGTACATGCTTGAAGCCGCCGGCAAGTTGTCAGGGCAGGCAACCGCGGATCTCATGGACGGACAGCTGAGCTGGCCCGACCCGGACGCCTTCAAAGACTTGCCGGTGTGAACCGGTATTGGAACCCTGGAACATGACAGACGAAACTTTCCCATACGCATACAAGGTGAACACGAATCGCGTCGTCGACAAGGACGAGACGGTCACCGTCGTGCCCGATGCCGCCGGACGTGAAGCCATTGCCGCGACGTATGACCTTGCCGGCATGCGCGACCTTGAGGCGCGTTTCACGCTGAAACCCTACCGCAAGGCAGGCGTGCGCGTTGTCGGCCCTGTTCGCGCCTCGATCACGCAGACCTGCGTGGTCACTCTTGAACCATTTGACAGCGATCTCGTCCTTGAGGTGGACCGGACGTTTGAACCGGCATCAAGCAGACCCCGCAAAATCCGGGACCTGAACGAAGACGGTGAAATCGAAATCGATCTGGAATCGCTGGATCCGCCCGACCTCGTGGTTGACGGTGTGCTGGATCTGGGTGCGGTGATCTGTGAAGAGCTTGCGCTTTCGCTTGATCCCTTTCCACGCAAACCCGGTGTGGAGTTCGAGGGCGGCGGGGCGGAGACCGAGCCGGACGAAGACGTCGACAAGGAACCATCGCCTTTTGCTGCACTGGAGGCTTTAAAATCCAGATCGGAAGACTGAAATAACAGGTTTGGCGATGCGCGGCAGGCTTCCGTGCAATGTCATCCCCTGAAGTTTTGGGCGTAAGTTTAGAAAGAGTTTAGGAAAACGGTTGTCACTCCGGGCAAAACCGTTATGTTCGCGCCCGACTCCAGCCCCTTCGGAAAGGGCGTGAACCCGTAGGTGCGCTGACCTGTGCCGTCCTTTTGTGTGAAACGTTAAAAGACCTTCTGAATGGCGAAAACAATTCCGATTTCCTTGGATGCCATGGGCGGCGACAGTGGGGCCGAAGTCGTTATTCCCGGTGCCGAGATCGCGCTTGTTCGTCACCCCGAGATTCGATTCCTGCTCTACGGGAACGAGACGGTTATCCGCCCGCTGCTTGAGCAATACCCGCGGGTCAGGGACGCGTCGGTTCTGCATCATTGCGACGTTTCCATCGCCATGGATACCAAGCCGAGCCAGGCCTTGCGCCAGGGCCGCTGGCGATCGAGCATGTGGCGCTCGATCGAGGCCGTGAAGTCCGGGGACGCGTCCGTTGCCGTTTCCGCCGGAAACACGGGAGCGCTGATGGCCATGTCCAAGTTCTGTCTTCGCACCATGGCCAATATCGAACGCCCCGCGATTGCCGCCATCTGGCCGACCACGCGCGGTGAATCTGTTGTTCTGGATGTCGGGGCGACGATCGGCGCCGATGCGCAGCAGCTTATCGATTTTGCAATCCTCGGCGGTGCAATGGCCCGTGCCCTGTTCGGCGTGCAGCGTCCGAGCGTCGGTCTGCTCAACATCGGCGTTGAGGAAGTGAAGGGGCTCGAGGAAGTCAGGACGGCCGGACGGCTGCTGCGGGAAACGCCGCTTCGTTCGCTTGACTACGCTGGCTTCGTTGAAGGCGATGATCTCGGCAAGGGAACCGTTGATGTCGTCGTTACCGAGGGGTTTGCCGGCAATATTGCCTTGAAAACGGCAGAAGGCACGGCAAAGCAGATCGGCAGTTACTTGCGCTCTGCGATGAATCGAACCTTTATGTCAAAAATCGGCTACCTGTTCGCAAAAGGTGCCTTCGACCTGCTCCGTGAAAAAATGGACCCCCGCAAGGTGAACGGTGGCGTCTTTCTCGGTCTGAACGGAATTGTGATCAAAAGCCATGGTGGCACGGATGCCGAAGGCTATGCCTCGGCGATCGATCTGGCCTATGACATGGTGAAAAACGAGTTGACGCACAAGATCGCTCAGGATCTTGTGCACTACCATCGCGGCCGCTTCGCGGAAGCCGCGCCGACAGCGGAAGGTGATTTGTGAGCGTAGTCCGTTCAACCGTGACCGGGTGTGGCAGTTTTCTGCCCGACAATGTTCTTACCAATGACGATCTTGCAAGGCAGGTCGACACGTCCGACGAGTGGATCGTCCAGCGGACCGGCATCAAGCAACGTCACATTGCCGCTGAAGGCCAGCTGACCTCCGACCTCGCCCTGGAAGCGGCACGCCGTGCGCTTGAAAGCGCAGGGCGCAAGGCGGAAGACATCGATACGATCATTCTTGCAACGGCGACCCCCGACAACACTTTCCCGGCAACGTCGGTGACCGTGCAGGCCAAGCTGGGTATCACGCACGGCTTCGCCTTCGACGTCCAGGCTGTCTGCTCCGGTTTCGTCTATGCCATGACGACGGCGGACGCCTACATTCGCGCGGGCATGTCCGAGCGGTGCCTCGTGATCGGCGCAGAGACATTCTCAAGGATACTCGACTGGGAAGACCGCACCACCTGCGTGCTGTTCGGCGACGGCGCCGGCGCCGTCGTTCTTGAAAAGACCGAAGGCACGGGCACAAACGCGGACAGGGGGATCCTGACCAGCCATCTGCGTTCGGACGGCCGGCACAAGGACAAGCTCTTCGTCGATGGCGGGCCGTCATCGACCCAGACGGTCGGGCATCTTCGCATGGAAGGGCGCGAGGTTTTCAAGCATGCCGTGGGCATGATCACCGATGTGATCGAGGACGCCTACGCGGCAACGGGGCTGACGTCGGAAGATCTGGACTGGTTCGTGCCGCACCAGGCGAACAAGCGCATCATCGATGCAAGCGCGAAGAAACTGGGTATCGCCCCTGAAAAGGTTGTCACAACCGTTCAGTTGCACGGCAACACGTCTGCAGCTTCGATCCCGCTGGCGCTCGACACGGCGTTGAAGGACGGACGTGTCAAAAACAACGATCTCATAATGCTTGAGGCCATGGGTGGTGGCTTCACCTGGGGATCGGTTCTGCTTCGCTGGTGATTGGCGACAATTGCATTGCCGACAAATATTATCTTGAGGTGGAGTTCCGGTTGACCGGCCCGCCATGAGGCAATACCGTAGGGCCTTGCTTTGGAGTTCCATTGCAAAATCAGCCAGATCGCTGGCATCTTTGTGGAGGGGTCATGGGCAATCGGACTATTACCCGTGCGGATTTGTGTGAAGCCGTTTATCAAAAGGTCGGCCTCTCGCGAACCGAGTCATCAGAACTTGTCGAACGTGTACTTTCTGAAATTTCGGACTGTCTTGTCACCGGCGAATCGGTAAAATTGTCAAGCTTTGGTTCTTTTGTCGTCCGCTCCAAGGGAGAGCGCATCGGCCGAAATCCGAAGACAGGCGAGGAAGTACCGATTTCACCGCGCCGCGTGATGGTGTTCAAGCCATCCAACGTATTGAAGCAGCGGATCAATGATGCGCTGACGGGACAGGCAAGCAAATAACAACGACCGGATGAGTTCACAGGAAAAAAGCCCTGACGCCTTTCGAACGATAAGCGAAGTCGCAGAAGATCTGGACTTGCCGCAGCACGTGCTGCGCTTCTGGGAAACACGGTTTTCTCAGATAAAACCGCTGAAGCGCGGGGGTGGACGAAGATACTATAGGCCTGACGATGTCGAACTGCTCAAGGGTATTCGGCACCTGCTTTATGGCGAAGGCTACACCATAAAGGGCGTCCAGCGCATATTGAAGGAACAGGGCCAGCGTTTCGTGACGCAGATCTGGCGCGAAGACGCCTCTCCGTTGGCAACGATGACCGTCCAGACCGATGAGGCCGAGCCTGCCAGTGCGTCAGACACGGCTCACATGCAGGAGGAAGCGCTGCCAAATGGCGTGCTTCCCGAGAACAGCGAAGAAACCGCACAGGCGCCCGCTTCGGGCGGCATCAACTTTCTGAACAGATTGAGGGGCGAGAAGCCGACGCCGGGAACGGCGGCGGGCCAGTCCGCGGTTTCCAAGGAAGACATCCGCCGGCTGCAGGCGACCCTGTTCGAATTGCTGGAATGCAAGCGCACTCTGGATCAGGCAAGGTAAGGCAAGCGGCCGTTTAGCGCGCTTTTCCGTTGAACATTTTCCCGATGAAACCACGCTTTTTGGAAGGGGCGTCACGGTCCTTTTGTGCAACCTGAGCCTCTTTGGCGAAGGTCCTGAGTTCGGCCATGGACATGCGCTTCGGTTGTGCCTTCTGGCGTCTCGGCCGTTGTTCCGCGTCCGCAATCTGCGGCACGGCGTGCTCTGCGGCCGCTGCGATTTCGGGCTCAGCCGGTATGTCGTCTTGGGCCGCAGCCGGTTCGTCTTCAGCAGGTGCCGGCGTCACGTCCGCTGGCACAGGGTCTTCCTCGGCCGGATCGGTCGCGTTCAACTCTGAAAGCCGTTGCAGGATCGCGGCATCAACCGGGTCGTTCGGGTCGAGATCCCTGTCCTCATCATCGAAATCCCGGAAATCAGCTCCTGAAGGCGGCCGAAACGGCTCCGGTTCCGGCTCAGGCTCCGGAGCGGGGTCGATTGCTTCAACCAGCTCTGCGTCAGGCTCGGCTGCCGGGCCTGCATCGCGCTCATCGGTGATTTGCGCATCGTGCTCCATGGCAATCGGCGCCTCGTCCTCCTGAACGACTTGCAACAAGATCCGCCCGGGCGCGTACCCTTCCGATGGTTCCAGCTTGACTCTGATTTCTTCGTCTTCGTTCCTGCCGAAAGTCTGTCCGTCTGGTCCGAGGTTGTCGGACTTCAGCGCTGCGCGAACGAAGTCATAAACTTTTTCAACCAGGTATTCCGGCGGCAAGGGGCAAGGCTTGATCTCGACATAGCGTCCCACAAGCCACTGGGCACCGGCCGCAACAACGCCGGTCAGTTGCTGACCGGTCTCGGGATCATCTTCTGAAAACAGGTGGCAATGCAGATAAAGCAGAAGCTCTTCTCTGGCAGCGGCCAGCCGTTTGAATGTCTCCGGTTCGAGCAGAAACGTGCTTGGTCCCCAAAAGACGGAAACAGCGTCGGTTTCCTCCAGCAGGCTGGCCACAATCGCCTTTGCAAGCGACATGGCCCGAAGCGCGCTGCCGGTGTCTTCGAAAACAGCCTGGTTACCAGCACCCGGGGTCTCTGCGCCGTTCAGCGTGGCCACGTTGCCGTCGGTAATGGGCTGGACGGAGACATGCGTGCAGGCTGAGACGGCATCGTCGATGCGCTGGTCGCCCTTGATGAAGTTTTCCAAAGAGAACGTGTCGAGCGCAACCTGCAGATAATCGTCCTCTGAAAAGGGGATCGATTGCACGACGGACACTTTCAGGT
Source organism: Pseudomonadota bacterium (assembly GCA_039818365.1). Taxonomy (GTDB): domain Bacteria; phylum Pseudomonadota; class Alphaproteobacteria; order Rhizobiales; family Stappiaceae; genus Roseibium. Next base: position 53,007 of record JBCBUA010000003.1, read on the forward strand.
CCGGGAGAAGCACGCTTATGTCGTGCGGTGACCCGGTCTCCTGTTGCACGCAGTCCCCGGCGGTCAGCCCGACACGCTCGGCCGCTTCGGCAAGGAGTCGCAGGATCGCGTCACCGTCCAAAGGCTGGAACACCCGATGCAGGATCTGGCTGTCGACGCTGGATAGAGGATGTATTTTCAACTCATTGACCGCAGACTGGTTTGATCGCTGCGTAAGGGTAAACAGAATCGGTGAACAAGGTATTAGCAAAGTTCACAATCGTCGGCGGTGCAATTGAAGCGTCAGTCCAACCCCATGCAACTCGCATAAAAGCTGGTTGTCGCTGGCCAGTCGGAGAAAATGCCCTCCACGCCGACATCCTGCGCAAGAACATGCATCACGTTCATCATGTCTCCGTCGCCGTCGATCGCATCGCCAACCGTCTGGTAGTACCAGCCGCCACCGGAATTGAGCGGGCCTGACCGTTCGAGCGTCCAGGTGATCAGCTTGAGCCCCGCTGCCTTGGCGGCCTCGGCATAGGGAGAGGGGACAATCTTGCCATCCTCCAGGGTCAGGAGCACGAACAGGGGCGGTGCCAGATAATTCACGCCCATCTCTTTCAATTCCGACATTGACGGAGAGAAGGTGGACGGGTCGAGCGGGTTCAGGCCGCGCCGTCCATCGAGATAAACGGCCTGTTTGCCGAAATCCGGTTCGTTTTCAATCCAGTAGAGAACATCTTCAAGATTGAACGACTGGGCAAAGACGTCCTCGGCAGGGATTCCGGCGGCCTTGTACTCATCAATCAGCTTCTGGGCATAGTCGGACTGTGAGAATCCGTCGAAGGGCATGGCCACTTTCGGAGCCTTCAGCTCCGGTGTGAACTTGACGCCGAGATCCTTGAAGAGGGCGATCGAGTCCGCGTGGGTCATCAGGGTTCCCGTATGGCCGTAAAGTTCGGTGCGCCAATCGGCGGTCCCCTTCAGGTAGGCATCGACGGTTTGTGCGGTCTTGTCGGCGCTGTCCATCTTGCCGCGCAAGCTCCTGAACTCGGCAAGCGTGATGTCCGAGGTGCGGCACTCTGCGGAAGCGGGCGTGTCGCCTTCGGCAGGGACGAAGGCGCCGGTGCACTTGCCGGCCAGATCCGTTGCCAGAATGTCCGTTGTCGTGTGCAGATCACTTTGCGAATGACGGCAGACAAGTTCCTTGTCGCTGGTGAACGTGACGTCGCATTCCAGGATACCGGCACCCATGAGAGCTCCGGCGCGATAGCCTTCCTCGGTGTGTTCGGGAAACTGCAGTGGTGCGCCCCGGTGCGAGATGGAAAACAGGGTTTTCTGCACGGGCTGGCCAATGCAGCCTTGAAGCCTGGTCTTCAGCTCACCGTCATCCATCTGGCTGACGAGATAGGCCGGACGCGGGCCGACCGAAACGGGTTCCGACGCGTTGGAAAGACCGGGCAGCAATACGGCGCAGGCGATCAGCGATGCTGACGATACACGCACGACATTCCGCGGCAATCGGGAATGGCTGGGCCTATTTGAGGTCTCGGACATAACAGGGTCTTTCAATTGTCGGGTCAACCAAACTCACACGATCTGGGATCATGCCGTACCTGCTTGACCTGCCTGTGACAAGGATACCGCAGGATTGGTATCCCCGGCGTTCAAGGGTGTCTTCAACGATACGGCTTGCCTTCCGGTCCACGCACAGGCGCGAACCCAACAAGGGCTGGCTTTCGATCCTTAGACTGTTCCTGCAGCTGAACATGCTCTTTCCGGAAAAGGTGCGATCGACACTCTTTACTCTGAAAATTGCGGTAGCCTCTTCATGAAAATGCAGTGTGTAGAAATAGGGGGCTACATGCAAGAATAGGGTGCCCGGTATCACGCTGATAAGCAGGACGAAAGCCGTAAGAAACACCTTTTGACCGAAGGTCCGGAACGGCATTTTCGAAGGCTCTTTTATCAAGGCCGTGACCATGAGCGCGAGCATGGGCACGCTGAAGACACCATAAAACTTCCAGGCATGATCCGTCAGGACTTTCGACGCCAGGAACGGCGTGAAAATCTTCAGCGGGATGAGGACAACGTCCAGGGCGATGATGAACAGCAGGATCCGGAAAAAGGTTTGCGCCATCGAATTCAGTCAGGTTTCCAGCGGATCGGAAGCGATCGCGGCCCTCTCACCGACAAGCCCCGTTTGTAGGAGACGGTGTCCGCTGCCAGTTCGATCGTCTTGTAACGTCGCAGCAAGGTTGAAAAAATGATGTCCATGTCGAGCCGCGCCAGGTGGTTGCCGAGGCAGAAATGCGCGCCGCGTCCGAATGCGATGTGCCAGTTCGGCATGCGTCCGACGTCGAAACGGTCCGCGTCCGGAAACTGCTTCGGGTCGCGGTTGGCCGACCCGTACAAAACACCGAACTTTGTCCCGCGCGGAAAGGGCTGACCGCTGATTTCAACATCCTCCGTGCAATAGCGGTGGAAAAAGGGGAGGGGAGATTCGTAACGGAACATCTCCTGAACCGCGGTTTTCATCAGGCCCGGCGCGTCCCGAAGACGCTGCATTTCGGATGGAAACGTCAACAGCGCATGCATGCCGCTGCCCAGCACATCGATTGTCGATCCATGCCCTGCCATCAGGATCAGCATGGCCGTGGAGAACAGTTCGTCATGCGACATGTGGCCCTGTCTTTCGGCATCGATCATGACGGAAAGAAGATCGTCCTTCGGCGATCTCTCACGGCTGGCCTTCAGCTCGAGGAGATAGTGATAGAACTCCGTCGTGTTGCGTTCGGCGAGCGCCTTGCGCTCATCGGACCGGTCGATATCGAAGAACTGGACGATGTTTTCCGACCAGGTCCTCAGCTGTGGGCAGTCCTCGTCGGGCACACCGATGATGCGGCCGATGATGTGCCCGGGAACGTGCGCTGCCAGGTCTTCCACGAAATCGATCTCGGTCCGCTCCGAAAGCGCGTCGAACAGTGCATCGACCGTGGCCTGGATGCTGCCTCGCAGATTGTTGACCATGACCGGCGTGAACAGTTTGAACACCTGCTTTCGCAGCCTGTCATGCACCTCGCCGTCACTGTCGAGCAGGGAGAACTGAACGAAACGGCTGTGATGCGGCATGTCGTGCCAGTTGCCGGCGCGTTTCTGCTCGGCGATCTCGCCAGGGCTCGCGACATGATCGAGCGAGCGAACCATCTTGTCGTGCATGACGATCTGGGAAACATCGTCAAACCGCGCCGCCAGCCAGACATCGAAATCCTTGAAGTAGGTCAGGCCCGGTTGCGCTCTCAAGGCAGCATAGGAGGGGTGAGGATCTTTGGCGAAGGCGTCCGAAAGCGGGTCGAAGGTCGGGGAATGGCTCATTCTGGGCTCACAGATCAGGGCAGCACGGGGGGGTCGCTGGCGGTTGTTTTAGCTGAGAGGTTTTGGGGACGATAGACAAGGACCCGCCGAAATCCAGTGTTGAAGAAACGTTTCCAGGTTCAATGCCTCGGCGATGCACGAAGATAAATCGGTAGGTTGCGCAATGGACTGGCGGCGGTGGCGGTCTGACCGGCCAAAATTAATCAAGATCGAAAGCAGATACCTGGAATTGGCCCTGACCCTCATGTTTCCTTAGATTTACGCGTGCGGGACACAAAAATATAGAGTATATTAGCGGTTGTGAAGACTGCGATATCCGTACTTTCGCGGCTACTTTGAAGAAAGCAGCTGCCAAAATGGGATTTAGCTAAAATTTTACTGGAATTTAACAGTCTTCATTTTCCAAGTAAGTTCCAATTTATGGTAAATTCGTTGTTTTTTTCTAGTCAAAACAACGAATAGGGAATAATACTGTCTCAGTGAGGTCCAGAACGATCCCGTTTCGGGATTTAGGCGGCTTCTGGTGTCCGCTCTCCACGGAAGACCGTTAGGAATATCATCCTGTTCAATACCTGCTGATCGCGATCATGCGGACCTGCGACTTGACGTAATTGGGGGGTTCCTTGGGACCTGAAGACGTTTCGATCTTATTCAATGCGTATTCAGCGTGCCGGGCCAGGCTCTACGGGCTTGGCTGCACGGCCCGTGTTCTGAGGGATTTCAGCGAAGTCATTCCCGCTCTTGAAAAATGCGGCAAGGACGTCACACCATTTTTCCAGACCAGATTCTTCGACTTCAACGGCCACAACGGCTTTTGCCACGTGGCCTTCGCCGACGACGAACCGGTCTCGTTTTACTGCAGTCAGCTGTTCGATACCGGGGCGATGCAGTATCTCGACTACCACAGGGTGCAATTGTCACGGATCTACGGACCCGAGTACCCCGTCGACGAATCGTGGGAATGTCCGCCCATGAAGGAAATCCAGGGCAAGCTGATCTATTCCGGCGATGCGCTGAATGTCTCGGGCCACGGCTCGGCAAGGCTGTCGCTGGAGCGCCTGGCGCTGATTGCAAGGATGAACCTTTATCTTGGCCTCGCCACCTGGCAGGACGCCAATGCATGTGTGGGCCTTGCGCGCGCGGACAGGGTTCGAAAGTCCCTTGGAGACATCTACGGCGCGTTCCACCGGTATCCCTACGCCACCAGATGGCTGAACCCGCCGGAGGACAGGAAGCAGGACGACATGTTCCTGTTCAACTGGCCGTCAGACGTTCTCTATCTTGCAAAAATAGATGCTCATGAAACTGTGCCGACGTCGGCAGGGTGAGATTGACGAGAACCGGTTTGGGCGTTCCGAGCCACAACCGCTCGATCAGGCGGTAATAGCTGACCGGGATGTTGGTCAGCGCGCCCGGCGGCGTGACTTCCATCTCGACGAGTTCGAAGACCCTGTCGCCCTGTGCGGCTCTGGCGAAGCCGCCGGCGACGGCCTGATCGAACTTGGGATCCTGGCTCCGGATCGCCGAGGCGAAATCGCTGCCGAACTGCCCTTCCATGACGTCCTTGATATAGCTGCTTTGACCGACATAGCCGATTTGCGGGATATGATCACCATTGGCGGCGATCGAGGTAAAGACGACGCGATGAAACTGCGGCATGTCCGGCCGGAAGGTTCCGTCCGTTGCCCTCAGAAACTCTTCAAGCTCCTGTATGTGTTGACCCGCCAACCCTTTCATGTTCGCCGGATCAACCCGCTTGATCTGCATTCAGTTTCCTCCGCCTGTCACCGGAGCCTCTCCGGCTGGTGACAATTCAGAACGATTCTGCTGGACGCCTGTTCGGCAACATCTTTCTTACAGGTCTTCAGGCCTGAAATGGAAGCGGCGCGATGAAGATACCCTTAATATAGCCAGTTTCGATCAAGTTTGCATCTATCTCGGATGCCGCCCTGAACGAAAGCCCTGACGCATCTTCGCGTTGCGCAGATCTTAAGACGCGCAGGCGTTCCGACGAGCGCAGACCAGTCGGATCAGCCACGCGTGGATCTGGCTGGCGAACAGGAGAAACCACACAAACCGGACGTTTTTGTGCCCAAGTCATCCGTGGCGCCGGCTCTGCCGGTATTGCCCGCATTGTGTCCCATCTTTACCTCCGGCCCATTCGCCATCGGATCGCCATCATCCCGCCATTGCTGCCGCCCGGCACGGCCGCTGGAGCGCCGCCGAGCGACCAGTAGCGGGTGTTTGGCGCGGGACGCATTAACCATGAAGTAGAGCAAGACGCTACGTAAGGTGAGGCAAAGTATGAATTGCGTTGACACAACAGTCATTCAGCAGTTACGAAACGTCTGTAACGAAAAAAGAACTTGAATCAAATTAGAGATATTCAAAATGCTTGGAAATGTGCACGCTGCGATTGCGGCCGGGTTGTTGTTCGCGAGTTCAATGTCCGTTTCCGCCGCGCCGATGTGGACCACGGCCGGAGCTGGCGGCTTTGACAACGGCTACGCGACCACCATCACATATGACGCAAATGCAGCGCGCGGCAGCGCCAACGACCGTGGCAACGCAGAAAATGCGTTGGGCGCGGCGGACACGTCGTTTTTCGAAATCGGCTTTGGCAGCTACATAGATCTGACGTTTGGAACACTCTTCGATACCAGCGTTTCGGTTTTCGAAATCACGTTCGGAAATGTTCTGGGCTGGCCCGAATCCGCTGAAATTCTCGTCGGAGACGGGATTGACTTTCAGCTCATCGCAACGATCGGCAATCTCGACGCCCAGGGCGGCGGGACGGTTCCGATCGCGCTGGCGGGAACATTCGACACCGTGCGTATCAAGGACACGTCACCGACCCGTGGCCTGTCGACCGGTGGGTTCGACGTGGACGCGGTGCGGGTAACGCCTGTCCCGCTGCCGGCGGCCCTGCCGCTTCTGGGAGCAGGTCTTGCAGTGCTTGGCTTTGTCGGCTGGAGGCGGCGCCAGGCTGCGTAAGCCGGCGCTCAAGCCTTGAGAATTCGGACCCGTTCGGCCTCGCGTTGCCGGACGGGTCTTTTCTTTGCCCGCGGGATCTTTTCCGGGCGAGGGGCAAGGGCGCTCAATCAGAGGCTGGTACCCGAGGCTGGCGGCAAGCCGCAGCGCCAAGATCTCCGCAGGGCGCAGCTCTCAGGTGGCCGCATCCGTTGTTTCCGGCATCACTTCGAACACTTCCATCGCGTCTTCATATCCCTTGATATGCGCCGTTCCCGCCGAGCGGACCTTGATGCGGCCTTCGACGCGTGCGGCCATTTCGGCACTGACAAGGATGCTGGTCTTCTTTTCCCGGTTGAGGCCTTCCAGCCTGGAGGCAAAGTTGACCGTGTCGCCGAGCGCCGTGTAGTTCAGCCGGTCCGAACTGCCGACATTGCCGACGATCGCCTCGCCGGAATGCAGCCCGATACGGGTTCTGAGCGGCAGAATGTCCTCGTCAGACCAGGAATCCGTTTCGGCCGTGCAGGCATCGATCACGGCAAGCGCGGCGCGGCAGGCTTTCACCGGGTGATCTTCGACGAGATTGGGCGCGTTCCAGAACGCCATGACCGCGTCGCCGATAAACTTGTCGATCGTGGCCTCGTGCTCCAGAAGCGTCTGCGTCACGACCTCGAAATACCGCGACATCCGGTTCATGACTTCTTCCGGTGGCAGCTTTGACGACATGGCGGTGAAGTTCTCGATATCCATGAACAGAACCGTCACGTCCCGTTTCTCGCCTCCGGGCTCGGGTGTTTCCTGCCGCTTGATCATCTGCTGGACGAGGGCCTTGGGCACATACCTGCCGAAGGTCAGCAGCGATGTGCGCATCTGGTCCAGCGCGGTTTCCAGCTGAAACACCTCGTTGACGACCGACGATTGCGCAAACGGCCTGTCGAGATCGAAGTTTCGGATGCGCTGCGTGCCCTTGGCGAGTGTCTTGAGCGGGCGCGACAGGGAGCGCGAGACCAGCCAGATGATCGGAATGCTGCACAGCGCAATCAGGGCGGAGACCAGGATCGTTCTTTGCGAGGCTTTCGTGATTTCGCCGATCACCTCGCGCGATGGCAGCGCGATCGCGAGATTTTCACGCTCACCGGCGCCAAGCCCGATCGCGGAAATATGCGTCATCCAGGGATGGCCGCTGACTTCGACCGTCTTGATCTTGTCGCGGTCCGGGTTGCGCACCTGCTCCTGCAGGGCGGCGAGCGCGGCGTATCTGTCATCTCCTTCGGGCGTGTCCTTCAGCGAGGAATGTGCGAGGAGGGTGCCTTCGTGGCTGATGATCGCCAGAACACCTGTCCTGGCCTGGGGTTCTGAATCCAGGAACGAACTGAGGTCCGACAGGGTGATATCGACGCCGACGACGCCGCGCGCATGGCGTTTGCTGACCGTCAGACCAGGCCGTTTGGAGCCGGTGAACAGGTAGACGTCCGTCCGTTCCACAAGAGGGCTGTCGATCGCCTGCGTGTACCATGGCCGCTCCCGCGGATCATAGGAGATTTCGTCTTCGTTTGAGTTTGTGTGCAAGGTGACACTGTCTTCATCCAGGAAGCGTTCAATCTCGATCGGACGCGTCCGGTCGCCCCGCAAGATGACCTGTTCGCGAAAAACGGTACCTTCCGGTGCACCCATGTCTTCCAGGCGGGCTTCCGGCAGGGTGCGCGTGGCGCCGACAAGATAGTGGCTGCCATCTTCGTAGCCGATATAGATGTTGGCGATTTGCGGCATTGCGGACAGAAACGAAATCAGTCGCTTGCGCGCCGGATGGCCGCTCGCCTTCGGGTCGATGTTGACGTCGAGCCAGTCTCCCGAATAGCGCGCAATGGCGTTGATCGGCTCGATCAGGGACGCCGTCTG
>JBCBUA010000004.1:0-25148 GCA_039818365.1 Pseudomonadota bacterium
TGATTGATCGACATGGAGTGATCGATCACGAGATCGACGGGCAGGCTCATGTCGACGCTGAGCGGATCGCCGCCCTGCTCCTCGAGCAGGTTGCGCATCGCCATGATGTCGATCAGCGCCGGGATACCCAGCATGTCATGCAGCAACAGTCTCGCCGGCCGGAAGGGAACAGCCTCACCGTTGCGCGCAAGCACCGCCAGCCCCGCCGCGCCCTCGGGCGAGTGGCGCGCAGCGTTTTCCGCCAGAAGCCGCAGGGAAAACGGCAGGCTGCGGTATCTGTCGCCCAGAACGGCTCGGTAATCTGCCGCGTGAAACGTTGAATTTGCGATCGGATGGGTGCGCACTTTGCCTCTCCTCATTTGGGTCCTGACCCTAGCCTTACACCAACTGAGGAGAGGCAAAGTGCGTACCCATCCGATCGCAAATTCATCACTTCTGGCGGCAGACTATCGCGGCATTCTTGGCGAAAGATACCGGAGCCTGCCTTATTCTCTGCGGCTTCTCGCCGAGAATGCGGTGCGCCATTCGCCCGAGGGAGCGGCTGCGCTCGACGTGCTGGCGCGCAATGGCGAGGCTGTGCCCTTCCGGCCGGCAAGACTGCTGCTTCATGACATGCTGGGCATCCCGGCCCTCATCGACATCATGGCGATGCGCAACCTGCTCGAAGAGCAGGGCGGCGACCCGATGAGCGTCGACATGAGCCTGCCGGTCGATCTCGTGATCGATCACTCCATGTCGATCAACCACTGGGCGGACAGGTTCGCGCTGCAAAAGAACATGGACCGTGAATTCGAGGTCAACCGCGAACGCTTTGCTTTTCTGAAAGCCTGTGAGACCCGGTTCCCGCGCCTGCGCGTCATGCCGCCCGGCGGCGGCATTTGCCACCAGGTGAACCTTGAATATCTCGGGCAAACCGTCCTGCCCTCGAACGAAGACCCGGACCTGCTCATTCCCGATTCCTGTCTTGGCACCGACAGCCACACGCCGATGATCAATGCACTCGGGATCATGGGGTGGGGGGTCGGCGGACTGGAAGCCGAGGCCGTGCTGTTCGGCGAGACCACGCCTGTCAATGTGCCGCGTGTGATCGGTCTTGAGATCAGCGGAGCCCCCTCCGCCGACATCATGGCAACCGACATTGCGCTGGTGATCGCCGAAAAACTGCGTGCGCTCGGTGTCGTCGACACGTTTGTCGAACTCTTCGGCTCCGGATACGGAGCGCTCAGCGTTGCCGATCGCGCGACAATTGCAAACATGGCGCCCGAATACGGATCCACGATGGTGTTCTGTCCCGTCGACGAGCGCACGACTGCCTACCTGCGGGATACCGGGCGCGGCGAGGCAGCCGCAACGACGGAAATGTACTGCAAGGCGCAGGACCTGTGGGTCTCGGGTCCTGACCCTGCGGTTGCGTATGACGAGGTGGTCCAACTCGATCTCGGCCGTATCGGCCGGTCGGTGTCCGGCCCCTCGCGCCCCGAGCAGCGTATCGATCTGGCAGACGCCAGCGACCGGCTGAAGCTGGAAGGCGAAACCGTACGCCGTGTCAGCGTGCCGGACAAAGACCATGATATCGGCGACGGCGATGTGATCATCGCCGCGATCACGAGCTGCACCAACACCGCCAATCCGCGTAACATGGTCACGGCGGCCCTGATGGCCCGCAATGCCGTTGCCCGCGGTCTGGAAGTGCCCGCGCACGTTAAGACATCTCTCGCACCCGGTTCGAGGGTGGTAGCCGGGTATCTTGAAAAAAGCGGCCTGCAAACCTCTCTCGATGCGCTCGGGTTTGAAGTGGCCGCGTTTTCCTGTTCCACCTGCAACGGCATGTCGGGTCCGCTGGATCCGGCGCATGAAACGGCCATAAAGGAAAACGATATCAAGGGGATCGCGGTCCTGTCCGGCAACCGGAACTTTGCCGGGCGCATCCATCCGCTTGCGTCCCGCAACATGATTGCCTCGCCGCCGCTTGTCGTTGCCTATGCGCTCATGGGAACGATCCTCAAGGACATCACGTCTGAGCCGCTCGGCACCGACCAGACCGACACGCCGGTGATGCTGTCGGATCTCTGGCCCGATGCGGATGAAGTGACGGAGATCGTCAAGACTTTCGTGACGCCGGAAGAATTCAGCACGAACTACGCTGCGATCAGCGACGTGAACACGCATTGGAATGCGCTTGAAGCCGGGCAGGGAACCTATGAGTGGGTGCCGTCCAGCTATATTTCCTTTCCGCCCTTCGTGCGCGAAATCGACAGTAACACGCCGGTTCTGAGCAACCTGAAGGGATTGCGTCCGCTGGTCATCCTCGGCGACAGCGTCACCACGGACCACATATCGCCGTCAGGGATCATCACGCCGGAATCGGAGGCGGGGCAGTTCCTGCAGAAACTGGGCGTCTCACCGCGCGACTTCAATTCCTTCGGAACGCGTCGCGGCTGTTCGGATGTGGTGGTGCGTTCAACCTATGCCAATTACCGGCTGCGCAACGAGATGACACCGGACAAGGAAGGCTCCTGGACCCGGATTGAACCGGACGGAGAGGTCACTTCGATCTACAAGGCGATCGAGACCTATCTTGAGCGGGGGCAGAAACTCGTCGTGATCGGAGGCAAGGAATATGGCTGCGGGTCGTCCCGTGATACGGCGGCCAAGGCGCCATGGCTCGCCGGGGTCCGGGCCGTGATCGTGGAAAGCTTCGAGCGTATCCACCGGTCCAATCTGGTCAATATGGGGATCGCGCCTCTGTGTTTCCCGAAGGGTGTCACACGTCATACGCTTGGCCTTGACGGCAGCGAAACCTACGATATCGACTTCGATGCCGGCCTGACAGGTGCCATGCTGACGGTGCACCGCAAGGACGGCAGCTACGACATGACGCCGCTTGATCTGCGGCTCTATAATGACGGTGAGCGTGCGACCTTTGCCGAGGGCGGTCTTCTGCCGCGCGCGTTCCGCAGCTTTCTTCAAGGAGCAGCCTGATGCAACGCCGCTTGCGTGCAGCCTTCTACCGGGGCGGAACATCCAAGGCGGTTGTCTTTAACGGCGCGGATCTGCCGGACGGAACGGCGCTGCGCGACCGGATCTTCCTCCACGTGCTCGGCAGCCCCGACGCCTATGGCCGTCAGTTGAACGGGATGGGCGGCGGGCTGTCGTCGCTGTCCAAGGTGGTGATCGTCAAGCCGTCTGATCGTGACGACGCCGATGTCGATTATACGTTCGTGCAAATCGCCGTCGACGAACCGTTGGCCGACTACGGGTCGGCCTGCGGCAACATGGCGAGCTGTGTCGGTCCCTTTGCAGTTGATGAGGGCATGATCGATCTCGAACCCGGGCAGACCGATGCGCTTGTGCGGATCTACGACACCAATACAAAACGCATCTATCACAGCCGGTTCCCGGTCGCAGACGGCAAGGCTGTTGAAGAGGGTGACGTGTCCATTCCGGGCGTTTCTGGAACCGGGGCCCCTGTTGTTCTGGAGTTCCTGACACCGGGCGGTGCGGCCACGGGAAACCTTCTGCCGACAGGCAACGCGGTTGACGATCTGACCGTTCCGGGACTGGGCACAATCAAGGCCTCGCTTATTGATGCCGCCAATCCCGTCGTCTACGTGCGTGCGTCCGATCTCGGCAGGACTGCAACGGAACAGCCGGGGGACCTCGACGGTGACAAGGACCTGATGACGCTGATTGAGGCGGTCCGCAGGGCGGGCGCCGTCGCCATGGGCATGGCTGATGTGCCTGAAGACGTGAAACGCTCCAATCCGAAGGTGGCGATGCTCGGGCCGGCGGCGCTGTTCACGTCGCTTGACGGGGCAAGCCATGAGACTGCAACGCATGACCTCAATGTACGTCTCGTTTCCATGGGCAATTTTCACCGGGCCATCACGCTGACGGGTGGGATGTGTACGGCTGTTGCCGCGCAGGTGCCCGGTTCGCTGGTTCAGAACATCGCCGGGATCGACGGCAGGGACCTTCGCGTCGGAACGCCTTCGGGGGTCCTGACGGTGACAGCCGATGTTCGTATCGGCGCCGACGGGCCCGAGGCGCTAAGCGCCGGGACTTTCCGCACACAACGGCGCATGATGGAGGGAGCCGTGCTTTATCCGTCCAACTTGCTGGAGGAGCCGTCATGAAGAATTCAGTGCCATTCCATCCGACCTGTGATCTCAATGACGCCCACCCGGACAAGGTGCGTCTCGTGCAGTTGCCGTTTCGCGACTTCGGCGGGAAACCGGCGTTCGCAGGCAAGATCCGGACAGCCGTGATGGTGGAGGACACCAAACTGGTCCAGGAGGAACTGTTTTCGGCCAAGGGCGATGGCGGGGTCATCGTGCTGGACGGCGGCGGTTCGATGCGCACGGCCCTCCTTGGGGACAGGATGGGGGAACGGCTGATCAGCAACGGCTGGTCCGGAATCGTGATCAACGGGGCTGTCCGGGACGCGCAGATGCTGGCCGGTCTCGATCTCGGCATCAAGGCGCTCGGCACAAGCCCCGTCAGATCCGCCAAGGCCGGAACAGGCGCCATTGATGTGCCCGTGGCCTTCGGGAGCGTTCTCATCAAGCCAGGCATGTTCATCTACTGCGATGCCGACGGGGTTCTGGTTACCGACGAACCGCTCGCCATTTAGAGCATCGGGCGGTCAGTATCATGGCTGCACCATGGCGTTCAGCCAGGCACGGATGAAGGTTCTGCGCTTGAGCTGATCAAGATAAACAAGCAGTCCGGGTCCCAGACGGATCGGCCGGAAGGCGGCTTCCCGTTGCAGAACCGCAGGGTCGATTGACGGCAGTCCCGTGAGATCTTCGATGAGCCGGCGGTTTTCCGCAGCAACCAGGAAGTCGATGAACTGCCCGGCGAGATCCGTATCGCGTGCGGTTTTCGGAATGAGGACCGTGCGCAGCATCACCGTGGTGAAGTCCTTGAACTGGAGAATATCCAGGTCCGGGTGGTCTTCCAGATGCTGGGCCGCGTAGCTGCCAAGGACATTATAGGCCAGCGCCAGCTGTCCATCGGCAACATCTCCGATCATCTGACTGGAACAGCAATAGAGCCTGGCGTTCAGTCGTCCCATGACTTCGGCCATGCGCCAGAGCGATTCAGATTGCCGCGAATCCTGCGTTGCAAAGAGATATCCTGCGCCGCTTTCCCGGATATCGTAGGTGCCGACCCGGCCGTTGAACCTGTCGGGATTTTCCCGCAGAAGCGCGATCAGTTCGTCCCGGTTGGTGGGCTGCGGCAGGCCTTCAAAGGCTTCCCGGGAATAGACCAGCACAGCAGGTTCCTGCGTGAAGGCAAACAGCCGGTCCCGCCATTTCGCCCAGGCGGGCAGGGACCCGGTCTCGGCAGACACATGGCGCTCGGCAAAGCCGTCATTGACGAGCTTGGTCTGCAGGTCCATGGCTGAGGAGATTGCGATATCGAATTCAGCACCTTCTTCAAAAAGAGCCTTCATCAGTTCGCTGCTGGACGCCGTGACATAACGCACCCGGATTGCCGGGTTCCGCTCCTGATACGCCTCGATGAGGGGGGAGAAGATGTCGAGGTCCGCCGTTGAAATGATGTTCAGCGTCGCCAATGGATTGTCGACATCGAACAGGCGTTCTTCTTCGGCGACGAAGGCATGCGCCGTCGAAACAAAACCAATCAGTCCGGCGATCAGGCCGAGGGCAAAGCAATGGAGGCGCACGTTCCTCTCCCTTCCGGATTGTCCGTCAATACCAGCGTTCCGCCGTGCGCCCGCACGACTTCGTCCACGATCGTCAGGCCCAGGCCCGATCCGATGATATCCTTCACGTTGTCTCCCCGTCCGAAGCGTTGCGTCAGGTGCTGCCGGTCACCGTCACCCAGTCCCCTGCCTTCGTCGAGCACGTCGACCTGTACCGTGGACGCGGCTTCCGATATCTCGACCTTGATCCTGCTGTCCTCGGGTGAATATTTCACGGCATTGTCGAGCAGGTTGCGCAGGGCGTTCTGGAGCAGGATCGGGTCCCCCTCGACAGAGCTCGTGGTGTCGGAGCCAGAGCAGGTGATGCGAATGTCCTTCAGATCCGCGGTCGGACTGATCGACCGGATCACGTCCTGGGCGAGATCCTTCATGTTCAGTCTTTCCTTTTCCAGATTGTCGGATCGAAGCGCCACCATGGCATGATCGAGCAGCTGTCCGGCGGAGCGCGAGCTCTCGTCGGCGGCACGGATCACTTCGCGCAGGATCTGCTTGTTCTCCGGTTTGCGCACGCTGCGCATGGCGATTTCGGACTGCGTCCGCACGGTTGCCAGGGGTGTGCGGACGTGATGAGCCGCCTCGGCGATAAAGTCTTCCGTCCGCGCCAGCGAAGCGCTCAGACGGGCCATGAAGGTGTTGAGGGACTGAAGCAGGGGAACAAGCTCGGTCGGGGCGGATGTCTCCACCGGGCTGAGATCCTGAGGACCGCGGCGCTCAACCGATTGCGCAAGCCTGTTCAACGGGCGCATGGCATTGTTGGTGGCAAACCAGCTGAGCGCGCCGGACAGCAGGAAAAAACCGACACCGGCGGCCGCCGCGGCAATGGAAATCTGCAGCGACACGGCGGCAAGACCCAACCGTGTCTGGGCGACCAGAACCGTCAGGATCACCGTTTCGTCGCCAACGGTGAGACGCCTTGGCAGGGCGGCGACGCGCACTTCGTCGTCCTTGTAGATCGAGGTTGAAAAGACCGGCGCTCCAACTTCAGATGCGGCGGGTGGCATGGGCAGGTCATCATATCCTGTCACGGTCAGCTCGTTTGCCGTGACGCGGTAGAAAACCCGCTCTTCAGCGATGGAGCCGAGCATGGAAAGGGCGGAATAGGGAACGTCCACCAGGATCTGTCCGCGCTCGGCGCGCGCGGCCTCCGATATCGCGGTGGCGGACGCGATCAGGATATTGTCCTGCGTGGTCTCGGCGGCCTGCTGCGCCAGCGCACGCACGGTAAAATAAAGCGCGACGGAGAGGATGGCCGCCACCAGGAGAAGCTGAAGCAGGAGGCGTCTGCGAAGTGATCCGCGTGCATGGACAGTTGTCATGTGGCGGTCATCCGGTAACCGACACCGCGCACGGTTTCGATCCTGACGCGGCCGCCCTGCAGCTTCTTGCGGACCCGGCCGACATAGACCTCAATGGCGTTTTCCGAAACGTCCTCGTCATAGGAGAATAGCCGGTCGACGAGATGGGACTTGGAAAAGATCATGTCCGGGGCCGAAAAGAACACTTCCAGGAGCCGCAATTCCCGGTTCCTGAGATCCGATACCTGTCCCGCAACCGCGACGGTGCCCGCCAGCGGATCGAACACCACGTCCTCGTAGGTCTTCTGGTTGCGGGCCGCGCCCTGGCGGCGCCTGAGCACGGCGCGGCACCTGGCTTCCAGTTCGGAAAAGTCGAAAGGCTTGGTGATGTAGTCGTCGGCTCCCAGATCGAGCATGCGGACCCGGTCCGAGACTTCAGAGCGGGCTGTCAGAACGATGACCGGCGTGTCGTTGTCGCCGGTGCGGTGGGCCTCGAGAAAAGTCCTGCCGTCCCCGTCGGGCAGCATGATATCGAGCAGAATCAGTTCGTATGCCGTCGAGGCAAGACAGTCGGCCGCCGTCTCCAGGTCCGGTGCGTGGTCGACCACGTGCCCGTCCAGACTCAGCCGATCAACAATAGCTTTTGCCAGTTTTTCGTTGTCCTCGATCAGCAGGAAGCGCATGTTTTCAGCCGTTTGCCAATGTTTTTGGTGACGTGACAGGTTCCTGTCAGCTTTCCCACTTCTTTTGTGGTTTGCAAGAGGCTCGTGAAGCCTCTGCGTGTCTGGGAGGATATTATGACACTTATGAAGATGACCCGCCGGGTCGTTCTGGCGGCTGCTGCCGCGTCTCTTTCATTCGCAACACCGACCTTCGCTGACGAAGTCGTCGACAGCATTCACTTCCTGATCCCGGGCGGTGCCGGTGGTGGCTGGGACGGAACCGCGCGCGGTACCGGCGAAGCCCTGACGAAAGCCGGTCTCGTCGGCTCGGCATCTTATGAAAACATGTCCGGCGGCGGTGGCGGCAAGGCCATCGGTTACCTGATCGAAAACGCCGACAGCAACCACGGCACGCTCATGGTCAACTCGACCCCGATCGTGATCCGTTCGCTGACCGGCGTGTTCCCGCAGAATTTCCGTGACCTGACCCTGGTTGCCGGCACGATCGGCGATTACGCAGCCCTCGTGGTGCCTGCGGACAGTCCGATCCAGGACGTCAACGGCCTGATCGAAGCCTTCAAGGCCGATCCGGCAGGAACTGCCGTTGGCGGCGGCTCCGTTCCGGGCGGCATGGACCACCTCGTCGCAGCCATGGTTTTCCAGGCAGCCGGCGCTGATCCGGTCGCGTTGAAATACGTTCCCTACGATGGCGGCGGCAAGACAATGGCCGGTCTGCTTTCAGGCGAAGTCCAGGCGGTTTCCACCGGCTTTTCCGAGGCTGTTGAACTGGCCAAGGCTGGTGAAGTCCGCATCATCGGCGTGACGGCTCCGGAGCGCGTGGATGCCTATGCCGATGCACCGACCATGGTCGAGCAGGGCAATGACACGACCTTCGTCAACTGGCGCGGTTTCTTTGCTGCACCGGGCCTGCCAGCCGACAAGCTCGCTGCCTACCAGGCTGCGATTGCCAAGATGTACGACACCCCGGAGTGGGAAGAAGTGCGTGCACGTAACGGCTGGGTCAACATCCACAACCCGGGCGATGATTTCCGCACTTTCCTGGAACAGCAGGAACAGACGATCGGCGATCTGATGAAGCAACTCGGCTTCCTCTAAGCCCCGGTTCACACCGACAAGACGATATGCGCGTCCGGGCTCGCCCGGACGCGCCAACCAATCACAAAATCCTGGGGGGGAACGATGGCGCTCGACCGCTGGCTGGCCCTAGTCATCCTGCTGATCTGTCTGGCCTATGGCTATGCAGCCTATTTCACCATGGACGCGCTGCTGCCGCCGATTATGAAGCGCAGTCCGATCTGGCCATCGAGCTTTCCGAAGGTTCTGGTGATCGGAGGCATCCTGCTCTCGCTCAGCATCCTGCTGGGCCTGGAGAAGTCTCCCGAAAAGAAAGACGCAGCGGATATCAACCTGTCGCGTCTGCACGAATACAAGGTCGGCCAGGCGGTGCTGCTGCTCGCCCTGATGGTCGCCTATGCGCTGCTGCTGCGGCCCCTCGGTTTTCTCGCTGCCACGTTCCTGTTCCTCACAGTGGGCAGCTTTATTCTTGGTGAGCGACGCTACATCACAATGGGGCTTGTTTCGGCCATCGCGGCGGGGACGGTCTGGTACCTGGTGGACGTGGTGCTCGGGATCTTCCTGAGTCCTTTCCCATTTTTCGTGAGCGGGGGCTGAGATGCTTGAAGGACTTCTGACCGGCCTCTCCACGGCCTTCACATTTACAAACATCATGATGGTTGTCGGGGGCTGTCTGATTGGCACCTTCATCGGCATGCTGCCGGGTCTTGGCCCGATGTCGATCATCGCCATCATGATCCCGGTCGCTATCACGATCGGCGACCCGTCCGCGGCTCTGATCCTGCTCGCCGGTGTCTACTATGGTGCCGTTTTCGGCGGATCGACATCATCGATCCTGATCAACGCGCCCGGTGTTGCCTCCACGGTTGCTACCTCCTTCGACGGCTATCCGCTGGCACGCAAGGGGCAGGCGGGCAAGGCCCTGACAGTTGCCGCCATTTCGTCCTTCGCGGGCGGCACGATCGGTGCGGTTCTTTTGATGGTTTTTGCACCGGCGCTGGCCTCCGTCGCGCTGCTGTTCCATTCATCCGAATATTTCGCGCTCATGGTTGTCGGCCTGTCGGCGATCGCCGCCTTTGCCGGAACCGGACAGGTGGGCAAGGCCCTGCTGATGACGTTCCTCGGCCTGATGATGGCAACCGTCGGGGAAGGGGTGCTCTTCAATGCGCCGCGCTTCACCATGGGCGTCATGGACCTGCAGTCGGGCTTCGGCTTCATCACGCTGGCCATGGCCATGTTCGCGCTTCCGGAAGCCATCTTCCTCGTGCTCGACCCGAACCGTTCGAAGACCGGGGATGGCAGCGACGGCGGCAAGATCAAGAACCTGCGTATCACCGGCGAAGAAGCCCGCAGCATCACGCCCGTTATCGGTCGGCAGTCGCTCCAGGGGTTCTTCATCGGTGTCCTGCCGGGTGCCGGTGCCACAATCGCGTCGTTCCTGGGCTATGCCGTTGAACGCAACATCGCGTCAAAAGAAGAGCAGGAGCAGTTCGGCAAGGGCTCGGTCAAGGGCATCGCTGCGCCTGAAAGTGCAAACAATGCCGCCTGTACCGGGTCTTTCGTGCCGCTTCTAACTCTCGGCATTCCAGGTTCCGGGACCACGGCAATCCTGCTGGGGGCCCTGATCGCACTCAATGTCAGCCCGGGCCCGCGCCTGATGGTGGACGAGCCGCAGATCTTCTGGGCAGTGATCATCTCCATGTATCTCGGCAACCTGGTTCTCCTGATCCTGAACCTACCGCTGATCCCCTATATCGCGAAGGTCCTTGCAGTTCCGCGCAACTACCTGATCCCGTTCATCCTGTTCTTCACGCTGATGGGCGCCTATATCGGTCAGAACAACGCGACGGAACTCCTGATCCTTGTCGGGTTCGGGATCTGTGCGACACTGTTCCGCTTTGCCGACTATCCGCTTGCACCGCTGCTGATCGGGTTCATTCTGGGGCCGTTGCTTGAAAACAACTTCTCCCGCGCGATGCAGCTCTATGACGGTGTCAGCTTCGTCTGGGAACGCCCGATGACGCTCGCACTGCTGATCCTTGCCGTTGTTCTGGTGGTCCTGCCGGGTTACCGGGCCAGACGCGCGCGGCTGCGTGCCGAAGGCGTTGCCGACGGGGATTGATTGACGGCCGGAACAAGGAACGCGCCAGGTGTCGAAACCGCTGGAAGGGATCAGGGTCCTTGACCTGACCAACGTGCTTGCCGGCCCCTTTTGCTGCCATCACCTGGCGCATCTGGGGGCGGACGTCATCAAGGTCGAGGCCGCCGGGCGGGGTGATCTGGCGCGCAAGCTCGGGGCTGACCCGGACCTGAACGACAAGGGGATGGGCGTCTCTTTTCTCGCCCAGAACGCAGGCAAGAAATCGGTCACGGTCAACCTCAAGCATCCGAGGGGCAAGGAATTGTTCCTGAGGCTCGTCAAGACCGCGGATGTGCTGGTGGAGAATTTCCGTCCCGGTGTCATGGACCGGCTCGGCGTCGGCTACGACACGCTGAAAGTGGAACACCCGCAGCTGATCTATTGCGCGATTTCCGGGTTCGGCCAGGACGGGCCCTGGGTCCATCGACCGGCCTATGACCAGATCATCCAGGGCGCGTCCGGCGTCATGTCGATCACGGGCGACAGGGACAGTGCACCGCTTCGTGTCGGCTATCCCGTCGCGGACACGGTCGGCGGGATCACCGCGGCATTTGCCATCTCGGCGGCGCTGAACGCCACACCCCGAGGCAGCTTCATCGATGTGTCGATGCTGGAATCCGTACTGGCAACGATGGGCTGGGTGGTGTCGAACTATCTCAATGCCGGCGTCGAACCTGCGGCAAACGGCAACGAGAATGTCACTTCCGCGCCGTCGGGTGCGTTCGAAGCAGGCAACGGCCTGCTCAACATCGCCGCAAACAAGGACGAGCAATGGGTACTGCTGACGGATCATCTGGGTCTGGCAGAGCTCAGAGAGCGGCCCGACTATGCGACGCGGGAAGACCGGAAACGGAACCGGCTTGCGCTCAAGGCGGATCTGGAAACGGTTCTGAAAACCCGTCCGGCGCGCGACTGGGCAAAGGAGCTCAATCGCATCGGTGTACCGTCGGGCGCGGTTCTGAGCGTTCCTGAAGTGCTTGAGATGCCGCAAGTTGCCGATCGCGGTTTTCTGGGCACGTACGAGAACGTTCCAGGCGTCGGGCGCGATATCACAGTCACGCGGACGGGGATCAAACTCGACGGCAAGGCTCCGGAAGTCGATGCGCCACCGCCTTTGCTCGGCGAACACAATGATGAAATCTGGCGTGACCTCGGTGTTTCCGAAACCGAGCTGATCGCGTTGCAGAAAGACGGTGCGTTATGACTTCATCGGGCAAGGACGTCTCCGACTGGTGGTCGACGGAAATCATCGACATGGTGCCGGGTCAGATCCGGTTTCGCGGCCACCCGATCGAAGAGCTGATCGGCACCATTTCGTTTCCGCAAATGATCTGGCTGATGACACGGGGCGACCTGCCGGATGACGGCCAGGCAAAGCTGCTTGAATGCGCGCTGGTGGCCGCAGTCGATCACGGACCGCAAGCGCCCTCGATTGCTGCTGCGCGCATGGCGGTCACATGTGGGCTCGGTCTCAACGGTGCCATGGCGTCGGCGGTCAACATGCTTGATGACGTCCACGGCGGCGCCGGTGAACAGGCGGTGGAACTTTATGCTTCGATTGACGGAGCAGCATCCAGCGGGCTCTCTCTAGAAGACGCGGCGGCGCAGGAGATCGACCGGTGGCAGGCTGAACGAAGCCAGTTCGTTCCCGGGTTCGGGCACCGGTTTCACAAACCTGAAGACCCGCGCGCACCGAGGCTGCTCGGGCTCGTCGACGCGGCAGCTCGGGAGGGGACGGTGAGCGGACGCTTTGCTGCCATCGGGAGAGCCGTTCAGGAGATCCTCAATACGCGCAAAGGCAAACCTGTTCCCATGAATATCGATGGTGCCACGGCGGTCGTCTATGCGGAACTCGGGTTCGCGCCGCAATTGGCCCGCGGCCTGTTCTGCCTGTCCCGCTCAGTCGGCGTGCTTGCCCATGCCTGGGAGCAGATGCAGCAAGGCGGACGGAACAAGGGGCCTACGCCGCCTGGCTATCGCTGGACCTATACGGGTCCCAACCCGATCGAGGACCGGGACTGAGAGCCGACGCCGGAGCCAGGTGCTTGCTCCCATCGGGCCAGCGCCTTCAAGGAATGGGCTCCTTTTTCAGACCGTTGCTATCTTTTTGGAGCGTCAGCCTGCGGAGCCCGTCCAAGCGTGTTGCGGCGGCAGATCGTTGTCGGAAGCTCCACGCTTTCGGGGCGTTCGCCATTGATTGCGCTCATGAGCGCACGCGCCGCGCATTGCCCCATGCGCCGATGGGGAACGTGAACGGTTGTCAGCGGAACCGGCGCGACACTGGCCAGCTCAATATCGTCGAAACCGGTGATGGAGACATCGCCCGGGATGCTCATGTTCAAGGCGGTGGCGGCGCGGAGCGCGCCGACGGCCAGAACGTCGTTGCCGCACATGACGGCGGTCGGACGCACGTCCCGGGACATGAGGCTGCGGAAAGCCATGTCGCCTTTTTCGATCGAATACTGCGTTTCCTGGACGATCAGGTCCGACGGGTCCAGCCCGGCTGCTGCCATGGCATCGCGGATACCGCTGACACGGTCGCGCGCCCTGTCATTTGCAGCGGTGTCGGCCGAAATGCAGCCGATGACGGTGTGGCCGTTCTGCAAGACCAGTTCGGCAAGC
Organism: Pseudomonadota bacterium; assembly: GCA_039818365.1. Taxonomy (GTDB): domain Bacteria; phylum Pseudomonadota; class Alphaproteobacteria; order Rhizobiales; family Stappiaceae; genus Roseibium. The sequence continues at coordinate 13,546 of JBCBUA010000004.1, forward strand.
GCGCGCATGGCAAGGCGGTTGTTGAAGCCGACCGACAAATGCCGTTTTTCCGGATTGGACGCCCAGGTCAGCACCGTGGGTATGTTGCGTTTTGCCAGGTAGTTGTAGATTTGCGGATTGCGCTGATAACCAATCAGGAGCAGGGCATCCGCACCCCGGACCGTCAGTGTTTTTATCTGTTCCTCCTCAAGATCCTCGCGGTAGGAGGAGGAGGCAACGAGCAGCGTACAGCCATTCTGCTGAAGTTCTTCCTGGAAGGCCTGGATGCCGCGCGCGAAGATCGCGTTCTCCATGGTGGGAATGATCGCACCGATCGTGTTTGTGCGTCCGGCAGCCAGCGCGCGGGCGCTGTAGTTCGGCGAATATCCCAGCTGATCGACCGCATCCATGACGATCTTCAATGTCTTCTTGGTGACCCTGTCAGGGGTGTTGAGACACCGGGACACAGTCGCCGTGGATACGCCTGCTGCAGCAGCGACATCAGCGAGCGTCGGAACTTCTCCGGTCAGTGAATTTGTGACTTCTTCCATCTGTCCAGTTGAGCGTTGGTACACGGCACGTGTCAAAGGTTCGGACTCCCTTACAGGTATTTTCATTTTCAGAGAATGCTTTTTTCCGCTTGCAAATAAAAATGTAAGCGCTTACATTTTTGAAAGCCGGGTTATCTGATCGTTGGGAGGTGATCATGCTTTTGGCTCTGGCGGCCGTCCTGTTTGCCGCTTTTGTGATCAATGTTTCGATCGGTTCAATTGGTGGAACGCCGTTGCTTGGCAATGTCGGCGAGATGATCTTGCTGCTTGCCGTCTCGATTTCGTTCACCGCAGCAGTCCTGAAGAAAGAAGCAAAGAAAAGAACCGGCGACTAACGGACCCTTTTGGAATTTTTGGGAGGAAAACATGAAGAAAACAGAAGATCTCGCCTCGCACGAGCGCCGCAATTTCCTGAAGCTTGCCAGTGCCGGCGGTTTCACGGCGGCCGTCGTCGCAGGCGCAGCGGGTGTGCTTTGGTCAGACGCGGCAGTGGCCCAGACCGCGCAGGAAGAGCGCTCACGCGAGCAGGCGGCCGATCACATCATGACGCTTGCGACGGCCTATGTGCTGGGCGCGTCACGCAGCTATCCGATCATGCAGCTTGATCTCAAGGAAAACATCCAGAACGCGACGAACGGCAAGGTTTACGTCAAGCTCGCACCGGGTGGACAACTGGGGGCCGGCGGTGCGCTGGCGCAGGCCGTTCAGGGCGGAACCATTCAGGCTGCACAGCATTCCCTGTCGAACTTCGCCCCGTTCGCATCGGCTGTTGACCTCATCAACATGCCGTATTTCTGCGGTTCCAACCAGCGCTTCACGAACCTCGTGACATCCGACGCCTGGAAAAAGGAAGTGCACCCGAAAATCGAAGCTTCCGGCTTCAAGGCGCTGTTCTACGTTGTCATCGACCCGCGTGTCGTGGCCGTGCGCAAGGGCGGCAACAAGGTGATCACACCGGCCGATCTGTCCGGCGTGAAATTCCGTGTTCCCGGTTCCGCGATGCTGCAACAGTACTACCGCATGGTCGGCGCAAACCCGACGCCGGTTGCCTGGGGAGAGACACCGTCCGCCATCAAGCAGGGTGTTGCCGATGCGCTTGATCCGTCCGTTGGCGCGCTCTACGTCTTCGGCTTCAAGGACATCCTCAGCCACGTCACCTTCACCCAGGCGGTGCCGGACAGTCAGGTCTATTCCATGAACCTGGAGTGGTTCAATTCGCTGCCGGCAGATGTCCAGGAAGGCATCGAATTCGCAGGTGAGATCTCTGCACAGCAGAACCTTGCCAAGGTTCCGGCGGCGCGTTCCTACGCCATGTCCGAACTTGTGAAGTCGGGTGTGGAATTCCATTCACTGACGGAAGATCAGCTCTCAGAATGGAAAGCTGCCGGCGGATACCAGCGCGAAGAATGGGATCAGTTCAAGGTTGAGCTCGCCGGTTCCATGGATGCCTTCGGCCGCCTGGAAGAAGCTGCCAACACGATGGGCCGTTACTACGTCCACGACGCATAATCACTTGCGTTGATCGGCCAGCGCCAATGGCGCTGGCCTGGTCCCCTTTTCAAACATCACCACGCCCGATGACCGCATCAGAGCCTTCTGATGGGAACGGCAGAGGAGTGCCCCATGTCGAATGTACTTCAAGCCCTGGACCGGAACGGCGAGCGCTGGCTCCTGCTGGTCTTCTACGTGATGCTTGTGCTGACCATGTTCATTGAGGTGGTCCGGCGTGAGGTCTTTGCCTATTCGTCCATCTGGGGCGAGGAAATCGTCCGCTATTCCTTCATCTACCTTGCCTGGATCGGGGCAGCGGCCGCGGTCAAGGAGCGCGGACACATCCGCATCGACGTGATCATGCAGTATGTCAGCCCGCGGGTGAAAGCGGTGCTCTACATCTTCGGCGATCTCGTCATGGCCTTTGTTGCCGTCATCGCCTTCTACTGGTCCCTCGAGACGGTTCTCGTTTCCGCGAAATTCGGTTCCGTGACCCACGGCTTGCGGATTTCCCAGGTCTGGTTCCTGTCCGCCGTTCCCTTCGGCTTCGCCCTGGTGCTGTTCCGGCTGGCCCAGTCCCTCCTTCGTGACATCAAAGACTTTCGTGACGGGCGTCCCGTCTACGAAGGCGACAAACTGTTCGACTGAGGGAGACAGCCATGCTTTGGAATCAACTTCAGCAACAGACCGTCGAACTGGGATGGGATTTTTACGGCCCGGTTCTGATTTTCGTTGTTCTGGTCGCGCTCGCCGTACCGGTCTGGGCTGCCATCGGGGCGGCGGCGATCGCCATGCTCATGATCTCCGGTGCCCTGCCATTGTCGCTGGTCGGTGAAAGCCTGTTCCACGGGATCGACCATTTCGCCCTGACCGCCGTCCCGCTGTTCATCCTGACGGGCGACGTACTCGTGCGCACCGGGCTCAGCCGCAAGTTCCTTGATGTCGCGGAAGCCCTGACCTGCTGGGCGAAGGGCGGTTTCGGGTCCGCGACCGTTCTGGTGTGCGGCATGTTCTCGGCCATTTCCGGTTCCGACGCCGCAGGTGCTGCGGCCGTTGGCCGGATGACCATTGAGCGGCTTGTGGAAAGCGGCTATCCGCGTCCTTACGCCTGTGCCCTTGTTGCCGCCGGTGCGTGTACCGGCATCCTGATCCCGCCGTCGATCGCCTATATCATCATCGGCCTCGTGCTCGGAATATCGGCATCGACGCTGTTCCTGGCCGCTCTGATCCCTGGTATCGCCATTCTGGTTTCCATCCTGGTGACCAACATCGTCATGAACCGCATCTATGCCTATGAGGGCGGCGGGCTGATGACCTTCGGCGAATGGGCTGCAAATCTCGGCAAGGCGCTGAAATCCGGCTGGTACGCGTTCATCGTGCCGGGCGTGATCTTCTACGGCATCTTTTCCGGCCGCCTGACGCCGACCGAGGCAGGTGCCGTCGCTGTCATGATCACCATCGGCATGGGTTTCCTTCTGGGGACGCTTAAGCTGTCGGACTTTCCGGCCATGCTCGTGAGTTCAGCCAAGGTGAACGGCGTGATCGTTCCGATCATCGCCTTTTCCCTGCCGCTCGCTCAAGCTCTTGCCATCCTCGGGGTGCCGCAAGGCTTCGTCTACGCGGTGACATCGCTGACCAACGAGCCGGCGCTTCTGATCCTGTTGATGATCCTGATCCTGATCGCGGCCGGCTGCGTCATGGAGACGACGCCAAACATCGTGATCCTGGCTCCGATCCTGAAACCGCTTGCCGATAATATCGGCATGAACGAAATCCAGTTCTGTATCATGATGATCACAGCGCTCGGTGTGGGCTTCATCACGCCGCCGCTCGGGCTCAACCTGTTCGTGGTGTCGGGCCTGACCGGCGAGTCGATCCTGAAGATTGCAGCGAAAGCGGTTCCGTTCGTCTTCTTCATGCTGCTCGTGACCTTGTTGATCGCCTATGTCCCGGCGCTCTCCACCACGCTGCTCCCAGACATTTACAAGTAGGTTCACCATGACTGTTGAGTATTTGAAAAAAGCGGTCCTCACGTCGAAGACCGACGCGTCCGAAACCACCAAGATCGTGCAGGAAATCCTGGATACGATCGAGCAAGGTGGCGATGCGGCGGCACTCGACTACGCGGCCAAGTTTGACAAGTATGACGGCGATATCCTGCTCAGTGATGAGGCAATCGCCGAGGCGGCGGCCAAGGTTCCGGAAAAACTGAAACGGGACATCGAATTCGCCCATGCCAATGTGAAGCGGTTCGCCGAAGCCCAAAAAGAAACCTGCCAGGACATCGAGGTCGAAGTGATCCCGGGTCTGATCGCCGGGCAGAAGAGTATCCCGGTCGAAACCGCAGGCTGTTATATTCCGGGCGGGCGTTACAGTCATATTGCCAGTGCCATCATGACGGTGACGACGGCCAAGGTCGCAGGCTGCAAGAACATCATTGCCTGTTCGCCGCCACGGCCCGGTGTCGGCATCAACCCCGCCATCATTCATGCCGCCAAGGTGTGCGGCGCGGACAAGATCCTTGCCATGGGCGGGGTCCAGGGCGTTGCGGCCATGACCTTCGGCCTGTTCGGCCTGCCCAAGGCGAATATTCTTGTCGGGCCCGGCAACCAGTTCGTGGCAGAGGCCAAGCGGATCCTGTTCGGCCGGGTCGGCATCGACATGATCGCCGGACCGACGGACAGCCTGATCCTTGCCGATGGCAGCGCCGATGCAATGGTCGTGGCTGCGGATCTCGTAGGGCAGGCGGAACACGGTTACAACTCACCCGTCTGGCTGGTGACCGACACGCGTGCGCTCGCCGAGGAAGTCATGGGTCTCGTGCCGCAACTCATTGACGACCTTCCGGAGGTGAACCGCGACAACGCAACCGCCGCCTGGCGGGACTATGCGGAAGTCATCGTGTGCGACACCCGCGAGGAAATGGCGGCGACCTCCGATGCCTATGCGCCGGAACACCTGACGGTTCAGGCCGAAGATCTGGACTGGTGGCTCGATCGGCTGTCCTGCTACGGCTCGCTCTTCCTCGGCGAAGAGACGACGGTTGCCTTCGGTGACAAGGCGTCGGGGACGAACCACGTGCTTCCGACCTCGGGTGCCGCCAGCTACACCGGCGGATTGTCGGTCCACAAATACATGAAGATCGTGACCTGGCAGCGGGCAACGCGTGATGGCGCGAAGCCGATTGCCGAAGCGACGGCACGGATCTCGCGTCTTGAGGGGATGGAGGGCCATGCCCGCACCGCCGATATCCGGCTGAAGAAGTATTTCCCGCAGGAAAACTTCGATCTGAGCGCGGATCCGGGAGCCTGATCGCATGTCGAACCTGTTCGATGTCTCCGGCAAGGTGGCTTGCGTCACCGGCGCAAGTTCCGGTCTCGGCCGGCGTGCGGCAACCGCGCTTGCACGGGCGGGCGCATCTGTCGTCGGCGTTGCGAGACGTTCGGCGGACCTTGAGGGCTGGAGACGGGACGCAGGTGGCGAGACGGCGGCCGTCACGGCGGATCTTTCCGACCGTGAACGCGTCGCAAGCGTGTTGGCTGACATTGCCGGTCCTTTCGGACCGCCGCAGATCCTCGTTCATGCCGCTGGTATCAACACACGCGAAGCGGCCGATGACGTCACGCCCGAGGGCTGGGACATCACCCTGTCGCTGAACCTCACCGTGCCGTTCTTTCTCTCAAAGGCCTTCGTGCCGGCAATGCGGGAAAAGCGCTGGGGCCGGATTGTGACCTTTGCCTCCCTGCAGACAACGCGCGCCTTTCCTGGTGGCATTGCCTATGGTGCGTCGAAGGGGGGTATCGGCCAGCTGACGCGGGCCATGGCCGAGGCATGGTCGAAGGACGGCATCAACGCCAACGCGATCGGTCCGGGCTTTTTCCCGACCGAGCTGACGGCGGCTGTCTTTGGCGACGAAGACCGTGCGAAGCGCAACGCGGCGCAGACATGCATCGGCCGCAACGGCGCGCTGGAGGACATGGATGGGCCGCTGCTGTTTCTTTGTTCGGACGCGTCTGCTTATGTGACCGGCCAGGTTCTGATGGTCGATGGAGGGTTCACCGCGAAATGAAAGCGCTTGTCTATACCGGGCCGGAAAGCCAGGCCTATCGGGAGGTCGCCGATCCCGTACCTTCGGAAGGCGAGGTTCTGATCCGTGTTGCCCATACCGGTATCTGCGGGTCGGACATGCATGCCTTTCTGGGGCATGACGAACGCCGCCCGGCGCCGCTGATCCTTGGCCATGAAGTGGCGGGAACGGTGGTGTCTGGAGCGCAAGCCGGACGGCGGGTGACGGTGAACCCGCTGGTAAGCTGCGGTGTCTGCGAAGCCTGTCTTGCCGGACGGGACAACCTGTGCGCCAACCGCCAGATCATCTCCATGCCCCCGCGCGAAGGCGGTTTTGCCGACTACCTGGCGATGCCGGAAAGCAACCTCGTGACCGTGCCCGACCATGTCACGGACGCGCAGGCCGCGCTCGCCGAGCCGATTGCCTGCGGCTGGCATGCGGTGCGGCTTGCGAAACAGGCGCTGATCGGAGAGCCGGTGAACGCACGGGCGCTTGCAATCGGCGGCGGGGCCATCGGCCTCGGCGCGGCGCTGTCGCTGAAGGCGCAAGGGATCGAAAATGTCCAGCTGGTCGAGCCGAATGCGGAGCGGGCGCGTTTTCTGTCAACGGCCTGCGGCATCGACGTGTTGAGCCCCGACCAGGCGGAAGCGAGCGGTCCCTATGACGTCGTGGTGGACGGCGTCGGGTATGCTGCCACCCGCGCCACGGCGTCGGCCTGTGTCAAGCCGGGAGGTGTCATCGTTCACATCGGGCTGGGTTCTGCCGAAGGCGGGCTTGACATAAGGCGGATCACCCTTCAGGAAATTCAATTCATCGGCACGTATACCTATACCGCACAAGACTTCCGTGACACCGCAGCAGCCATGTTCGATGGCCGGCTCGGCGCACTCGACTGGGTCGAAAGCCGCCCGCTGTCGGAGGGGCTGCGCGCCTTCACCGACCTGCGCGCCGGACATGTCGCGGTTCCAAAAATTCTACTGACACCAGACGCCTAAGGAGACATTCATGTCTGAAATTCCCCACCTTCTCGTTCACGAGCATGCCGACAATGTCGGTGTGGTCGTTGTGGAGGGCCTGACCGCCGGTACCGACATGCTGTGCTGTGTCACCCACGACAATTCCACCTTCCGGCTGACGGCGGGTGCCGATGTGCCGATCGGACACAAGATCGCCCTGAAGGATTTGAACGACGGCGATACGGCCATCAAATACGGCGAGGACATCGGCAAGATCATTGCCGACATTCCAAAGGGCGGCCACGTCCATACCCACAATTGCAAAACCAAGCGCTGGTAAGGAGCCGTGTCCATGTCTTCCAAATATTCAAACATCACGGTGAAAGCGTTCCGGCGCGAAAACGGCAGGGTCGGCGTGCGCAACCACGTTGTCATTCTTCCGGTCGATGACATTTCGAACGCGGCCTGTGAGGCTGTCGCCAACAATGTGAAGGGCACGCTTGCGATCCCGCACGCCTATGGCCGCCTGCAATTCGGCGAGGATCTGGAGCTGCACTTCAGAACCATGATCGGAACCGGAGCAAACCCGAACGTGGCCGCCGTCGTCGTGATCGGTATCGAGCCCGGCTGGACCAAGCGCATCGCCGACGGGATCCGGGAAACCGGCAAACCGGTGGCCGAGTTCTCGATCGAGCAGAACGGCGACTTCGAGACGATCCGCGCGGCGTCCTGGAAAGCGAAGGAATTCGTGCACTGGTCGACAGAGCTGCAGCGTGAGGAGTGCTCCATCTCCGATATCTGGGTCTCCACGAAATGCGGCGAGAGCGACACCACGACGGGTCTCGGATCATGCCCGACCGTCGGCAACATGTATGACAAGCTGCTGCCGGAAGGCATTACCGGTTTCTTCGGTGAAACCTCCGAAATCACCGGCGCGGAACACATCTGCCAGAAACGCGCGATCAACGAAGAGGTCGGCGAGCGCTGGTACAAGATGTGGAAAGCCTATCAGGATGACGTGATTTTCGCGCACCAGACAGATGACCTTTCCGACAGTCAGCCGACCAAGGGCAACATCGAGGGCGGTCTGACCACGATCGAGGAAAAGGCGCTCGGCAATCTGGAGAAGATCGGCCGCACGTCGCAGTACATCGATATTCTGGAACCGGCGGAAGCACCGAAGTCCGGCAAAGGGCTCTATTTCATGGATTCCTCCTCCGCGGCAGCAGAATGCGTGACGCTGATGGCGGCCGGCGGCGCGGTGATCCACACCTTCCCGACAGGGCAGGGGAACGTGGTCGGAAATCCGATCGTCCCGGTGATCAAAATCACCGCCAATCCGCGCACCGTCCGCACCATGAGCGAACATGTCGATGTGGATGTCTCCGGTATCCTTCGCCGTGAAATGACGATCGACGAAGCCGGCGACGAGCTGATCGACATGATCCGACGCACGGCAAACGGCCGGAATACGGCCGCTGAAGCGCTGGGCCACCGGGAGTTCTCCATGACCAAGCTCTACCGGAGCGCCTGATTGCAGTTGGCGGGCGGCCGGGTTCCCCGGCCGCCTGCAATGGAAAGGAATGCTCTTGGAACCGAGCAATCGATTAAGCCTCGACGAGGCGACCGGCCTGATCCAGTCAGCCTTCACCGGTGTTGGTGTCTCCACCGATATCGCACTGTGCGTTGCACAGGCGCTCGTTGCCGCCGAGGCGGAAGGACAGGTGGGGCACGGTTTTTCCCGCGTCGAGGACTATGCTGCGCAGGTTCGAACCGGCAAGATCAGGGCAGATGCGGTTGTCGAGATACACCAGAAGGGAACATCCAGCCTTTTGGCGGATGCGGGCTTCGGGTTTGCCTATCCGGCACTCGAACAGATCATCAAGAAGGGTATCGAACTGGCCCCGGCCTGTGGCAGCGTGACGATGGGCGTGACGCGCTCGCACCATTGCGGGGCGTTGTCGGTGCAGGTCGAGAAACTCGCGCGGGAAGGGCTTGTCGCCATCATGGTGGCCAACACGCCGGCGGCGATGGCTCCCCATGGCGCAAAGGAAGCCGTGTTCGGCACAAATCCAATCGCATTCGCCGCGCCGCGTGACGGGCGCGACCCCCTCGTCATGGATCTCTCCCTGTCCAGGGTGGCGCGCGGCAAGGTGATGAGCGCGCACAAGGCCGGCAAGCAGATCCCGGAGGGCTGGGCACTGGACGCGGAAGGCAACCCGACAACCGATCCGGAAAAAGCGCTGGCGGGAACGATGCTGCCCATCGGCGAGGCGAAGGGGACGGCCCTGGCACTCATGGTGGAAATTCTTGCATCCGTGATGACCGGTGCATCGTTCAGTTCACAAGCATCGTCCTTCTTCAAGGCCGACGGTCCTTCCCCGGGTGTCGGTCAGTTTCTGATCGCCATGAAACCGCAGGACAGTCAGTTTGCGGAACGGCTGGAGGCGTTGCTGACGCTGATTGAAACGCAGGAAGGCGCGCGCCTTCCGGGCAGCCGCCGGTCTTCCGCAATCCGTGAAGCAGAAGCGAACGGGATCGATGTGCCGGCTCGCTACATCGACGCATTGCGCAAACTGGCCGAAGGCGGAACCTGACACAAGACGGGCCGCCTGACATCCGTCGGACCGATCCGGCCTAACGAGGAAAACGGAGGCATCATACTCGCATGTACAAGCAAATCCTCATTCCGGTTGCGCTCGATCATGAAACGCTTGTCGAGCGAAAGCTTGAAATCGCGAAGCATCTTCTGGCCGGGGATGGCCGGATCACGCTTTTGACCGTGCTGGAAAACGTTCCCGGCTTTGTCTCCGAGTTTGTCGACCTCAAGATCGACAATCACCTGACGCAGAAGGTGGAAGACAAGCTCAAGGCAGCTGCGGGCGGCGACGAACGCATCACCTGCAAGGTCGTCACGGGCAAGCCCGGCGTGCAGATCGCAGCCTATGCCGAAACCGCAGGCAACGATCTTATTCTGGTCGGGTCACACCATCCGTCGGCGCAGGATTATTTTCTCGGATCGACCGCGTCGCGGGTTGTCCGCAGGGCCGGGTGTTCCGTGTTCGTCGTGCGGGACAGCGACGGCTGAGGATCATTGCCGGAATGCCGAGAAGCTCTCACACGGTCACCGTCATGCCGAAGGCGCGCTGCGGCCGATAGGTCGACTTGATGAAGCGGGACGCTTCGGCGTCCAGATCAGCGACGCCCAGTGCCAGGTCCTCGTTCAGGCGGGTGCCGAGTTCCCGGGTCTTGTCACGCCGTGCCTGCGGATCGTTCCATTTCGGCAAGACCTCCTGCTGCCAGAATGTCTCCATCCAGCCGTAGTCGGCAACATGCACGTGGTCGAAGTGCTCCAGCGCTGTCATGACGCAGCCAAGACGCGCGCCAAGGATGGCCCAGTCGCCATTCGGTGAATCGAGACCCACGCTGCACCAGATCCGGAGGCGTTCATGATTGGGAGCGCCGATGTGCTGAACCAGCGCTTCGCCTTTCGGAAGGTCGGGCCATGCCTCGTAGGCAAGAACGCCGCCCGCGAGATTGAATTTCACGCCCTCGCGGAATCCACCCCGGAATGCCTGGAACGGACTTGCCGTCATGTGGACCTCGGACAGGACACGGTTGACCTGGAAATAGGGGGTTGTCCAGCAGAAGTCGACGGCGGCCTCCCGGCGCTGGGTGTTCTCGTGCGAGCGCAGCGTCACCAGGGTTTCCCGGGGCCAGATCTTGACGCCGCCATTGCCGTATTCCAGAGCATTCAACACGTTCCGGGCGCTGAAGGAAAACACGGCGCCCCGGTCTCTCGGCGATATGTCGAATGTCCCGGTGAAGAACAGGTCGTCTACCAGAAGATTGTCGGCATCGATCGTGATGACATGGCCGCTCTTGGCGATTTCACCTGCTTGCCGGTGCGCGGCATCGAACCCTTTAACACCATGAACGCGCTTTGCGTGGGGCAGAACCTCCAGAACGCGGGTGTAGTGCCGGTCGGCGTTCGGCTCGTCAAAGCTCAGGAAAACGGCATCGCATGTCGACAGGTCGAGCACAGTGTCACCAGTCCTTGTCGTCACCGAGATGAACGATCGCCTCCGGCTGCCACTTCTCAAGCAGGAGGTCCTTGCGCCTGACGAAATAGGCACGCCAGTCGAGCTCAGGCAGCATCAGGGCTCCGGCGGTGACATTCGGCAAGGTGTCATAGGCCAATCCGGTATCCTGCAGCGGTACGAGGTCGGTCAGGTCCACGACGATCACCGGCAGCATGCCCTGATCCCCGGCACCCTTGCGGGCCGCCGGCAGAAGCGGCTCGGTGTCTTCCCAGCCAAGGCCGCACAGATTGACCAGCATGATCGACAGGGCCTTGTCCGATTGCACAAAACCGTCGATGACAGGGCTGTCGCTGTTGAAGGGCCAGGCGGCGTCGCCCCCATCCAGTTCGGGCGCCTTTTCCTTGCGGCCCCAGCTTACCTGAAAAGAAATATCCTTCATTGCGCCCCATAACTGCCGATTGTCATTTTGTAAGGGATGTCAGTACGTCCTGCCAAGTGGCTGCCAGTGTCTTGCGGC
>JBCBUA010000004.1:25246-59253 GCA_039818365.1 Pseudomonadota bacterium
CTGCAAAGACCAGACGGTCATCGGGGCCGGCCGATGCGAGGAAGGATTCGGCGAGGTCGGCAGGTTGCTTGTAGGGCGCGATCCGGCCGGGGGACAGGACGACCCTGCGTGCGCCGGACAGACCCAGATCGCTGCGCGCCGTGGCGCGCGCGTAGACCGGATACGCGCCCTCGTAATTGTGATGGGCGATAATCCGGATCTTTCTATCAGGCAGTTTCATTTCGGCTCGCGCGGCGGTCAGGGCGTGGAGCGAATGAAGGTGAAGGATGTCGGCAAGCTCACACAGGCCGGCCTGGAGGTCGTCGTTTGCCGCACCTTTTTCCGTGTCATGCGGAGCAAGATTGTGGATCGTCCATACCAGCTTGCCTCCGGCAGCGCAGAACCGGCTTATGGCGTCCAGGAAGTCTTCCACCGACTTTGGTGCGCCCGCGCCCATCAGCACGGCATGTTCCCAGTGAAGGTGGAACACATGCGGCCTGGCCGGTGCGTCTGCCTGGCGGCTAAGTGCGTCCTCAATCGAACCCGGTTCCGCCGAAAAAGCCGGTTCCAGACTTTCATAAAGCAGCGTCTGATAGGGATTCGTTCCCCTGTAGTCCGGAAAAAACGTGATGTGCTGTGCGTTTAGGTCTTGCGAAGTGATCATGGCTGAACATCTGAGTGTCACTGGCAGGCGAGTCGGGGACCGTTAGGCGATTTCAAACTCAACAGCCTTTGACTTGACACGTTATCCGGGGTCGCTTCTAATCTTTTTCATATTTTTATTAATGTCAAAAATTCGGGTGAAGGCAGCTATGCCACGTTGGGTTCTCGGAAAAGTCCTGGCCTTGCTGAGCGTTCTCGGCATTCCGCTGAGCAGCGCTGCGGCACAGAATTCACGCCAGTTCGAATCGCCGGCTTCCGCACGTGCCTATTTGCGCGCAAACCCCGATGGTCCACAGGCCAATGCAGCTTTTCTGGCACTCGTCGAGTTTCGTCTGATGCGGGAGAATCCCGGCTTGTCACGAGACGAGATCGTCGCAATTTTCAACCGGAATGCATCGGCTTCGACCGGAGCACGTCAGGCTCCGACGCCGGGCCTTTATTGAGAAAAACCATGCGTTGGCCAATTCGGGTATTGTTCAAATCGACCGGAGCCCTTGCGTTTGCTGCGGTGGTCCTGATCGCGCCTGCCAAGGCGCAGACGAGCGATGCGCTTGCCGGATCGACATCCCGCGTCGCGCTGGTGATCGGCAATTCGGCCTACCAGTCGGTCGCACCGCTGCCCAACCCCGTGAATGATGCCGAACTGGTGGCGGAAAAACTCTGGGAAGCGGGGTTTGAGGTCATTGAAACGCTTGATGGCGACCGCGAGAAAATGCTTGCCGACCTCGCCACGTTCCGCAGCCGTCTCAGGGAAGGCAGCGAAGCGCTGTTCTACTATGCGGGCCATGGCGTGCAGATCGGCGGCCGGAATTACCTTCTGCCTGTCTCCGTCGCGCCGAGATCGGTCGAAGAGCTGGTCGATCAGTCGATCGATGCGCAGCTCTTCGTCGACATCATGTCCAACTCCGGTGCCAAACTGAACATCGTGCTTCTGGATGCGTGCCGCAACAATCCCTTTGGCGAGATCACGGACGCGGAAACCGAGACGATCGCCTCGCGTGCGATCAGCCTTGGGGCGTCGCGCGAAGAGGTTTCCCGAGGCCTGGAACAATTGTCGCAGTCAAGCCGCGGCGGGCTTGCGGAAATGACGGCGGGCGACACGGAGACGGTGATCAGCTTCGCGACGGCGCCGGGGTCCGTCGCCTATGATGGCGAAGGCCGGCACAGTCCCTATACCCAGGCAATTGCCGACAACATCAGCGAGCCGGGGCTCGAGATCATTGATTTGTTCCGCAGGATCCGGGGCAGCGTGCGCGAGAACACGGCCGGGGAACAGATCACCTGGACCACGAGCACCCTGGAGAGCCGGTTTTACTTCATCCCGCTCGTGGACGATCTGCGCTCGGCGACGACAGGCATGTCGATTGCGTCCGATACGCTGGGCGGATTGCCGCCGCGCCGGATCATCGACCGGACCTTCTGGCGGTCGATCCGGGACAGCGAACGCGCGGAAGCGTTTGCGTCCTATATCCGGACCATGCCGCGCGGAGCCTTCATTGAAGACGCCAAAGAGCAACTCCGGCAGCTTGGAGGCGATCCCGACAGTATCCTGGTTTCCGATACGGCGCTGCCGGAAACCACACCTTCGCGAACCGCCGGATCCGGTGACAATGGCCGCAACGACATCATGTCGTCTCTGGACAGCGCGCGCCTGAATGTGCCGATCGGGGTCGGAGAAAAGCGGCTGCAGACCGCATCAGCCGAAAATGGCTGGGTCTATGTCGAAAGCGCCTCCCGCCTTGGCGTCGTGACGGAAAACTCCGGCAAGGCCTTGCATGGCGGCACGGTGCACTGGCTTTCGGATGAAAATGAGCTGTCCTACACGCCCCAGGTCGGTTCCAACGGCGGCCGTGACACGTTCCGCAGCCTCGCGCTGGGCGAGGAGGGCAACACGGCTCCGATCGAGGCACAGCTCGATGTCTATGTCGATGCCTGCGATATCCTTGCCGGCAATCCCTATGACAGCCAGCGGGTGACCGCCGGAACGCGGCAGTTCATTATCGACCGGAACTTCGATGCGGCCATTGAAGTCTGCGAAATCGCCGTCGCGAACTACCCGGACGTGGAAAGGTTCTGGGCTCAGCTCGCCCGGGCCTACCGTTCTGCGGGGGACTATGAAAAGGCGATCGAGTGGCAGCAGAAGGCAGTCGATGCCGGTTATGCCTCCGCCATGGTATACCTCGGCCAGATGTATCTGGATGCGCAGGCCGTTCCGCGTGACTATCCGCGTGCAAAGGAACTGTTCGAAGAAGCGGCTGACCGCGGTGAAACAGCCGCGTACACGGCTCTTGCCTGGATCTATCGTGCGGGCGTCGGTGTTCCCCAGGACTATGATCAGGCGCTTGCGTTTTACCGGGAAGGGGCCGATCTCGGGAATGACTGGGCGATGACCAACATCGCAGAGTTCTTCCAGAAAGGGTTTGGCGTTGAAAAGGACCCGAACGAGGCAGTTACCTGGTATACGGCCGCAGCAAAAAGCGGAGAGTTGACGGCACAAACGCGCCTGGCGCGCATGTATCAGAACGGCGACGGCATCCCTCAGGATTTCGAACAGGCGCGTTTCTGGTTTGAAACGGCGGCAGGGCGCGGAGTGCCCAACGCACTTACGCGGCTCGGGATCATGTATGAAAACGGGCAGGGGCTCGACAAGGATGTCGAAGCGGCTGTGCGGCTGTTCACACGGGCCGCGCAGGAAAACGATCCGGAGGCCTATTTCCGGCTGGGCCGTGTCTATGCTTCAAAACATCCTCTTTACGACGACCCCGAACGCGCGGTGACGCTGTTTGAACGTGCAATCCAGGACGACGTTTTCGGCGCGGAACGCGGTCTTGCCCGGCTTCTGCTTGAAGGCCGGGGTGTTGCGAAGGATGTGAACCGGGCGCGCGCCCTGTTTTCCGCAGAGGGGGAAAAGAACCCCTGGGCGGCCCGCGATGCCGGGCGCGCATGGGCCTCCGCCGACGGTGTTGATCCCGATTTCACCGAAGCCGCCCGCTGGTTCCGGATCGCTGCCGAAGGGGGTGTTCCCTGGGCGGCGCTTGATCTGGCGCGCCTGTCGGAAGCCGGGCGCGGGGTTCCGAAGGACAGGCGCGCTGCCCTGATCTGGTACGCCACGGCACTCGGCTTGAGCGACAATGCCAATCTCGCCGAAACCGTTGCCAAGAGCACTTCATCCTATAGCCGGGAAGAGTATGTCGCGGCTGCCCAGTCGATCCTGTCGGAACTCGGGATTCTGTCCGGCCCGGCTGACGGGCAATTCGGGCCGGCAACACGCCGTGCCGTCAATGAGGCGTTCACGGCCCGGGGGCTGACACCGCCCGGCGACGACATCACGCTCGATATATTGTCGAGACTGACACAAATGGAATGAGAGACAGGCGGGAACCAATGACCAAGACCATTGCAGCTCTATTCGTCCTAACTGTGTTCCTGGCAGCGTGTGTCAGTTCCTCGGTCAACCGTCCCGACGTGTCGATCGATGAAGCGGTTGCCAGTCTGAAGCAAAAAGGGTTCCGGCAAGTCACGAGAACATCCGACGGTACGCGCATCTTGCGTTACAGCGGCCGAATAAACTCTGCGGTCGAATGCAGAACCGGCTCGAACAGCTTTGCGCGCATTCCTTCCAGGCAACGGACGGCGGATGGACAGACGCAAACCATCACACTCGACGCCTATCTTCAACTCTCGCCCGGGTCCGATGGTATCCTGAGCAATTCCGAGCGCGACGGCATCTATATCGTGACAATCAAGACACGTGGCCGAGGCGGGAGCACGTCGCTGACCGGCATCAAGTTCGGCCCTCGCGGACAGGCGACCTTCCGCTCTGGTCTGACCTGCCGCGCTGCTTGACCGGGCAGTCGTCGTTGACACGGTCATCTGCCTTAAGGCTCGACATATGTGTGCTTGGCGACATTCGTATCGGCGATGTCGCAGCCCCTTGCCACGCAGCGATGCTTGAAGGGCTCGCCGACGCCGGGTACCGGGTCGGTGTGCTTCCGGTCGCGCCCGCCCAGATCAAGTCGGACGCATATGCGATAGATGAAACCTACCGCCGGCTTTTTGAAGATGGCCGCCTGAAGCGTCTGGCCCCCGGCGTGCGCGTCGAATGCGGACTTGCATTCGGGTTCGATGCGCGTCTGTTTTCAGCACCGGTCGGAAACGTATGCACGATCAAGGCGGATCATCGCGTCGTTACGCTTGAGCGCCCCGCGGACTTTGCGTCGATGACACCCACACAGCTTGAGTGCGTCGCAGAGACCGCAAACGAAGTTTTTGGTGGACCGGTTCATTGGGCACCAACGACCCGCATCGGCAGGGATGCGCTGGCCTATTGCGTGCCGCACTGGACCACAACCCCGGTCGACTGGCTGCCGACAATGCCTTGCGCGCGCGTTGCACATCGAGAGGGGATCGAGCGGGCCCGGCCGACGGTCGGGCTGGGTCACCATGCACGCGCACGGTCAGGACCATGGACGATTTCCGTAGCGGAGGGGGCCCGTGCTTTCCGCTCTTCCAATGTTCTCTGGCGGCTGCTGGCCGCCCCCGACGCGGAGCGTCCGTCCTGGCCGCAGGCAGCGCCGATTGAAGTCTGGCCCGACGATCAGATCGGTTTTTTCGAGTTCCTCGGCAAGGTCGACATCCTTGCCAATGGTACTCACGCAGCGGACGATCCTTGTCCGGTGGAAGTTCTGTGCGCGCTGCGCAGTGGTGTCGTTCCCTTTCTTGAGCCGGAGTACAGATCCGTATTCGCCGGAACGGCGATCTACGGCCGTCCGTCCGAGATTGCCCAGCGCGCGCTGGAGTTTCATGAGAGCCCTTCGCTTGCCAGCGACCTGCGTGCCAGCGGAAAGGACCTGGCCGAGAAGCTGTTTTCGGCGCAGGCCGCCGTCTCAAGAGTGCGGGGCCTCATCGGCAAACCGCGTGACAACCCCTATGCGCCTGCCGTTCACACAACACCGGGCAGCCGGGTGCTTTTCTATTCGACCAACGGTATCGGTCTCGGCCATCTGACGCGCCAGCTCGCCATTGCACAACGCTTGCCCTCGCACCTCACACCTGTGTTCGTGAGCCACTCCAAGGCGGTCGATATCGTCCATGGCTATGGATATGCGGGCGAGCATCTGCCGTACCATTCAGCCTACGGGGAGCGCAAGGAACACTGGGACGTTGCGCTTTCGGATGCATTGACCGCGGCCCTGGATTTCTACGATCCCAGCGCCCTGGTTTTCGATGGCAACGTTCCCTTTCTGGGGCTCATGAGAGCGCTGGACACGCGCCCTGACGTGGCACGGGTCTGGATCCGGCGCGCGCTCTGGGGGGCAAACCGGGATCTCGATGCATTGGACAGGGGGGCCGCGTTCGACCTCGTCGTCGAACCCGGTGAACTCGCATGGGCACGTGATGACGGACCGACCGTGGCGTTTCGGCCCCAGGCACTGCCGGTGCCGCCCGTCAGGCTTCTGGACGGGAACCAGGTGCTCGACCGGCAGAGCGCCTGCACGCAGCTCGGTCTGGACCCGGAGCATGTCAATGTTCTCATCGCGCTCGGGTCAGGCAACAATACCGATACCAGCCGCATGACAGCCCGAACGCTTGCCCATCTTCACGGGCGCTCCGGTATCGGGACGACAGTTGCCGAGTGGCGTATCGCCGGGGAGAAAACGGATTTGCCGGCAGGTGTCACAAGGCTGACCGAGTATCCGTTCGGCAAGTTCCTGAGCGCTTTCGATTTTGCGGTCGCAGCAGCGGGGTACAACACGTTTACCGAACACATGGCAGAGGGATTGCCGACCGTCTGGGTGCCAAATGAACACGCGCAGCAGGACAGGCAAATCCTGAGAGCACGCTTTGCCGAGGCAAACGGTCTTGGGGGTCTCGTGCGCCATAGAGCCGACTTCGGCCTCAAGGCTGCGCTCGATCGCATGCTGGACGCGGGCACGCGCGAGGCCATGCGCGCAGCACATTCAGGGGTCGGACAGTATCTTGCCGGAAACGGAGCTGTTGAGGCAGGCGAAGCTATCGCGAGCCTGTGCGAGACGGTAATCGTCAGGCAGGGCAACGAGCTTGACGATCCGCTGCCAGACGACATCGATGTTCAGGTTGACGACACGGACGCCGGTGAGGGAGCGACCCTGCCTTAAGGCCTGCCTGACATCTTCTTCTCTTGCCAAACAAAAAACCGGACCAAACGGCCCGGTTTTTCTATGAGATGCGCGTCAAAAGCCAGCTTTCGGTCAGGCCGCCATGCGCCGGCGCATCCGCATTCCTGCAAGGACTGCCAGCCCGACGGGAAGAAGGGCGATGCCAGCGGGCAGCGGTACAGACGTGAGCTTGAGATTGAAATCGCAAGTCGAGCTGCTGCCGCACGGGGCTCCCGGACCGCCGTTGGCTCCCTTGGTGAAGAACCAGCCCGACATGCCGAAATCCGTGTTTTTATCGTTGGCACCCTGGCCGTACTGAAATGTATATTTTCCGTATGCCAGCGGTTTCATGATGAGATTGTAAGTTTCGGTTATGCCGTTGATACCGGATAGGGTCGACGACATCAGAAGGTCCATATAGGTCCATGTGGTTTGGTCGCCATATTGCGTCCCTTTGGCGTGCGGGGCGTTTGTAATGGCCATTTGCTGCGTCCAATCCCGGAAGTTTCCGAAATCGAGACTGACCTGATACCCCGCAGACAAGGCATTGCCGCCCAAGGTCGCGGTCCCAGTCAACTTGCCGGTTCCGTTGTCGTAGCGCACGAACTTGGCGCCGTTCAGGAAGTGGTACTGGCTACCATTCATGTAGAGGCTGTGGTTGCCGGAATTGTAGCTCATCACGTCGTACTTTTCGACAACGGTCAAAGCCGATGCAACCGAAACGCTGAAAATCAGGGTGAATGCACCCAGCAAAACGCTGCGCACCATGGGGGGTTCTCCTCTCATTGCAATATCTAAACGCAATTTTTTATTTGCATTAACGATAAATTTACCCGTTTCTCTGCGTTAGTCAATACGATGCATGCCGTTGGGGCAAAACTCCCCAGCACTCTGCAACCGGTATGCACTCATCACGCGAAACGGCGACAAGGTCCTCGGAATCTGATTATCTCTCGAACGGCTTGGGGCTGGCCGCGAAGATCCCTTCTCGACCTGTTTTCCCAAAAAACGGCCGGGCCGTTTTCACGACCCCGATATCGCCGACAACTGGTCAAGGGTCTCCTGGCTGTCCCATTTCGCCGGACCCACCATGCGGCCGATTTCACGTCCGTCCGGATCGATCAGGACCGTTGTCGGAATGCCGAAGACATTGAGGGTGCGCATGGTGTTCTGGGACGGATCCATATAGACGGGAAGGTCGGTCAGTTTGTGCAGCCGGTAGAAACTCTCAATGTTGCCGGCCCCGGTCGTGTCGATGGAAATCGGCATCACGCGAATGTTCCCTCCATCCAGATCACGCGCAAGCTGGTCGAGTGCCGGCATTTCCTCGCGGCACGGTTCACACCAGGTCGCCCAAACATTCACAACCAGGAAAGTTCCCGCGAAGGCCTTCAGGTCCAAAGGTCTTCCCGCTGCATCTGTAAATGCCGTCTCGGGAATTTCTCTCGGTGTTTCCAGCATCGTGAAGCGGCCTGGCGGCAACTCCGTGCTGAAGAGAAGCGGGTAGACATTAGCGACAATCACGAAGCTGCCGATCAGGATCAGGAATGTCGTGAGTGATGAACGCATGAAACAAACTCAAATCGAAATGACGTCGAACCCGCCGGATCGAAACCCGCAGAAGCAATTACCCCGGTTCAGTTATTCAGGTTTGGTGCGGCAGTCGACTGCCGGTGCGATCAAAAAACTGTGTGCCGGCACAGCGCCGAACCCAGGAAGGGCACTCGTGTGTGTCTTGCGCAATCGTGTGGTGCTCCTTGAAGGGTGCACACCAGGGCGGACGTTTCCGAATTCAAACCAATCATCTGAAAGGCATGATTGAAGCTCAGGCAGAATTTTTTGCTGCAGTGCATTATCAATTGGTTGAATACGCCAGCCGGAATTGTGTTGCCGATTGGCGGTGCGCCGTACGCGGCCTGGTTCGGAGTGGCGTGCATGACCCTGCTCATGCTCCTGAAACGTGAGATTTCTGCCGATTTTGACACTCATACCTAAGTATTACTCCGTCAGAATAATAGTGTTCATACGTATGATTATACCTAAGTAGCGTAATTCGTAAGTAGTGTTGAAACCGTAAAAGGCGCTGATAGTGTCTCGATCTCAATTCTGATCAATTCAGTCTTACTCACTTAAGTTGTTCTTTGATTGTGATGCCTTGTGAGGCAGGTATCTCAAGTTTTCAAAGCAATTTTTGAGTAAAATGTCTGGTTTGAGTTGCCGAGATTGCTGCGATGAGTTTTTTGTGCGCCCACGGGTCAGTCTCCGCTCCAAACGGATCAAGAATTTTCCCTGCCTTACCTTTCAGATCCCGTTTTCGTCTTTTGTGCGATGCGGGAAAGTCTGACGGAAACTGAACGAAGTCGAAGGAAAAGCAAGGCGCCTCATGTTTCAGCGGCCCTTGCCTGCAGCAGGACGAAGTGGAGGAGACACCATGTCCGAAAACTCATCCAACAATGGATACTGGTCCGCGAACATGCGGATCATATCGATCAGCCTCGTCATATGGGCGCTGGTTTCTTTCGGGTTCGGCATCCTGCTGCGCCCCCTCTTGAGCGGGATTTCCGTGGGCGGAACGGATCTCGGTTTCTGGTTCGCGCAACAAGGTTCGATCCTTGTCTTTCTCGCGATCATCTTCTTTTACGCATTCTGGATGAACAAGGTCGACCGTGACCACGGTGTAGACGAAGAATAGGGGCCTGACAGATGGATCAGTTTACTATCAACCTGCTGTTTGTGGGCGGTTCCTTCGCGCTCTACATCGGCATCGCGATCTGGGCCCGCGCGGGCTCGACCTCAGAATTTTATGCAGCCGGTCGCGGCGTGCATCCGGTTACCAACGGCATGGCAACCGCTGCGGACTGGATGTCCGCGGCGTCGTTCATTTCCATGGCTGGCCTGATCGCGTTTACCGGTTATGACAACAGTTCCTTCCTCATGGGATGGACGGGCGGTTACGTGCTTCTTGCCCTTTTGCTCGCGCCTTACCTGCGCAAGTTCGGCAAGTTTACCGTCTCCGAATTCATCGGCGACCGGTTCTACAGCCAGACCGCGCGGATCGTGGCCGTGGTCTGCCTGATTGTCGCCTCGACGACCTACGTGATCGGGCAGATGACCGGCGTCGGCGTTGCCTTTGGCCGCTTCCTGGAAGTCGACAACACCACGGGCCTCCTGATCGGTGCCTGTGTCGTCTTCGCCTATGCCGTCTTCGGCGGCATGAAAGGCGTGACCTATACGCAGGTCGCACAGTATGTGGTTCTGATCACGGCCTACACCATTCCGGCGATCTTCATCTCCCTTCAGCTCACGGGCAACCCGATCCCGGGCCTCGGGCTGTTTGGAAATGATGTTGCCAGCGGCGTTCCGCTGCTGACGAAGCTGGACCAGGTGGTAACGGAACTGGGGTTCAATTCCTATACCGCGCACCACTCAAACACGCTGAACATGGTTCTATTCACGCTTTCGCTGATGATCGGCACCGCCGGGCTGCCACACGTGATCATGCGGTTCTTTACGGTGCCGAAGGTCTCCGATGCGCGCTGGTCCGCGGGCTGGACGCTGGTCTTCATCGCCCTGCTTTATCTGACCGCTCCGGCCGTCGGCGCCATGGCACGCCTCAACATCACCGAGATGATGTGGCCGAATGGCGGGATCAACGGCGGTGCGGTCGCAGTCGAGACGATCGCCGAGGATCCGAAATACGACTGGATGGATACCTGGCAGAAGACGGGTCTTCTCGACTGGGAAGACAAGAATGGCGACGGCAAGATCCAGTACTACAATGACGCGAACGCCGAGATGCAGACCCTTGCCGCCGAAAAGGGCTGGGTTGGCAACGAACTGACCAAGTTCAACCGGGACATTCTCGTGCTTGCAAACCCGGAGATTGCCAATCTGCCGAGCTGGGTCATCGGGCTGGTCGCGGCAGGCGGTCTCGCCGCCGCGCTGTCAACGGCTGCCGGATTGCTGCTGGCGATATCATCCGCGGTCAGTCATGACCTGATCAAGGGCGCCTTCAATCCAAGGATCTCGGAAAAGGGCGAGCTTCTGTCGGCGCGGATTGCCATGGCGGTGGCCATCGTCGTGGCGACCTATCTGGGGCTGAACCCGCCAGGCTTTGCGGCGCAGACCGTGGCACTGGCCTTCGGACTGGCGGCGGCATCGATCTTCCCGGCACTGATGATGGGGATCTTCTCGACCCGCATCAACAACACCGGTGCCGTGGCAGGCATGCTGGCCGGCCTGATCGTGACGCTCGTCTACATCTTCCTGCACAAGGGCTGGTTCTTCATTCCGGGGACCAACAGCTTCACGGATGCCGATCCTTTGCTCGGACCGATCAAGTCGACATCCTTCGGGGCAATCGGTGCCGCGGTGAACTTCGCCGTCGCCTATGTCATCTCCGGCATGACCAAGGAAACGCCGCAGGCGATCAAGGAACTGGTCGAGAGCGTGCGCATCCCCAGAGGTGCAGGCGTCGCGCAAGACCACTGATCACTCCACCGGGCGACTGGTTTCCCGTCGCCCGGCCCCCTATGATCCCGTCCTGCCCGGTCATTCGCCGGGCGGGACAATCTGTTCAGGACGAGGCGGTTCGAATGTCCTTGAGTGTTGGTCAGATTTTGGCGTTCCTGAAATCGCTGCATCCCTATGATGCGCTTTCACACGATGTGCAGGAGAAACTCGCGGAACGCTTTCAGGTTCGACATGTCGAACCGGATGCACATATCTACAAATACGGCGACCGGTTGCCGGGCCTCTTCGTCATCTACGAAGGCGGGGTGAAGATCCGGGACGAAAACAGCGTCGTCGTCAGCCATCTGGTTCACAGGAACACGTTTGGCGAACGCGGCCTGTTGAAAGACGGCGCGGCTGCCACGTCCGCGCAGGCGGACGAACCGTCCGTCCTTCTGGTGCTGCCGCCCGCAGATTTCCGCAAGCTCATGGACGAACAGAAAGTCGTAGCCCGGTTTTTCGACCGGGCGCGCAAATCAGGCACACGTGGACGGGATCTCGCAACGACACTTGCGGAAACGCTAATGGCGCGGAACCCGATCACGTGTCCACCGGATGCGAGCGTTCAGGATGCGGCGCGCACCATGCGCGACAGGCACATTTCCTCGCTTTGCGTGACAGATCCGGGAGAGGCGCTGCTTGGTATCGTGACCACGCGGGATCTCACGGGCAAGGTTCTGGCGGAAGGACTGCCCGGCACGACCCGCATTTCGGAGGTCATGACCCGGGACCCGTTGGCGCTGGCACCGACCGCGATCGGAACCGATATCCTACATCTCATGATGGAGCGGCGGATCGGTCACGTGCCGATCGTCGAAGGCGGCCGCCTGGCCGGGATGGTGACGCAAACCGATCTGACCCGTTTCCAGGCAATCAGCTCGGCGGACATGGTCGGCCAGATCACCCGCGCCGGAACGGCAGAGGACATGGCCATCGTCACGGCGCACATCCCGCGGTTGTTGCTTCAGCTGGTGGCTGCAGGCAGTCCTCATGAGGTCGTCACCCGGCTGATCACCGACATAGCCGACACGGCAACGCGCCGCCTTCTGGCGCTTGCGGAGGAGGCACTCGGACCGCCGCCCGTTTCCTATCTCTGGCTTGCCTGCGGTTCCCAGGGGCGGCAGGAACAGACAGGGGTCAGTGATCAGGACAATTGCCTGTTCCTCGACGACTCAGTGAGCGACAGCGACAGGGACGGCTATTTCGCAGATCTCGCCCGGTTCGTCTGTGACGGCCTGAACACGTGTGGTTACGTCTATTGTCCGGGTGACATGATGGCGACCAACCCGCGCTGGTGTCAGCCGGTGCGGGTGTGGAAAGGCTATTTCCAGGGCTGGATCGACAAGCCTGACCCGGAAGCGCAAATGCTGAGCTCCGTGATGTTCGACCTGCGGCCAATCGGCGGCAACAAGCGGCTCTTTGAGAACCTTCAGGAAGAGACGCTCAAGGTTGCCGCTTCAAATTCGATCTTCGTGGCGCATATGGTCAGCAACTCGCTCAAGCATCATCCACCCCTCAACCTCTTGAGGGGCCTGGCCACCATCCGCTCAGGCGAAAACAAGAATACGCTCGATACCAAGCTCAACGGCGTGGTGCCGATTGTCGACCTGGCACGGATCTATGCGCTGCAGGGGCAGATTACGGCGGTGAATACCAAGGCACGCCTTTTGGAAGCGCGCGCGAGCGGACGGCTCAGCCAGTCGGGGGGCAGTGACCTCCTGGATGCCTACGATCTGATTGCCGAAACCCGGCTGCTGCACCAGGCCGGTCTCATCAAGCTTGGACAGAAACCGGATAATTTCCTGCAACCCTCAACATTGTCGGACTTTGAGCGAAGTCATTTGCGAGATGCGTTTGTCGTGGTCAAAACAATGCAGTCCTCGATAGGACACGGTCGCGGATTGCTGGGCTGAAGCCCGGTGGAAGCGGAATGAACGGGTTATGACGCATCCAGACGTCAACCCCGTTCGGGAGGAAAGAAATGTTTGTCGAGTTGATCGCAGCTTTTGTCGCCGGCATTGCGGCCGCAGGCGTCGTCATGCTGGTCAACCGCCTGCTTGGCGGACGGCTGCCGCGCTGGTTCGCGCCGGTTGCGGCCGGGGCCGCGATGATCGTCACCACCATCGCGAACGAATACGGCTGGTTCTCGCGTACGAAGGAGGCCTTGCCCGAGGGCATCGTTGTCGCGCAGACGATCGAAAACAGGGCGTTTTACCGGCCCTGGACCTATGTGCAGCCTTTCGTGGAGCGTTTTGTTGCCGTTGATGTGGGCACGATCCGCACGCATCCGGGCCGGCCTGAAGAGCGTCTCGGCGAGACCTATTTTTTCGGCAGATGGTCGCCGGTCAACAAGCTCACAGTGCTGGCTGACTGTGCGGGCAATCGGCGGGCTGCCTTGACCGATGCCATTGCGTTTGAAGCGGGCGGCGCCGTCTCCGGGGCCGACTGGATTGACGTTCCTGCCGACGACCCGATCGTCTCTACAATCTGCGGAGTGGAATGATGCTGATGTCGCTCAGTCTGCGCTTGCGGACCTTTCTGCTGTTTCTTGGTTCTGCGGCTGTCTGTTCCCTGCTGGTTGTCCTGTCGCATTACTTTGCATTCAACCGGCTGAATGAGGGGGGCGCGGAGTCTGCGTTCCTGATTTCCGGATCCCTATCGGCGTTTGCCATCCTTGCGGTAACCACCAAGGTCTGGTTGCTTTTCGATGAAAATGTCGCCAGGCCCGTCGATCATCTGGCCGCCACGATCCGCACGCGCGCCCATGCCGGTGTCGATGCGCTCGTCGATTTGCACGGATCCCGTTTTCTCGGAGATCTTGGCCCGGCCGTCCAGGCGGTCACGGGAAAGCTCTCCGAGGTCTCCGCGGAGACCAATGACATCGTGGCAAACGAAACCGCGCGGCTGATGGCCGAAAAGGCACATCTTTCCATGCTTTTGACCGAGATTCCGGTGGCCATCATTCTTGTCAGCCCGAACCACCGGATCATGCTCTATGACGGACAGGCAGCGGATGTGCTGGGCCAGGTCCATGTTCCGCGTCTCAGCGCGTCTGTCTTCGACTATTTCGACGAGGCGGAGCTGCGGGCAGCCCAGGAGAAGCTTTCCGCGGGACGCCCCGAGGTTTTGGCCAAAGTCCAGGGCAGCCAGGGGAAACTGAGTTTTGAGCTGCGCCTCAAGAAACTCAAGAAGGTGCCCGGCTACATGATCCTGGTAGACGGGACAAAAGCCCAGATCTCTCCGGAGGCAGAGCGTCCGCTGATCTACGACTTCGACCTTGATGAACAGGAAAGCGAGCGCGCCCTGGAAAACCGGCCGTTGCAGGATCTGCAATTCGTTGTCTTCGACACGGAAACAACGGGCCTGATGCCCAACAAGGACGAAATTGTCCAGATCGGTGCCGTGCGGGTCGTCAGGGGCCGGATCGTGCCCGGCGAGACCGTGGATCAACTGGTTAATCCGGGATGCGCCATTCCGCCGGCCTCAACGAAAGTGCACCGGATCACGGATGACATGGTCGCGAATGCGCCGGACGCCGGCAGCGCAGTAACGCAGTTTCACGGCTTCGCCCGCGATTGTGTCATGGTCGCGCATAATGCACCCTTCGACATGGCGTTCCTGAACAGGCACGCCAGGCTGTGTGGATTGAGCTGGGACCACCCGATGCTCGACACGGTTCTGCTATCCGCAGTCCTGTTCGGCGAGACGGAGGCGCATTCGCTGGATGCCCTGTGCGCGCGGCTCGACATCACGATCGCGCCCGAGCACCGGCACACGGCGCTTGGAGACGCGCAGGCGACGGCAGAAGCGCTCTGCAAGATGCTTCCGATGCTGTCATCACGTGGTTACACCACATTCGGCGAGGTCATCCAGCAGACCCGCAGGCACGGCAGACTGCTGAAGGACCTGAACTGACCTCAGGCCACAGCAACAAGACGACCGCCGGTTCCTAGTCGAACACGTGGCCGTGCTGATAGCGCTCGTCCTTGCCGGCGGCTTCGGTCAGCGCGGCAACGTTCGACTTCGTGAAAAAGCCATCGAAGGCCTTGCAGCGCTCGATATATTCCGTGATGAGCAATGTGTGCTTCGAGTGCTTGGAAAAGATCTGCTTCAGGTCGGGTGAATCCTTGCATTCGCCCACGACATGGGCAAGGAACGGAATGCCCTGCTGCCCGAGCAGGCCGACGACATAATCGACGTTTTTCTGGTTCGAGGGATGGTCTCCGTCCAGGATCTCGACGGCCATGTGATGCATTCTGCGCCCGTAATTGCGGACGAAATCTTCCGTCGGCATGGGCAGGTTCTCGAAGGAATTGACGAAGGACGGCGTGTTGTTGGCCGTGAACACCTTTGCCGGGGACTGCTTGTCGTCGCTGACAATCGGGCATCGGTTCACGTTGGTGGAGGAGTTCATGTCGGAAATGTTGTAGGCCCCCCAGAAATAGTAGGGAACCATGGTCTGAAATTCGAGGATCGCATCCTCGCGTTCGCCCGCCAGGATGCGCGTGGCCATATGGTCATAGCCAAGCATCAGGTCGTTGAGGCCGTGTTTTTCGGCAAATTCAATGCCGTCCTGCAGCGATGCCTGTTCGGCCCCGGTCAACTCGACCCGTTCGCCGAGCGCGAGGCTCTCCGGGTCGTTGAAATCGTGATTGGAGTAGCCGATCCGGTTGCCGGTGAAATCCGATGGCGTGGAGAACAAAATGCCCTTCGAGGTGTAGACATCGTTTTCCGTGTCGCCGGGATAGTCGAAGCGGATGCTCTGCGCCTCCAGTGTTTTCTGGAGTTCTGCCGTGTCGGAGCAATGAAACACTTCACCGACGTAGCGGGTATTGGGTTTCTGGCGGGACAAAGGATAGAGCACGTTCAGGCGCTTGATATAGTCCTCAAAACTGTCCGAGAGCGGCTCCATCAGAATGACCGCCGGAAATTCCGGCCGGTTGTGCAGGACATGGAACTTGTGCGTATCGGAGATATAGCTGGAGTGGTAGCGGTTCGGTGTCATGCGGTGCAGTTCGGCCATTGTCGGAACGCCGTCGCCCGTCTCGACCTGAATGAGGACCGATTTCATCCGGCCGACGAGATCGTTCACACCGGTTTTTGCCCGGCGGGCATAAATCTTCGGCAGGTACTCCTCGAAGAAGTCCGAATTCTTCTTGTCTCCCTTGGGTTCGTAGTCGGAGTAGTCGAATGGCAACGCGTCCATGATGCTCAGGTCCCCGGTATGAATGGCAGGCGTCTTGCCGGCTGCGACCATTAGGCCGGATCGTGCCCGGCCCGTCAATTGATTGCATATGTGCGGTCTGCACCCTTATGGCGCGGACATGAAAAAGGGGAAGCGGATGACCGCTTCCCCTTGTTTCGTTTTGTCATTGAGGCTCCGAGGCGTCCTATCAGGAAGAGAACAAGTCGCTTCCGGAAAGGTCGAGCTGGGCCACCAGCGGATCGTGGTCGCTGGCGCGCTGGTCCGTCTCGGCGAACTCGGAGTTCACATGGACGAAGTCGAACGAGGCACCGTCTGCCAGGTGATCGCTGATCAGAATATGATCGAGTGCCTGGGAATTGCCCTGGAAGATGAAGCTGTAAATCTCGTCTTCATCGACCGTATTCGTGAGATTGACGAGGCCGCCTCCGCTGTTTTCGAGGGTCTCGAGCGGGGAGATGAACTCGAACTCGTTCATGTCGCCAAGGACAATGATGTTCGCATTCGGGTCCTCACCGGCAATCGCGTCAACGAAGCCGGCAACGGTCGCCGCCTGGGCCTGGCGTTCGTCCAGGCTGCCGTTGACGGTGACATCTTCCTGCCGCTCATCGAAGGGCTGCTCGGTGCCGAGGATCGGTGCCGACCCGCCCTTTGACGACAAGTGGTTGTTGACGATGGTGACCTCGTCGCCACTGAAGTCGAACGTTGCTGCAAACGGGAGCCTTGCCCCGTCGAAGGCGCTGCCTTCGCTCTGGTCACCGACAGGTTCAACAGACCCTTCAACCAGTTCGACGCGATCCGTGTTGTAGAGGAACGCCGTGCGGATGTTGCCGCCCGGCTGGCCACCGGACGCATTGTCAGTGATGAAGGTGTTGTCGATGAATGCGTAGTTCAGGCTGCCGTTCACGAGGCCATCGTCAACCTTGTCGATCTCGTCGACAAGGAGCTGCAATGTCTGGCTTGCCGACACAACGCCGTCGTCGACGGACCCACTGTTGTCCTGGATCTCCTGCAGGCCGATAATGTCCGGCGTAGCGAGGTTGTTGACGATCTGCTCCGCGATCTTGGTGAAACGGCCGTTGGCGACGTCCATGTCACCGTCGGCATCGTTCGGATCGAGGTTCAGGACATTGTAGCTGGCAACCGTCAGAAGGTCTTCCGTGCCGACCAAGGCGGTCGTTTCCGGTTCGATATCGGCGGAAACGATCTGATCGGTAAAGTCGACCGTGGGAGCGATTTCGAAATTGCCGAAGTTGTAGGTGACGACACCGGTCACGTCGCCGAGCTGGTCGCCAACATTCACATCCGGGAAGTCGAAATCGAGGATGCCGCTGTTGAAGTCGATCTGCACTTTCTCCGGATTGAAGTCGTCCGGAGAAATGTTGAGCGTTCCGCGAGAACTGATCCCGGTGGCGTCAGCGCCCTGGTCGACAACGCCGAAGATCTCACCGAAGCGGTTGGTCCCGGCGACCGCGACAACGTCCTGGGCCGTGACAAGCATTCCTTCAAGGCTTTCAAAGAAGTCAATGCCGTCGGTTCCAGGATCGAAACCGCCGTTTCCGGCGATCGTGCCGAAAGCGTCGTCGTCGATGACCTCACTCGGCGGAACGCGTCCACCCTGGCCGATGACCGTTGCCGCAATTGCAGCGCCCGTCCCCGTCACCGTGACGACCGGACTGACAAGCTGGGTCGTGGAGAGGTTGCGGGTGCTGACACCGCCTGGCGTAAACTCGGCAACCGATGCCTCGACATCGACGGCATCCCCAACGGCTACCGTCGGAGCATCGCCGGTGAAGACGAAGATGCCGTCCGAGGTGGCGATATCACCGTCACCCTCCGGATCCTGCATGTAGAAACCGTTGGAGTCGACCGCCGTAACCACGCCGGAGGTCAGGACGGTCTCGCCTTCGAAGGCAGATGCATGACCGGCGCCCTGGATCTCGTAGATCGCCAATTCCTGCGGCCCGTTGCCACCGCCGTTGTCCTCGTTCCCGGGTGTCGGGGTGTTGACGGCCGGGTTATTGAAGAAGTCGAGGAAGTCCCAATCGGCTTCCGTGTCCGTATCGACGCCATCGGTGATACGGCCCACACCTGCAGGCAGGAACGAGCCGTCCGGTCCGACAACCGGTGCTCCAAAGAAGAAGCTGTCCGTTTCCCCGCCATCGCTGACGCCAACCGTATCGACAACGACTTCCGACCCGGTCACGGTCGTACCGGTGAGACTGGCGGTCTCGACAAGCGCGATCGTATAGGAACTGTTTTCGATGAAATTGTCCGGAATGGTGTCATCGGCGTCGACACCATACGTCATTTCCGCAAGGTCGTTGGCGACAAGGTAGAAGCCGTTTTCACCGATAACGGCGTCGTCCCCGAAGTCGAAGCGGCTATCAATGGTGCCGTTCGACGCCTGGTCATCGCTTTCGACAACGATCAGGCTGAGGCCGGCGAGCGACTCACCCGGGGTTCCGAACAGTTCGATATACTCGCTGTCGGAGCCTGTCGTGCTGCCCAGAACCTCGTTGATGACCAGTTCCTGTTCAGTTGACAGTGTCAGGTCGTAGACCAAGGTTGTTCCGGAGATCTCGTAGGCGACGGCGATCTGCGCGTTGCCGGTCGTGCTCTCATCTGCCGGGATGAAGGCGATGGTTTCAGGCCCATGGCGCGCCACGTCTTCCGCACCGGCATTGTCGACATGAATTGGCGGGATATAGTCCACGAAGGACGCGTTCGCCGGGTCATCGATGTTGTAGATCATGATGCCGCTGTCGCGTTCCAGCCCGATGAACGCATAAACGCTCCCGTTGACCGTGCCCGTGATGATGGCTTCCGGCTCCGGCCCCTTTGCGTCAGAGCGGTTTTCGCTGTCATCGCCGTCGTCGGAGTTGAAGCGTTTAGGCGCAATTTCCGCGATTTTCTCTTCGAACTCCGAACCACTGTCGAAGACCAGGTTGCCGTCTTCATCGAAGATCGAGAAGGAGCGCGACGAGAAGGTGTGAAGGACATCAATGTCTCCGTCCCCATCCGTGTCGCCGTCCAGCGTCGAAACCTCGAGCCGTCCGAGACCGAAGTCTTCGTTCGACAGGTCAAGCTGACCTGAGTCGATCAGCTGCTGCTGCACCGCCGGGTCGATCAGGCCGTCTTGCGCCAGGTCGAACACGCGGTCTTCGTCGAAGTCGCGGCTGTCGCCTTCATTGGCCGTCAGGACGTAGGTCGTACCGGCGATTTCAGCCGTGGCAATGGCATCTGGCATGCGGAAGCCGACGAGATTGTCGAAGGTGCGGATTTCAATGTTGCCGTCGTCGAGCGGGTCAAGGCTCACCTGGCTGTAGTCGGTCACACCCAGGTCGAACACGTCAACGATCATCTTGGATTCAAGATCGATCTTGGCGATCGCATTGTTTTCCTGGAGGGAGACGAAAGCTGTCTTACCATCAGGGCTGACCGCGATGTATTCCGGTTCGACGTCTGCGGCAAAGTCGACACCTTCCTGAATGCGCAGGCCCGCCGCCCGTGCGGCATCCTCAAAGCCGTTGAAGGCAGTGAAATCAAGGATATGCGCGCTGAAGTCGCTGATGTCGATGAGGGCAACGGTACCCAGCGGGTTCGCCGCGACACCGTCGTCGATGCTGTCTTCATTAAACTGGCCTTCGCCGGCCACGAGCAGCATTGTACCGTCGTTGTTGAAGGTCAGCATGTCGGGGAGGTTGCCGACGTCGACGGTCGTGATCAATGCGAGTGTTTCGGCATCAAACAGGGCAACGAAGCCCGGCTGTTCCACAAGCTTCGTGACGCCGAAGTTGGTTACTTCAACCGGCGCGCGCGAGATAGCTGCCGCGACGACACCGTTCTTGACCGCAACGGATTGCACACCGTCATAGCCGTCCAGGCCGTCCAGCGGGATCGTGTTCGCCAGCGTGTCGCCGGCAATGTCGAAGATGTCGATCCGATCGTTGGCACCGTTGGTGACGTAAAGCAGTCCGTCTTCGTGTGCGACGACTTCGGACGCCCCTTCCGGGTCGTCCGGATCACCGCTGTCGCCCTCAAAAGCGGCCGCAATGGAAAATGCCGTTTCATCGTCAAACACGATCCCTTCGAAGACCGTGTCTTCGCGGAAGGTGAGGTTCTGGATGCGCTCGTCGTCCTGTGGGCCGGTGTCGGCCTGGTCGTAAGCCGAGCCGCCGTTGTCCGGGTTGAAGTTGTCATCCAGATACTCGGCAAGGGCATCCTGCTCCGATCCGTCCGCGGCAAAGGTGGCGTCGCCGGTGAAGGCGTTGTCGGCGTTGCCGTCCGCATCGAGGTCGATGAGGTCGACCCGGTTCGGATTGGACAGGGTCGACAGGATCTCGTCGCCGGCATTGGCGAGGAAGTTCAGCGTCACAATACGGAAGCTCTCTGCCGGATCGCCGACAATCTGGCCGTCGCGGACAATCGCGGAGATCAGGTTGCCGTCGGCATCGAAGATGCCCGCATTGATCACACGCTCACCGGCGGTGTCGATGTTGCCGTCGACATCATAGGTCTGCGCGGTTCCGGTTTCGTCGAAGGAAAACTTCAGACCGGAGATCTGCGGGAAGCCGCCGGAGACGCCGTCGGGCAGGGCGCTGACCGCGCCTTCCAGGAAGGCCTTAATCTCGGTCTTGGTGATGTCGAGCAGTGTCAGACCGTTGTTGAAGGCCAGTGTGGTTGCAATGTCGTTCTGGCTGATGCCGCCTTCCGGTTTGACCACATTGCCGTCTTCGTCGAGGATTTCCTCGTTCGGAACACGTTCGGCCTCGGTGCCGCCGGCGGGCACAACGATCTGGCCGATATTGGCGCGGATGCCGCCGCCGTTCTTGATCGAGATGACGACTTCGTCGCCAAGACCTTCGGCTGCGATGATCTCGTTGGCATAGGCCAGGTTGGCATCTGCCGTCAGGTTGCCGAGATTGGTCTCCTGGGTGCGCACGCCATCGGGATCATCCGGGGCGAATGTGCCCGAGCGGTTGCCGTTCAGGAACACGTCCGAGACACCGAAGACGTTGGATTCCGTTGCCACGATCTGTGCCTGGATGGCGTCCGTGATCGCGTCGATTTCCGGGTCGATCAGACCTTCCGCGTTGAGGTCGGCAACGCCCTGGTCGTCGGTGGCATAAGCACCGGAGACGTCTTCGTCGTAGCTGTCGGCGATAATGTTGCCGTCTGCGTCGAAATCGACAACCAGGCGGCCGACATATTTGTAGTTGCCGTCGGTGTTGACGACGGCTGTCGTGGTGCCGCCGGCGTTGGTGATGAACTGCGGGTATTCGCCCTGATCGCTGTCACCGTCGCGGATGCGGTCGTTGTCGTCGAACAGACGGGTGTTGGAACCGCCGGCGACGATGATGTCGACGTTTTCGAGACGCGTTGCCAGATCCTGCTCGATGCTGATCTGCTGCATGTGGCTCAATAGGATTACCTTGTTGAGCTCCGGATTGTCGCTCAAAAGCTGGTCGACCTCGGCCTGAATGATGGCCGCAAGCGCGTCGAGTTCCGCATCTGTCGGCGAGCCGCTGGCCCAGGCCGGAGAGATACCCAGGTCGTCACCGGGGCTGGAGATCGAGCGGATCGTGGGAACGGTCGCACCGATGATGGCGATCTGCTCGCCGTTGACATCGGAGATGGTGGAGGAGGTGACGACATTCTGGAGCGTTGCCGTGTCCTGACCGCCGGCCGCCTCGAGCGGGGCAAGGTTGGGATCGGTGGAGAAGTCCAGGTTGGCGGAGAGGTAAGGGAAGAGAGCGCCGGCAAAGTCGGCGCCTTCCAGATCCGTGCCGTCAAACGCGCTGTTGGTGAAGCCGCCGGTCGCATCGCCGCTGATCAGCCCGGCAAGCAGCCCGGTGCCGAGATCGAACTCGTGGTTGCCAAGCGCGATCGCCTGGACACCCAGCTCGTTCTGGATCTGGATGTCGGCAATGCCCTGGGAACCGAAGACCGCTTCGGACGCATCGAAAAAGAGGCCCGGAATGATGGCGTCGCCGGAGCTGAGGGTCAGGGTGTTGTCGGCAATGCCGTCATCGCCGAGATCCTCGGCACGCAGCGCGTTCAGAACGCCGGACAGGTTGTCGATATTGTCGATCGTCGCCGCATTGGCCTCCTGATCGGCAAAATGCAGAAGCTCAAGCGTGAAGGTCTCGGGTGCCGGCAGAACTGCACTGATGGTCTGATCTTTGAATTCCAGGTATTCGAAATTGACGAATGTGTCCGTGCCGTCCTTGTTGTCACGCAAGTCCCGGACAATGCCCGCTTCAAGATCGATTTCGTAGTTTTCGAGCTTGCCGGCGAAGACGAGCGTGTCGATGCCATCGCCACCATCAGACCTGTCGTCCCCTTGGCCACCCTTGACGCGATCGTTGCCATCTCCGCCAAAAAGCTTGTCGTTGCCTTTCCCGCCGATGACTTTGTCGTTGCCGCCGAAGCCGTTGAGCAGGTCATTGCCACCCTTGCCCCGGATCACGTTGTCTTGCTTGTCACCTACAATCAGATCCTTGAAATCGGTGCCGATGATTTTGGCGATCCCGTCAAGATCGTCGTGGTCCACGGTGTTGTTGGCAATTCCCTGCGTGAGTGGACCCCATCCGAGTGTCTTGTTGGAAAGCTCCGTCCCCCAACCGCGGTCCAGGCGAACATAAACTCCCTCGCTCGCGCTGGAGTAGTTGGCGGTTTTGTTGATTATCGTCAGGCTTGAGGAACTGGAAAGCAGCGCACTGTGATCCAGGTTCGCGGGTTGGACGCTTTTGGTGAGCGCATAGTCCTCCAGATTGGCCTGCAGGTTTTCGATGGCCTCTTCAAGCGCCTGGTCGTTCTTGTTCAGATCCTCGTTCTGGTCTTCGTTGCCAATCAGCGTCCCGTCAGGACCATAATGATAACCCATTGCTATGCCTCGCCCTTTATTCATTTCACCAAGTTACGGAGAACCAAGTTTGCGTAATTCAGCGGAGAGTTATCTCTTGAGGAGAAAAACTAAATGGATAGCTGGCTAAATTACTCGAACAGGTCTCGAAAATACCTAGAGGCGCGTGGTAACAGCGGTTTTTGACACATTAATGAATGGTTAATGACATATGAAAATTGATTTGTAGACTATAGTTAGCCAGAGAAATACTCTGCCCCTTTGAATCAAAGCTTTGTCACGTTTCAGCGCAGTTTATGGGCGTTGTGGAGAGGTAATTTCAGCACAATCCGTGTGAAGGGCGGGCAGAGCTGACATTCACACAGCCCAACGTGTCGATGAGCGCCCCCGAAAACCGGTAAAGCAGCGAGAAAGCCGGATGCTCTACGTCATACGCTCATTGATCGGCCCGAAATGGCGCAAGAAATGGCAATGAGATGCCGGGAAAAGCGCGAAAAAGGGGCTTCCAGCCCAGTTGAGCCCTTTGACGCTGCAGCTCGAATCCGTTTCTGCGTCCCTTCGGGATAAGGTGAATTTGTCCGGACGCTTTGTTGCGAGGCATTGAAAACCGGAGGGCTTCCCGCAGCTTCGCGTCGCGTCTTCGAACAAAACCATCCATACTATTGCGGCCGGATTTTTGAGGATGTTACCTGAAGAGACTGTCTCCTTGGGATGTGGCGGGCCTGGAGCTCGTTTTCAAAACAGAAAGGCCACGCGCGATGCGTGGCCCTTTCTTGTCGACGATTCCCGATCACGGGATCGTCTGGTGATGTGTGTCTGCTTTCAGCTGATGCGGACAGTCAGACCGTTCGCATCTTCCACGGGATCAGCGAAGAGCCCGAGCGTTGTCTGCCTGGAGGCGACGGACGGAAACCGGCTGGTTGCCATTCAGATCACCATAGGCCTGGTCGGCGTAGTCGGCAAAAATGCGGGCGTCAGGCTGCTTGGCGCGGTTCGTGGAGCGGCTCAGCTGGCTGTTGTTGATGTTCTGCTGGTTGCTGGTGAAAAACACCGGCTCGGAACCGTTGGAGTCACCATAAAGGCCACCGAAGTCGATTGCGCTTGCCGTGCCGACGAATGCGCCGGAAACAAAGACTGCTGCGATGACGGAGGAAATGATTTTCTTGCTGGTACGCATGGGTATCTTCCTTTTCGTATGTATGTATCTGTCGGAGGTGCCCGGCGATGTGCCTGTGTTTGCGCCTCGGTTACAGCATATGAACGACGGGGCTATGTAAAGGTTCCAAATTTTTTTGAAAAAATTGCACTCATTATAATATACAAGGAATTTTTTTGGTTTCTTTAAAATAAAACCAATGTAAGAACTTCTAGATTTTGTGATTTAAATCACTCATCAACTTGAATTTTATTTGTTCGGGGCGGCGTGAGAGAACGTTTTTTGATCTGCCCGTGACGCCGCAGAACTCTTCCGGAGAAAGTTCCGTTTTGTTTTCCGCGTGTTAGACATCTTGGATTTTTTCAGATCACTACAAGTAACTTTTGCGTGGTTCAAAGTCTTGAGCCGATTTTGCGCACGAACTATCAACTCGTCATGAACTTCCTTTGAAAGATCTAAAACAAGATCGTTTTGAAACTTAGATGCTGGTTATCGCAACAGCCACCAGGGAGGGCTAGATGACCCGCATAGAAGATCGCTTCTCAACAGACCTGCAATCTGAAATCCCGCATTTGTGGCGGTTCGCACGATCGATTTCGAATTCCTCCGAAGCCGCCGACGACCTGATGCAGACCGCCCTGGAACGCGCCTTGCGCAACCGGGCTCAATATGCGGAAGGCACAAAGCTCAGAAGCTGGCTTTTTGCCATTGCCCGAAACGCGCAGCTGGATGAATTCCGCAAGGTCGAACGCCGGGGACATCATGTTCCGATCGAGGAATGGTACGAGCAGGTCACCGCCGCGCCGGCACAGGAAAAACATGTCGAGCTTGGCGATGTTGCCAAGAGCCTGGAAAACCTTCGTCCCGAAGAACGGGATGTTCTCGAGCTCTGTGTTTTCGCAGGCCTGTCGCATGACCAGATCGCCAGCCAGATGGGTGTCGCCATCGGAACCGTGAAAAGCCGTCTTTCGCGGGCCCGCCAGGCGCTTGCCGCCTAACGAGCCGCAGACAGTCGTTTTGCGCTCATTGGTTAGAACGCGACGCGGTCTCCGCCCTTGAGGTCCAGCATTTCGCGGGCCTCGTCCGGGGACGCGACTTCACAGCCAAGGTCCTCGACGATCCGCCGTATCTTGGTGACCTGTTCCGCATTGGATTTGGCAAGCTGGCCGCGCGCAATCATCAGACTGTCCTCCAGCCCGACCCGCAGGTTGCCGCCCATTTGACTGGCGGTCGTGGCGAAGGGCATCTGAGCGCCACCGGCCCCCAGGACAGACCACTGGTAATCATCTCCGAACAGGCGGTCTGCCGTTCTTTTCATGAAGACAAGATTGTCGATGTCCGGTCCGATGCCGCCCAGAATGCCGAAGATGAACTGAATGAAGACGGGCGCCTTGAAGAGGCCCGCATCCATGCAGAATTTCAGATTGTAGAGATGGCCGACATCGTAGCATTCATGCTCGAACTTGACACCGTGTGATCCGCCAAGCTCGTTTGCGACATAGCGGATATCCGCGAAGGTGTTCCGGAAAATGTAGCCTTCCGAATTGCGGATATAGTCTTCTTCCCAGTCGTATTTGAAGTCCTTGATCCGGTCGGCGATCGGATGGAACGAGAAGTTCATCGATCCCATGTTGAGCGAACACATTTCGGGAGACGCCCATTTGGCCGGGGCGATCCGCTCTTCCATCGTGTTCACCAGGCTGCCGCCTGTCGAGACGTTCACGACCGCATCCGTTGCCTGCTTGATCACCGGAAGAAACGCCTTGAAGTGATCAGGCGCAATCGAGACGGACCCGTTTTCCGGATTGCGCGCATGCAGGTGGAGGATGGAAGCGCCTGCCTTGGCCGCTTCGATGGCCTGATCGGCAATGTCTTCGGCGGTGAAGGGAAGCGCGTCCGACATTGTCGGGGTATGGATCGCTCCCGTCACGGCGCAGGTGATGATTGTCTTTTTCCGTTTGCGAGCCATCTCTATTTTCCGTTTTTCTGATTTTCGTCCACGACCCGCCGCGACAGCGGGAAAAGTTCCAGACCGGTTCTGTCCTTGACGAAGCCCCAGATGCCTCTTGGTGCCTTCAACATGACCACGATGGCCACGAGACCGAGCAGCAAGAGATAGGTGGTGCCGAGATCGGCGAGCGTCTCGCGCAGCAGGAAGAAAACGATCACACCGATGATCGGGCCCTCAAGCGTGCCGATGCCGCCGATAACGACAATGAAGATCACGAAGGCGGTCCAGTCGTTCACGCTGAAGGCGGCATCCGGCGAAATCCGCAGTTTCTGAAGGAAAATCAAGGCACCTGTCGATGCTGTCAGGCCTGCGGTCACGACATAGACGATGAATTTGTGGCGCCAGATGTCGATGCCGAAACTGTTGGAGGCAACCTCGCTGTCCCGGATCGCGGTGAGTGCAAGACCGTTCCGCGATCTGAGTAGAAGGTAGATCACGGCCAGGACGAGAACGGCCATGCCCAGCGCCAGCCAATAGGTGGTGGCCTCGCGCATCGATCGGCTTGAGGCCATGGACCGCACGATTGCGACCGGAAGACTGGTGCCGGAACCGCCGCCGAGAGCGGAAATCTGGGCAAAGCTGAGCCGGAACACTTCCGCGATCACCCATGTGCCGATGGCGAAATAGGCCCCGCGCAGCCGGAAGATCAGGAAGGCGACGGGGACCGCTACGATTGCGCCGAGAAGACCTGCAATCGGGATTGCCGCCAGCGGTGACAGGCCGGCAAATATGGCCAGAGCGAACAGCATGTAGCCACCGAAGCCGACAAAGGCCTGCTGGCCGACCGAGACAAGACCGGCATATCCGGCAAGCAGGTTCCAGAGGCAGGCGAGGGAGAGATAGAGAAAGATCTCGCTCAAAAGCCGCATATCCGCACGGCCTGCCCACCAGGGCGCGGCGACAAGGGCAGCGAGCACAAGGAGACCTGCCAGCGCCGCGATGCGGGTCGAAGGCGATGATCTTGAGATCGAGTAGGTTGCTGTTGTCATCAGTCAATCCTGGGAAACAGGCCGCGCGGCCTTACCGCGAGAACGATCAGAAAGGCGATGTGACCGGCCAGAAGCTGCCAGCCGGGATTGATCTGCGCGCCGATGTTCTGGCTGACGCCAAGAATGATGCCGCCGATCAGGGTGCCCCAGAGGTTGCCCAAACCGCCGATGATGACGGCCTCAAAGCCGAAAATCAGCCGGCCTGGCCCGATCGACGGATCGAAACTTGTTCGGATACCGAGAAAGACACCTGCTATGCCGACGACGGCAAGGGACAGAGCCATGGCGAGCCCGAACACATGCGCCTTGTTGAGGCCCATCAGCTGCGCAATGTCCTGCTTGTCGGATACGGCCCGGAAGGCCCGGCCCAGTGCCGAGCGGTAAAAGATCCACTGCAGGGCGGCGATCACGGCGACGGCAACAAGAAACATGAGCAGCGGCAGCACGCCGATATTGAGATCGCCCGGAAGGGCAAGGCTTGCGGTTTCTATTGCGCCGGCGTTCATCTTCTGCGGATCGGCGCTGTAAATTTCAAGAAGGCCGTTCTGGATGATGACGGACAGACCGAACGTGACCAGAAGCGGCGGCAGGATATCGTCGCCCAGGGTCTGATTGAGAATGCCGCGCTGGAGCACGTAGCCCAGAAGGGCCATGAGAGGCACGACCAGCAGCAGCGTCAGCAAGGGGCTGATACCCAGCGCACTGGTTGTTGTCAGGGCCAGGAAAGCCGCCAGAACGATGAAGTCGCCATGCGCAATGTTGACCAGCCGCATGACGCCGAAGATCAGCGACAAGCCGGCAGCGAACAGCGCATAGAGACCGCCGAGAAGCACACCCTGTACGATGGCGTTTATCCATTCCATCCAAATGCCTTTCCGCGGTTCGCAATGCCGCCTGTTCGGGTCTTCGTGCGCGCTTGCGTCCGGCGCGGTTGCTGGATCGGTTCCCTCATGTCTCACACACCGAAATAGGCGGCGCTGATCTGCTCGCGAGACAGTTCTTGTGAACTGCCTTCGAGCGAAATCCTGCCTTCCTGCATGCAATAGACTCGGCCGGCGACGCTCAGCGCCTTGGCGATGTCCTGTTCGACAATGACGGCGCTCATGCCCTCACCGATGATCCCGGGCAGGGCGTCGTAGATCGACTTGATGATGATCGGCGCGAGGCCCAGGCTGATCTCGTCGAACAGGATGAGTTCCGGGTTGGACATGAGGGCGCGGCCGATGGCGACCATCTGCTGCTGTCCGCCGGAAAGTGCGGTTGCCTGGACCAGCCGCCTTTCTTTCAGGACCGGGAAGAGCGCGTAGACCTTTTCCAGGTCCCATGCGCCCCTGCGGCCCATCTGCCCGCCAATGATCAGGTTTTCTTCAACGGAGAGTGACTGAAACAGCTGTCTGCCCTCCGGCACCATGGCGATGCCGGTTCTGGCGACCTGATCGGCGCGCATCGCCCCGATCTGTGTGCCATTGAACGTGACCATGCCCGGCTGATTGGTCAAGAGGCCGGTGATTGAGCGCATGAGCGTGGTCTTGCCGGCGCCGTTCGCGCCGATGATGGCAACGACTTCGCCGGGCTGAACGTTGATATCGACGTTGAACAGGGCCTGAAAGTCGCCGTAGTGAGCCGTAAGCGCGTTGGTGGCGAGAAGAGCGTCAGGCATCGGCATCCACTCCCATGTAGATTTCCTGCACTTCCCGGCTTGCCATTGTCTCCTTGGGATCGCCCTCGGCGATTTTCCGGCCGAAATCGATCACGATCAGACGGTCCACGACCGACAGAAGGGCGTGGACGATATGCTCGATCCAGATGATCGAAATGCCGGTGGCCCGGATCGTATTGATGGTTTCGACGAGGGAATGACATTCGTTCTCGGTCAGGCCGCCGGCGATCTCGTCCAGCAGCAAGAGTTTTGGCTGCGCGCAGAGCGCCCGCGCCAGTTCCAGCCTTTTGCGGCCGAGCAGCGTGAGCGAGCCGGAGACATCATTTGCCTTGTCGATCAGGCCCGTGAGCTGCAGCATTTCAAGACAGTGCTCATTGGCCTTCTGAACGGGCAGGTTCGCTCCGTGCGTCGCGGCAACCAGAACGTTTTCAAAGACGGTCATGCCTGAAAAGGGCTGCGGGATCTGGAACGAACGGGCGACGCCGAGCCGGCACCTCCGCGCCGCAGAGTACCGCGTTATGTCATCGCCGCAGAACATGATCTGTCCGCTGTCGGCCCGGACCGTTCCCGTGATCAGGTTGAACATGGAGGTCTTGCCGGCGCCATTCGGTCCAATGACACCAAGGGCTTCGCCTTGATCGAGCCGATAGGACAGCTGGTCGGCCACGGTGATTGCACCGTAGGCTTTTGACACGTCCTTGAGTTCGAGAACTGGGGCCATCAGCGCCTCTTCAGGGGTGAGAAGTTTTGGGCGCACGGCCGCGAAGCCGTGCGCCGATAGGGCATTACGCCAGGAGTTTCAGCTTGCCGGTTGTGGGGATCTCCGGCGCGCTGTGATTGGACGTAATGACCAGTTCCATGCCATTGGCACCTTTCTGCCACTGGCCGGCAACGAGTGGTGTCTTGGAGACGTTCTTCACAGGGCCAAAGCCCCAATTGACGTGACCGACCACCGTTGGCAGATCCGTGGCCTGAATGGCTTCAAGAATTGCATTCGGGTCCTCTAGATCGGCAGTTCGTTTGATGACATCCGTCGTGACTTCGAAGAGCGCGTGCTTGAAGCCGATCGGCTGCGTCCAGGGGCGCCCGGAGGCGGCGACATAGCCGTCCGCCAGCTGTTTGGCGCTTTCACCGGTCAGCGATGAAGAGAACGGATGTTCCGGGGTCCACCAGATTTCCGAGGTCAGGCCATCGCCGCGATCGCCAAGGGATTCAATGACCGACGGGAACAGGAGCGCCTT
This sequence comes from Pseudomonadota bacterium, assembly GCA_039818365.1. GTDB lineage: Bacteria > Pseudomonadota > Alphaproteobacteria > Rhizobiales > Stappiaceae > Roseibium. The sequence goes on from JBCBUA010000004.1 coordinate 55,666, forward strand.
GCCGATGGTAACCACCTTGGGCTGAAAACCCTGTTGCGCTGACTGGGACCAGAAGGTTGCGAAGTCGGGCGGGATCATGTTGCCGGTGACAATCTCGCATCCGGCCTCCTTGAACGCCGAGATCTGTGTCGAAAAGTCATCGGTCAAAGGCTGATACCGGCCTGGATCGGTAAGTTCGAAACCGCTGCCGATGAGGGCAGGCGGGAAGCCGACCTTGTCGTCACCCCAGGCGTTGCCATCCGCGTCATTGGGAAACAGCCCGCCTACTTTACGCGCGACACCGGCTTCCTCCCAGAGCGCGAGGAAGGCCTTGATGACGTCCTCCAGCCCCCAGAAGAAGTGATAGGTGTAGTCGAAGCCCTGGGCCGGATCGCCATTGCGGCCGAAGAAGTAGGGCTGCCACGGGCAATCGGTGGTGATGCAGGGGACCTCGTTGAGTTCCGCCTGGTCGGAGATCGGGTTGGTGGTGTCCGGCGTCGACGCGCCAACGAGGATGTCGACCTCGTCGCTCAGGATCAGTTCCGACGCGACTTCTGCCGCCCTGTTCGGATTGGACTGGCTGTCCTTGGAGATGATCTCAATCTTGTAGGACTTGTTGTTGTTTTCAACACCGCCCGCAAGAGCCTTTTGAATGCCCGCCAAGACGTAATCGTCGGCTTCGGCAAACCCGGCGAGGGGGCCGGTACGCGGGCTGACATGACCGATCTTTATGACCGGGTCTGCTGCATATGCCCGGGTTCGGGTCAGGATGGCAGGCGCTGCCAGTCCCGCCGTCGCGCCGGCAATGAAGCCACGGCGTGAAATGCCGAATTTCTTTCCAATGAGCGTCATCGTCTTTCCTCCCAGATGCGCTTTTCACGGACGCAAGCGGTTCACTCCAAGATGGTGTCCAGCTTGCGCAAGTGAGTTGAAACACGCTGGCGGAGCTGGTCCGCTTCCTCCGGCGTCCAACTCCGAAAACCTTCACCAGACTTCATTCCGAGCTTTCCTGCCTCCACAAGGCCGCGCAGATACGGAGAAGGTGCAGGCCGATTGTCGAGATCGGCCAATACGTTTTCATGGATATCAAGTGTCAGGTCGGTGCCGACCAGATCGGCGTTGGCGAGCGGGCCCAGAACGGACAGGCGCCTGCCGAAGCTGGTGTTGACAACGGTGTCGACATCGGCCGCCGTACAGACGCCCTTTTCAACCAGATTGATCGCCTCGCGCCACATGGCGTGCTGGAGCCGGTTGCCGATGAAGCCGGCGACATCCTTTTCGACACGGACGGGTGTCTTGCCAACCGAGGCCAGGAGTTCCATTGCCGCATCAACAACCGCGCCGGAGGTCCATTCGGTCCGGATGACCTCGACCAGCGGGATCATGTGCGGCGGGTTCCACCAGTGGGTTCCAAGTGCTCTGCCGCGCTCGCCAAGGTCTTGCATGATCGTCGTGATCGGGATGACCGAGGTGTTCGAGGCGAAAACACAGTCCGCCGGTGCATGACGTTCCGCATCGGCAAAAAGCGAGCGTTTCAATTCCGGTTTTTCAGGTGCCGCTTCAAAGACGAAGTCGGCATCGCGAACGCTGTCGGCCAGGTCGGGGACCGGTGTGATACGGGCGATCGTCTCCGTTGTTTCCGTGCCTGAGGCACCAAGCGCGGCCATGCTGGCGCGCACCCGGTCGTGCAAGGCGTCGAGAGAGTTCCGGTAGGCATCATAGACCCGGACCTCATGGCCTGCACGCGCGAAGGTGAGTGCGATGCCGTGCCCCATCAGCCCGGCACCAAGGACCGCTATGTTTCCGCGTTCTCCCATCACCTAGCCCGCCGTGTATCCGCCATCGGCATAAAGAATATGTCCGGTGTAGAAATCGGACGCTTTCGACGACAGGAACAGGAGCGGGCCGATCAGGTCTTCCGGTTCGCCGAGCCGCGCCTTGGGTACGCGGGCCAGAAAGCCATCCCGGAACCCCTTCGCGAGTTCGTCGTCTTCGAACATCCAGGCGGTCAGAGGCGACCGGAAGACGGTAGGGGCAATGGCGTTGACGGTAATGTTGTCAGCCCCCAGTTCGCATCCGAGCGCCTTGGTGATGCCGTCAACCGCCGCCTTGGACGCACAGTAGGCGGTGTAACCTGCCGGATGGCCAAGCAGACCGCGCGCCGAGGACACCAGAACGATCTTGCCGCCGTGCGACTGCTTCATCATCTGTGCCGTTGCGGCCCGGGCAAGCAGCCAGGACTGGGTGACGTTGGCCTCCATGACATTGGAGAAGTCTTCCGGTGCCAGGTCGTTGATCTTGGCGACCTTGTTCATGCCGGAGGCGACGACCAGAATGTCAAGAGAGCCGTGATGCTTTACGCAATTCTCGACCATCTCCTCGCAGGTTGGCGCATCGGACGGACGCTTGTTGACCGTCTCGACAGCCGCGCCCTTGGCGCGGCATTCCTCGGCAACCTTCTCAAGCATTTCGCTGTTTCCGGCGGCCAGGATGAGATCACAGCCGGCCCCGGCGAGCGCGTTTGCGGCCACGGCACCGAAGGCGCCTGTTGCCCCGGTGACGAGTGCAACCTTGCCTTTTATGTCGAACAATTCGAGCGGATGGGTCCAGACGTCAGCCATCAAATTGCCTCCGGCGGATAGGGAATGACGACAAGCATGGTGCAGACATGGTTCGACCGGTTTTCGATCGTGCGCACTTCACCGGGTGCGATCGTGCAGCTGTCGTATTTTTTCAAGACGGTGGTCGTCCCGCCGGTCTCAACGGTCATCTCGCCGTCCAGAACGACATAGACTTTCTCGAAGGGGGTTGAATCCGGTCCTGCACCGCCGCCGGGCAGAAACTGGCTCAGGCCGATCCACTGGTTTTCGGGTCCGCCGTCTTCAAAGCCCTGCAGGCGCAAGCCGACGACACCGTGGTGATTGGGTGCTTCGTAAGGCTGCGCGTCTTCAAAACGCTTCACATGCATCGCTTCCTCCCAGATGCGGCATACGGGACCGCCGGCTGGCGGCGGTCCTTGTCATCAGGTGATCAGAAGTCTTCGCCCGGCTCGATGCGGTACTGCTGACCGCGGTCGATCATGGCGACGAGACGAATGATGCAGCCATCGCCGCGATCCCAGTTCCAGGGGAAGAACGCGAAGGTGCAGCGCTTGCCGGTGACCGCATCAAGATCTCCACCGACATTTTCAATCCCGAGAATGCCGTTGGAAAAGAGCGTGTTGTGGACCGGTTCCCACTCGGGGAAATCGTCTTTCCAATCGCGTCCGCCGGACCATTCCAGATACTCGGCTTCCAGATGCGGCAGGATCGGGCCGTTGCGCTGAGGACCAATCGCGGTCGCCAGCGGGTGATCGTTGGCCTGGGTATCATGACCGACGACCTTGACCCCTTTTTCAACCATCCAGTCAGCCGCGGACGGCACAAGGCCGGGGCAGTAGGCGAAATAGTCGCCATCTTCATACTGCTTGTGCCAGCCGGTGTTGATGATCAGGACATCATTCTTGCGAATGGCGTGGCCGCAGGCCTTTTCAAGGTCATCCGCCGTGATCTGTTCCCATTTCTGCTTCGGAACGGAGACAACCAGACCGGAGCCGAAGAAGTGGGGCAG
>JBCBUA010000005.1:0-58679 GCA_039818365.1 Pseudomonadota bacterium
ATGCACCCGTGACAACGGGAGCGGCCCTTGACGGCATCTCCCTGCCCGTCATCGAAAGGCTCGCCTGCCCATGACCCTGTCACGCCGCTTTTCAACAACGCTGGGAGCGATCGCGATCCTGTTTCTCGCAATCGTCATCCACATACTTGTCGTGTTCGGCATTCCGCTGAATGTCCAGCACAGCGCTTATGACAATGTCGCCACCCACGGGCCGGATCGCCAATTCAACCTGCTCCCGGATGTCAGGCCGCAGGAAGAAGCCCTGCCCGATCTTGATCCGGCCATGAAACATGCCGCCTGCCGGTTCCAGCTGGCCGATGGCCCCATTCTGTTCGATGCGGGCATTCCGACGACCTTCTGGTCCATTGGCCTGTTCAACGCGGCGGGCGAAGCCCTTTACAGCCTGAACAACCGGACCGCCGGAGCCGACCGGCTCTCCATGCTGGTCATCACGCCGTCGCAGCTCTCCATCCTGCGCGAAAACCCGCCGGAAAACCTGGAAGACCTGATTGTCATTGAAACCGACGAAATCAGCGGTTTCGCGCTGCTAAGGGCCTATGTTCCGCATCAATCAAAGGCCGAAAGCATCGACCGCGCCCTACAGGCGGCGAGCTGCGGCGTGATCAGCGAGAGCTGACCGGTGGAACATCACGATCAGTCCTGCGGCGCGTAGGTCCCGAGAGCGTCAAACAGTTCCCTGTAGTGGCTCTCCTTGCCGCGCCAGCGTCCGAGCGACGACGTGAAGATCGGCCGGCGCACCTGTGTGTTGGAGAAGGTCGTCACCGGTGTTTCGCTTTTATAGAACTCCAGGCAGCCGTCCTCCCAGGCCAGACCCGCATGAGACAGCAGAACTTCGCTCTCTGCGCGCTGGTTTTCAACGAGCGTCTCGTAGGTCAGCGTATGGATCTGCGCCGGAACGACCTTTTCCCAATGCTCCATCAAGGAGGCGTAAGTCCGGTAATACCGGCCGACGCTCTCCTGGGAAACGGCATAATTGTGCGCGGGAGAAAGCGGGTGCGACAGAAGTGAAATGCACGTGTCGGCTGGCGCCCGGTGGCAATGAACATAAGTCGCTTTCGGAAACAGAAGGCTGATCAGCCACAGCATTTCGTAGTTATGGGGCATCTTGTCGGTAACGCGGTCCGCACGCCGGTCAACACCATCGAGAATACCCAGGTACTTGCGCGCAATGCGCTTGAATTCTTTCGGCTCCATGGACTTCAGGCGGTTTTCAAGAGCTGCGCTCGGTGCTCCCTTAAGCCCCATGTCTTCCTGCAAGTGCCTGAAAAACTGTATCTCGCCGCCGCTGGCCGCCCGTGAATGACACCCGACGATCTGTTCGACCAGGGTCGTTCCCGACCGCGGCAGGCCGAAGATGAAAACCGGTTTCTCGGACCTGTCCGCAACATCCTGACGCTCGGAGAAGAACGCTTCGTCAAACACGTTTTTCATGAATTGAATGCGGTCTTCGTAGGCAGCCGCATCAAAGGGCGGATAATGGCTGTTCCGCGCTTTCTGGTAATGTTCGAGGCTGTGTGCGGTGTCGCCGATATCGGCGTAGATCTTGCCAGCCGCCCAGTGCAGGTTCGCCTGTTCGGGCCCCGGTCGTGGAACACCGTCATTCGCAAGCGCTTCAATGTCGTCGAGGAGCGCCGGTTTTTCCTTGAAGGACTTGGCAAGGCTCAGGCATTGAGCCGCGGTCGGCACTTCCTTCTTGCACGCAATGGCCTTTTCGAACCAGCCGATCGCCTCATCGATATTCCCGACCGTGACCTCAAGCTGGCCCATGCCCACGAGCGCGTAGCCGTTTTCAGGATCGAGTTTCAGCGCGCGCTCGTAGGACTGCCGGGACAGCACCGCTTGCCGCTTCGCCCGGTAGATGTCGCCGAGCTGTGCGAGAAAGCCGGCGTCCTTGGGAGCAAGCGACACCGCCTTTTTGAGCGAAGCAAGCGCTCCGTCCAGATCGCCTGCGTTCAACAGCGCAAGTCCGAGCAACTGATGGACCTGCGGATGCTTTCCAGCCTTCTTCGCGGCAATCTGGAAGCGCTCGATCGCGAGCCCGATCCGGCCTTCCTGATAATCCGCGATCCCGAGCGAAAAGTTGGCCTGCGGATTTCTCGGATCAAGGCGCAGAACTTCTTCAAACATGTTCAGGGCAATGGGAATACGTCCCGCGTGCTGGTGTGCGAGCGCTTCTTGAACAAGCTGATTGATTCCCTGGTTCATGCTGGCTCCCGGACCAATGAGGAACGATCGATAGGCGGATTGGGCAGGCTTTGCAAAACATCCTGGCGTGCCGGATCCTTGCCATTGCAATAATGCCGGGAGGTCGAAAGTTCAATCCGATTGGCAATCTAAATCCGGAACAGCCGTCATTGTGCCGAAAGCGCTATTTCTTCACAGGCGCCCGTTCCGTGCTCCAACCGGTATAGATCCTGGACTTCTTCGCAGGCTTCTCCTGCCCGTACCGGTTGTTCGCTTCGCAGCTGGCCTCTGCGAGCCGAACCTGGCCTTCCAGTTCCCGGATGGCATTGTTGACCTTCCAGACCCGGTCCCGGCTCGGCGTCTCGATCTCAAGGCCCTTGAGGGCTTTTTTGTAGGCAATGATCCGATATCGGAGCGCCTGCCCGACCCACTTGACCATGACCCGGTTTTCCCACACGCGGGCCTTGGCGCCATCGTAGGTTTCCTGTGTTGTCACCTTTTGATTGCGCAACACCCGCAGGCGCTCATCATCGGCTTTTTGAACGCGCAGCGCGACCTCGCAGAAAGGCATGACCAGATCGGCATCGCCGGTCGCGTCGGCAGCTATCTTGTCATAACGCGCATCCGAAGATCGGAACTTGTCCGAGCGCAGATAGATCAGGTAAAGATCCGGCGGCACCCGCCCTTCCGTTTCCGGCAGAACCCGCGTGCGCGAAAGTTCGACCATCGTTCCGCCGATCCAGTCCTTCGTCCAGGGAGGCCGGATCAGGGTCCAGCCCCGGTCGCGCAGCAGCTTTTCATCATTTGTGTAGTTGAATTTGGAAACCGGGTCGCCGCGCAGGCGGGCCGCATTCTCGCCGACGGCAGGCATCAGGTCATCGTGAATAACGGATGGCCTTGCCCTATCGAAGTCACCTGTCGGACGCGTACAGCCCGCAAGAACCACAAGAACAGCAAACAGACCGGACAAGAGCCGGACCGGCCGTACGGAACCATTGCTGGGCCCGCACCTGCCGGAAGCTACAACTGCTGCATTGCCATTGCCCATCGGGCATGTCTCCAGACCGCTTGTCTTTGCGATGAGAGGCTTAGGTCTGCCTCGATGCGGCTGGAGAGGCTTGGACCGTCAGTCCTTGTCAGACCCAGCAGGTCCAGCTGCTCTTCCGATGGTCGCGATTCGTGCGGCAAGATCAAGGTCGTGGCGCTCATAGCGCACACCTGGAAAGAGGATAACCTCTCCAAAAGCCTCGCGGCTGGCGGTTTGTTGCTCTCTGGAACGCTGGCCCACACGTGCAGTGGGCCGGTGTGCGGATGAAAAATCCAGCAAAGTGCCCATCGTCTCCTCCTTCAGTTCCGGTTTTCTCGGCGGTGTATTACCGATCGAAAACGGTCAAACGGGCGACGCATTACTTGGTGCGGGAATCATTAAGAAGCCGTCAGGGTTAACAGCATGCTAACGCTTTTGGTCCATTTTGAAGGAAACAGCTTCCGACGGCTGAACGGTCTTTCGTATTTGTAGTCAGGTGTCATGCGACAGAGCCAACGTTTAAATTCCCAGCAACTTCGATCGAAGTCGCCACGTGACAAGGCTTCTGCGCGCACGGACAGCCGGAACATTCTGCTCCCGGCAACCGAAATATTCGTCGGCCGGCAGAAGCATGACGTTGAAGAAAAAAGGATTTTCCTTGAGCTTGCGCGAAATCTCCTGCCAAGCGCGAACCTTGAGGACAGTCGTCAGATCTCGGCGCTCCTGGCCGGACACCCCGAAATACCCGATGAATTGCAGGAAGCACTGGCACGCCACGCGGATCCCGCAACATCGGAACCGGCCATACGTTACAGTCCGCGCCTTCCTGTGGATCTTCTCATCAAGACCGCGGAAAACGGCCCGGAGGTCCTGCGAAAGGCCGTGGCGTCCCGCCCGTCCCTGCGCGAATCGGTGATCTCGGCCCTGTGCGACCATGCCGAAGCCAGCGCAATCGGCATCTTGCTGGAACGCGAAGACATTAGCTTGAGCGCAACCCAAAAGGCCAAGCTGTGCCGGCGAAGCGAAATCATTGCCTCGCTCGGGCTTGAGCTTGCCGGGCGGGACGCGCTCAGTCCTGACGGCCTGATGGGTCAGTTTCTTCATCTGCCGGCTCCCTTGAAAAAGCAGGCGATCGCCGCCGCTGAAATGACCAGCCTCGTGAAACAGGCTCAAACACCGGGTGGAACCATGCCAAAACGACCAGAATCAAATCGTCTCCGGCTCCAGGAGGCACTCGTTTCCGAAGCGCTTCTTCAAAACCGGCGCCGCTTCGCAACACTGCTCAGCCAGGGCCTGGGTCTGTCCAGATCAAGTTGCGATCTCCTGCTGCAGCAGGATCAGGCCGAGGGGCTCACCATTGCACTGAAAGCCCTGGGCTTGCCGGAGTTTCCGACCACGACGATCCTGATCCGGATGCTGGGCGAAGAAACGCCTTTGCAGGATCTGCGTGGTCTGTTGCGCATGCACCGGACGCTGAGCCATGGGGCTGCCGAAGCGCTGGTGGCGCAATGGATCCTGCATGATCAGGGCAACGAGAAGCCGTCGCTGCGGCATTCCTCGCAGTACCAGGAAGCCGGTGTCAGAAAACCCGCGCACAAGAAGACATTTGCAAAGCGCGGCACCGACGTCAGGAAGAAGTCCGCGTCCTGAGGTTTGAAGGCCTAGAACTTGAAGAGACCGGCACCGGGAGACGGCTGGTCCTCCACGTCTTCGGCCAAAGGCAGGTCGATATTGCCGTCGCGCGCCTCGACCTCAACAAGCCAGTAGTCCGGATCCATCCGGGCTTCGCGCTGCAAGCGCTCGGAAACGGCTTCGGCTTCCACGCTGGAAAGAAGGCGCTCAAACAGACGGCCCTGCGGTTGCTCACTGAAAAAGGCCTGGGGCGCAGGCCCATACAGGTCGAAGGTTCCCCCGAGCCTGTCGACGCTGACAAACACAGCGCCGGCTTCCTCTGCCCCGCGCCGGGACACCGCCGCGAAGCCGCCTTCGGCAAAGAGCCTGCGGACCAGCGCACTCACGAAGAACTCTGATGTGACCCTCACGAAAAAACCCCGGCTTCCGCTTTGCTGCTTTCGGCAAATGCCGTCAACGGCACGGTTTACGCCAGATCCGTCACGGCATCAATCATCCCGACAGGCTGAGGCCGCTGACCATCTCCAGCCGCTCTATGGTCTCTGAGCCGGGTTCACCGGTCAGGGGCAGCCCGCGGTCGAGCTCGAAGCGCTTGATGGCTGCTGTGGTGTTTGCACCCATCACGCCGTCGGCCTTGAGCGGGCCGTAACCAAGGTCGGAAAGTGCCTTCTGTATTTTCTGCAGATGCGGATCGCTCTCTATGCCGGCAACTTCGGAAGGCTGGACACTGAGGCTGGGACTGGTGCCGGGGTTGGGACTACTGCCCACGCCCGGTTTCGCGCGCGGAACGGGAATGAAGGACGCCTGGGGCGCATCCCCGTGCAACAGGATAAGGGCAAGGAGCGCTTCATTGGCCTTGCCTGTCTCCGCCTGCCCTGCCCGGCGCTCGAATGCGCGTATGGCTCTCTCGGTCGCCGGTCCGCTCAACCCGTCGAGCGGGCCTTCGTAAAGCCCGATCCGTCGCAGCGAGATTTGCAGATCAAGCACGAGCGTTGAGATTTCCTGCACCTGCAATTCGTTTCTGCGGCCGTTCTGTGCGGGCAAAACCGGTTCCTCGGCGCGCTCTCGCGTGCTGAAGAGCGGCGCAGGATGTCGTCCGGGCTGCAAGCCGATCGCATTGGCAATGATCAGGCAGGACGTCAGCCCCATGACCACTGCGCCTCCGGCTGCGACCGGGTTGTCGAGCGCAATATGACCCGCCCTGGCCATCAGGGTTTCCTGGGGTTTTGGCGAATTTTTCTGTTTCTTTGCTCTTGCCATGGTGCCGCCTATGCCGATTCAGCCCATGGCGCGGACGGGTCATCAACACCCGCGCTTCGCTCCGGCCTGCCCTTCTCGGCCCTGACCGGAATGACGATGACGACACGCTCGCCGCTGCCAAGCGAGGAACGGATACTCAATTCCGCACCGGCCTCGTTCAGCAAAGCAGCCGCGTTTTCAAAGACCGGTCTTGACCCACCGGCGGTCCAGTTGAGGCTGGATTGACGATTGCAGACCGTCATCACCAGTTCAATGCAGGATGAACCCGCAACGGGTTCCGCACGGATAACGGCTCCGGCTCCTGCCGTCTCCACGAGTTCTGAAAGAATCAGGTGCAGAGACTGCCGGAACGTCTTCTTTTCGACGAAGACAGTCGGAAGATCGACAGCCGCGGCCATGTCGAGCGAGACTTTCAGGCGATCGGCAAGAGGCCCGATGAGATTGCTGCTGTGTGTCAGACACTCCGCCACGTCCACCTTGCAGAAGTCGCTTTTCATGTCTCCATCCGCAGCCGGCACCAGATCAAGCAGCGCATTCAGGGAGCGCGCGCTGCGGTCACCGGCAGAACGAATGCGTTTCGCCGTTTGGTGCAAGCTGCCTTCAGAAAGCGCCTTGCCTTCGGTTTCGACCAGGGCTGCGAGATCGACAATCGCGGAAACCTGATCCCGCGCGCTCGCACCGGCCTCCCCGATCAGGTTCCAGCAGGCGCTGCCCGAGGCCGCATGCCCCTGTTGCCCCTGACCATGCTCTGCGGTCGTGCCTTCACTTTCCCGAAGCGCCAGCACAACGGACCCGCATCTTGGATCGTCCGCATTTGCCTGCGCGGCACGCAACCGCAACTGAAACCGGGAATACGCCGCGTGGCCGGTCTCACCTGGCTTGGTCGAGCCCAGCCGGAGACGGACCTCCAACTCCACGTCTTGCCCGCTCTCCCGGGCATCAGCAAGGCTGGCGAGATAGGTCGGACGGTCGGCGACGTTCAATCGGTGGAACACCCAGTCCTCGTCCGAAATCGACGGCTCCAGGCCAAACATCTTGCGGACCGGTCCTCCTAGAACAGAAATCCGTCCATCCTTGTCGAGTTCGAGCAGAACTTCGCAAACGGTGTTCGACACCCGTTCAAGTTTCGTATCGGACTTCAGGACTTCGGCGCTGGCACGATGCCGGTCGAGCGAAATCCTGGATGCCAGCATTCCCGTGTACAAAAAGGCGGCGACAGAAGCGAACAGGCCCGCTTCCGGCGGCAGCGTCATGGAGTGCGGAACGCCCGCCGACAAAAGCGTAACAGCGGCAAAGAGGGCGCAGCAATACAAGGATACCCCGATGGTGACTTTCCGGTTCGTGGCAAAGGCCGCCTCGACCGGCGGGATCAGCAACCACAGGAGTGCAAAGGAACTGTCTCCTCCTGTCATCAGGCACACGGCGGCCACAAGGCTGGCAAACAGTCCGGAAGACAGCGCGATCGTGGTGTTCATGGCACCGGTGCGCGACAGGTAATGGGCAATCGGCCACTGGCTCAGCATCCAGGTAAGCACCAGCAGCGTGGCAACATGCGGCGGACCCGCCAATGCCAGATGCAACGGCAGGATGAAAAGCGCGACGGTTCCGCTCAAAAGGCAGCTTGTGAGGAGCGAGCGGTGAATTGGTGCCAAAAAATTATCGGCGGCCGCCACCGGATGAATCATCCCGTCGACCCGAACCGACCATAGCTCCCAGACTTTCGTTATTATTTTCAGAGGGTTACGCACTCTATACTACCACACGAATCCAACGGAAAGGTCCGCTTTCGTTGTCCCGGTCGCCATTGTCTGCTGCAGCGCTTAATGAACGATAAAGGATGACTTCAATCGCGCGAAAAAATCCAAAAAGGCAGCCTCAATCAACGACATGGCGTCCGATCGATAAAATTTGAATCAATTTCTCAGAAAACTTTCCTTAAATGCATGTTTTATTTTACGAAAATTGCCCTCACCCATTCAACCTGACATTCTTTTGTGCCTGCTAGGGTCAGACCATAACAAACGCGCCAACAAAAAAACCGGCGCGTGTCTTCGAACTGACCATGGGTAGCAAAATGTTGTTTCTTCTAAGGACGGCCTTCTGGCTCACCTTGGTACTGGTGCTGATTCCGCTCGGATCCGACCAGACCAGCAAGCCCGAAAGGACCGTAGAGGTCGATCCGGTTTCCGCGTTCCTCGCGGCCCAGGCAACGGTCTCCGACATCGGCGGTTTCTGCAGCAGAAATCCTCAGGCCTGCGAGACTGGCGGCAACGCGCTGAGCGCGATCGGCAGCCGGGCACGCGACGGCGCGGCAATCGTCTACCAGTATTTTGACCCGCAGAACCCGGGCCAGGAAACCGGAGACGCTCTCGTGACCGGTTCAACCGTTCCCGCCGGGGCACAGGCATCAGGTGCTGCGGGCAACGGTTTCTCGGCAATCATTCCATCCAAGAATCCAGGCTCCAAAAAGGAGGCTGTCAACGGGCCGGTTCCGCGGCCCAAACCCGGCTCAGGCCGTAACACCTGAGCCAACAGTCCGTTGTTCCGGGAGTGTCGTGTCCGGTCCAACGGTCTTTTGCGCCCCGCTTGAGCGCTGCTGCGACTTGCAGCAACGACGGCTAAACTTCAGCGGCTCGTACCGCTGCGCCGCGGATGGAAAGCTGCCCATTTCATCTGCGGCGTTTTTTCTTTTCTTATCGATCGCGACATCCAGAGTCTTTTCCGGCCAATCATGATGTTTAGCGCTTGAATGCGTTCCACAGCGAGTGCGGATATCCAGCCCTTAGACCGCGGTGCGCCACGTGCACGATGCACCGCATCGCGCTTCTTGACCCGATTGTCCGAGTGAACAACCTTTTAGGGATTCCATACCTGGCACACAGACATCAGGCCGCACCGTCCGGTATTTGCACTTTGCCTCGCGCAAGCTATATGAAGGCGCAGCAGAGCTGAAAAGACGAGTGTTATGGCCACCGATATTGCTGAGATCCTCGAAACGTTCGATTTTCTGGACGATTGGGAAGACCGTTACAAGTATCTGATCGACCTGGGCAAGGAGTTGCCGGAACTGACCCCATCCGAGCGGACCGACGCAAACAAGGTGCGCGGATGTGTGTCCCAGGTCTGGTTGATTACGGATATCGGGACCGGCCCGGGCGGAGAGCCCGTTCTCACGTTCCGGGGCGACAGCGACGCCCTGATCGTTCAGGGTCTCGTTGCCATCGTCACGTCCCTTTTCAGCAACAAGGGCGCGCAACAAATTCTCGACACCGACGTCGAGGGTATCTTCGCCCAACTCGGATTGCAGGAGCACCTCACGCCGCAGCGCTCTAATGGCCTGAGATCCATGGTCGGACGCATTCGATCGGACGCACAAAACGCGCTCGCTGCGGCATAAAAAAGAGCTGCCCCGAAGGGCAGCTCCTGTCACATCTGATCGATCAGAAACCGGACCCGTTCTTACTTGGAACGCTTCCGCTGCTGGCCGAGACCCATTTTCTTTGCAAGTTCGGAGCGTGCCGCTGCGTAGTTCGGCGCAACCATCGGGTAGTCAGCGCCCAGATCCCACTTGTCGCGGTATTCTTCCGGGGTCATGTTGTAGTGCGTGCGCAGGTGGCGCTTCAACGACTTGAACTTCTTGCCGTCTTCGAGGCAGATGATGTAGTCCGGCATGACGGACTTCTTGACTGGAACAGCCGGCTTGAGCGGCTCCGGCTCCGGTTCACTGGAAGCAGATGCCGTCTTTTGCAGTGCGCTGTGAACTTCATTGATCAGACTCGGCAAATCGGTCGAAGCAACTGTATTGTTGCTCACGTAAGCGGAGACGATGTCAGCCGTAAGATCAATCAGATTAGCATCCACCGGATTATCAGTCATTTTTCACCCGTTCTCTTCCAAACTCGAATTTTCCGTCGGTATAGACCTGCAAGTAATTTGTTCCGAAAACGCTTAAAAAATGACGTTACTTGCGGAATATCTAATCTAAAGCGATTCTACTTTGCAGGTTTTGGTCACAGCCTTATATCGCCGCGTTCGATCCGGCACAACCCCGAAAATCAAATAAAAAATAAATCAAGGCAATAAAAGTCGAATTCTATAAATACCGTCTATTGCCAAAACACCAAAGTCGACAAGTGAGCAATAGTATTCCCTTACGACATTCCTTTGTGTTCGCAGGACTGTTGTCCGCGCGAATTTAATCCTTCGGCCGAACAGACTCAGCCAACGCGTCGATTTTGGTGTCCGCACAGGGGCGATATCCTGCCGCATAAGCAGCTTTTGCCAGCAAATGAGCCGAAATTGGGGCTGTCAGCAGGAAAAATACAACTCCAGCGATAGCCCGTGTCACCACGGAAAGGTCTCCCGCTTCCACGGCAAGCGCCAGCAGCATGAGCCCGGACCCGAGTGTTCCCGCCTTCGACGCAGCATGCGTGCGCATGTAGACATCCTTCAGGCGTATCAGTCCGAGCGAAGCAACAAAGGCAAAACAGGCACCGGTTATAAGCATCAGACCGCAAATGATCTCTACGACAGCGCTCATTGCCCCGCCTCCCTGCGTTTGATGCTTTCCTCCACCTCGTCCATAATCGTTTCGTCACCGGCCATCCCACGATTGAGAATGAAGCGCGCGAAGGCGACGGTCGCAAGAAACCCGACGAGACCCAGCGTGATCGCGATGTCGATATAGAGATAGATACCGGTCGAAACGCCGATGGCCGCAATAAAGCCGATGCCGACGGCAACCAGCATGTCCAGCGCCACGACGCGATCGGGCAATCCTGGTCCCTTCACCGTACGGAAAACGATGACGATGAAAGAGATTGTCAGAATGCCGAGCGAAATCTTGACGGCAACGTCCAGAAACTGCGACGCGAATAACTCGAAGGGGGTCATCTGAACGCCTCCATGATCTTGCGTTCAAAACCGTTTTTGATGTCGTCAATCGTTGCCTGGGGATCGGGAACATCGATACAGTGGATGAAGAGGGTCTTTCGATCCTCCGAGACGTCGACCGACAGCGTGCCGGGCGTCAACGTAATCAGGTTCGCAAGCATCGTGATTTCAAAATCCGTGTCGACAGTCAGCGGCAGCGCGATGATCCCGGGCTGCAGCTCTATCTTCGGCCGAAGCACGATCATCGCGACACGCCATGCCGACAGGACCAGTTCATAGACGAATGTCGCGGCAAGGCCGACTGCTTTTCCGATCCGGCGGAAATATGCGGCCGTGCCGACCTGTTCGCGGATCAGGTAAAGCGCGCCCGAGCCGAGGACAAACCCGAACGCCAGGTTTATCTCCGAGAAACTGCCCGTCACGGCACCCCAGGCCAGGGCCATGAGGATATTTGTCAGAAAAAGGCTCGTCATCCCTGCTCTCCAAGAACTGAGCGGATATAGCCGAACGGATCGACCACGCTGCTTGCGCCTCGCGTGGCAAGCTCGATCATCCATTCAGGCTGCAGACCAAAATAGACCACAAGAGCGGTAAGGACACCCAGTGGAAGCCAGATCGCACCGCTGTTCAACTGCTGTTCGGCCGTTCCCGTCACCTCGACACTCTGTCCGTCCGCCGTGCCTTCCGGCCCTCCCCGCCAGAACGCGTAGATCCAGACCCGCCCCATGGCGAGTGTCGTCAGGAACCCGCTGACGAGGATCGCCGCACCCAGCCAGAACCGGCCGCCCTGGAAGGCCGCGTCGACCAGCATGACCTTTGGCCAGAACCCTGAAAACGGCGGCAGACCGGAAACCGCGAATGCCAGCACCAGAAACACCCCTGCAAAGGCAACGCTTTTGTAATAGAGGCCTCCGAGCTCACGCAGATTGAAGGATCCTCCCATCATGCCCATGATGCCGGCAGCCATGTAGAGCGCCGTCATGACGATGATAGAGTGGACCGCGTAAAAGATCGCACCTGATATCGCGAGTGTTGCCTGCGTATCGCCGGACGCAATTGCAAGACCCGCCAGCATGGAACCGATACCGGCGATCACCAGGTAACCGAGAAGGCGGCGGATTTCGCTCTGTGCCAGGGCGCCCAGAGCGCCGGTTATCAGGGTCGCGATCGCGACGATGCCGATGACATCTGCCATGTAGTCGAGCGATGCGGGCAGGATGAGCACGAAAATCCTGATCAGCGCATAGACACCGACCTTGGTCAGAAGCCCGGCAAATACCGCCGAAACGACGATATTGGGCGTGTGGTAGGAGGCAGGAAGCCAGAAATTGACCGGAAAGGCGGCCGCCTTCATGGCAAAGGCCAGGAAATAGAGCGCTGCGACCGTTGCCAGCGTTCCCGACGCCGGATTTTCGAGCGCGTCGACCTTCACCGCGATATCGGCCATGTTGAGCGTTCCGAAGATGCCGTAGAGCAGGCCCGTCGCAATGAGGAACAGGTTCGTACCGACGAGATTGAGCACGCCGTACTTCACCGCCCCGTCCAGCTGAATGCGATCATTGCCGAGGATCAGCAACCCGTAGGACGAAATCAGAAGGACCTCGAACCAGACATAGAGGTTGAAAACGTCGGCGGTCAGAAAGGACCCGCAGACACCGGTCATGAGCAACAGCAAAAACGGATAGAAACCGTATCTTCGGCCGGAACTGCTGACCGTCTTCATGCCGAACACGCCGGCGCAGAAAGCAACGACGGAGCCGATGAAGGTCAGCGTTGCACCAAGCGGATCGGCGGTGACCGCGATACCGAACGGCGGCAGCCAGTTGCCCATCACCATCGTGATGACGCCATGGTCGAGAACGCGGATCAGAAGCCCCAGGCTCGCCAGGACCAGAAGGCCGAGCAAGGCCACCCCGAGTTTCGGCTGAAGGTCCGTGTTTTTGCGCAGCATCAGACACAGGGCACCGCCAACCATCGTGATCAGCGAAGGCGCGACAATAAGCCAGTCACCAGCCGCAATCGGCGTGACGATCATTGCGTCGGCATAGTCGACGGAAACAGAAGAACCGGCCATAAAGCTTAGTACCCTTGTGGCGGAGTTGGGTCGTTTTCAGGTTCGGCGACGCGCATCTTGTTCACTTCGTCGGTTCCCAGCTCCTGGTAGGCCCGGAAGGCCAGGACCAGAAGGAATGCGAAAAACGAGAAAGAGATCACGATTGCGGTCAGAACCAGTGCCTGCGGCAGCGGGTTCGCGGTCGCGGTCTCCGGGGTATAGAGATGCGACGGGATGAGCGGCGGAACTTCCCGCGTCAGGCGGCCGTTCGTGAAGATCAGCATATTGACCGAGTTTCCGAGGATCGCGATCCCGAGCAATATCCGCACCAGATGCTTCGACAGCATCAGGTAGACGGCGACCGTGAAGAAGAGCCCGATCAAAATGGCAACACCGGTTTCCATCAGTCAGCCTCCCTTTCTTCCAGCGCCAGGGCGATAGAACCGATCGCGCCGACGACAACCAGATAGACGCCAATATCGAAGACAAGCGGTGTTGAAAGCGCGATTTCGACATCGAAAAGGTCGAAGATCAGCCATTGACTGGTCATGAACGCCTGGTTCTTGAAAAAGGACAGGACGCCTGCCAGCGCGCCGATGAACAGCCCGAAGCCCGAGATGCTCATCGGGTGAAACACGATCGCACGGCGCACGGAGGCCACGCCGCAGGCAATCCCGAAAATCGCCAGGGCGGACGCGGCGATCAGCCCGCCGATGAAGCCGCCACCGGGTTCATTATGCCCGCGCAGCAGCACGAAGATTGAAAACAGGACCATCAGGGCAGCCAGGTAAGGCGCGATTGTCCGGAAGATAACCGTCCGCATCAGCGCACCTCCACGGTTTGGTTCTCGGCCTGACCATCAGCCGATTTGGCCCCGGTCTCCCCGCTCGTCCGGGTCTTGATGCGGATCAGCGCCAGGACACACAGGCCGGCAAGCACGACAACGGCGATTTCACCAAGCGTATCGAAGCCGCGGAAGTCGACGAGGATCACGTTCACGATGTTCCGGCCATGCGCGATGGACCGGCTGAACTCGGTGAAGAACTCCGAAAGCCTGCTGTCGAACGGCTGCTGCGTGATCGCCAGCAGCGTCAGCATGAGCCCGAGACCGACCGCCGCGGCCACCACACCGGTCACGACGCTTGACGCAAGCGACCTGTGATCGCGCGGCGAAAGATTGAGACGTGTCATCACCAGCGCGAGAATGACCACCGACAGTGTCTCCACCATGAACTGGGTGAACGACAGATCCGGCGCACCGAACATCATGAAAATCAGGGCAACGGCGAAGCCCTGGACACCCAGTGAGACGATTGCCGTCAGGCGCGTCCTTGCAATCAGGACGGCGATCAGGCCAAGCACGGCGATCAGCAGGATGCCCCACTCGTAGAACCGGTATTCCGGAAGCTTGGGCATTGCGGGGAAACTTCCGGTCAGATAGCCAGGCAACAAGACCGCGAGCGCCGTGAAGACAAAGGTCAGCAGCATGTAGGTCTGCATCTTCCCGGTCTGCAGCAGACGCGTAACCGTGGTGGCAAAGGAAACAATTCCGCTGACCGCCTGGTCGAACCCCTTGTCCGGTCCCCAGCCGATCGCATCCAGCGCGGACGCGATCATCGACCGCATCCTGTCGAGCTGGGTGAACAGCAATATCCCAAGGCCAACGGTTATGAAGGACAGGATCACCGGTGCGTTGAACTTCGTCGGGATTAGGTGCAGGTCAATCTGCGTGAATTCGCCCAGAAGCGACGACAGGGTCGGACCAATGAACCAGACGCCGGTCGTGTGCGCAAAAAGCGCAAGGATCACACCCGTGACCGAGAGCACGACCGGCCCGGCAATCAGCAGAACGGGTCCTTCATGGGCGTGTTTCGGGGTCTCCACCGGCGCTCCGAGAAACGGCTTGATCGCGACAGCTGCCGCAATCACCAGCATCAGGGCATTGCCGACAACGGCGACGAGCGTGACGATGATGCCGAGCTGCCCCAGAGCCGAGATATCAGAGGTCCCGTAATAGAGAATTTCCTTGGCGATGAAACCGATGAATGGAGGCAGACCGGCCATGGAGAGAGATGCAAGACACGCGGCTCCAAAGGTGAGCGGCATCAGGGCCCGCAGACCGCCCAGCTTGGTCACGTCCCGCGTGCCTGCCTCGTGGTCGATCGTCCCGGCCACCATGAACAGCGCCCCCTTGAAGAGGGAATGCGCGAGCAGATAGAGAACCGCACCTTCCAGCGCCTTTTCGTAGCTCGTTCCGGTCAGCATCACCAGAAGGCCAAGCGAAGCCACCGTGGTGTAGGCCAGCATCAGCTTCAGGTCTGTCTGCCGCACGGCGAGGATCGTTCCCACAAGCAATGTGATGCCACCGAACAGGGGCAGCACGGTTGTCCAGAGCGCCGTGTCGCCGAGAAGCGGATGCATGCGCATCAGGAGATAGACGCCTGCTTTCACCATTGTTGCGGAATGAAGATAGGCGGAAACCGGCGTCGGCGCTTCCATTGCATTCGGAAGCCAGAAATGGAACGGAAACTGCGCGGACTTTGTGAACGCACCCCCAAGCACCAAAAGGAAGATCGGCAGGTAGAGGCCGGAGTCCTTGATGATGTCGGGGGATGCAAGCAGGACCGACATTTCGATTTCGCCGGTTGCCGAGATGATCACGATAAAGCCTGCGAGGAGCGCCAGACCGCCGCCGCCAGTGACGACAAGCGCCTGGATTGCCGCACGCCTGGAGGCAGCCCTCAAATGGTCGAACCCGATCAGCAGGAAAGACGTAATCGAGGTGAGTTCCCAGAAAATGAAAAGCGAAATCAGGTTGTTGCCAAGAACCAGCCCGAGCATCGCCCCCATGAACAGAAACAGGAACGAAAAGAACCTGCCCTGTTGCGGATGTCCCTTCAGATAGCCGCCCGCGTAGAGGATGATGAAGGTGCCGATCCCTGAGATCAGCAGCCCGAAAAGCGTTGAAAGGCCGTCGACATAGACCGAAAAGTTGACGCCGTAGCTGGGAGCCCAGGCCTTCGCAGCCACGAAGGTCTGCCCCTGTGAAACGGGACCGATAAAGCCCACGAAATGAAGAAAAATCAGCCCGGGAACGAGGGCCAGCGGCCAGGCGGCATTGTGCTTGAGCCAGCGCGTCAGGAACGGGGCGACGACCGCGGCAGCAAATGGGGCGAGTACGGCGTACAAAGTCGTGTCGTCGATCACTGCAGGCGTCATACCGATCTTTCGTCACATTTTGAATAAAACGGCCTGTGTTGACCGGTTCGAATCAACACCCAGACGCTAAATAATAGCGGGCCGGAAGACTTATGACATGTCTTAGGTTCATGATTGCGTGTCTTCAAGCTTTTCTCATTGGATTTTTCTACGCTTTAGTCACTTAGGCAGGGTCAGATATGACTTTGGTTGTGACTTTCGCCGATATCCGGGAGCAGACAGGGGTTTCATCGACGTCAGGCATCCAACAAGACTTTATCCAGAGTTGCATTCCCGCGGCCGCCGGCGTCAAACGGCTGGCCAGCGCTTTGCTTCAACGGACCGTCGTCATCGTTGCCACTTGATTTCAAAGTCCAAATAACGTTCCCTTTTGAAGGAGCAAGGCCAAGGGCGGCTGATTGTCGACCGGCAGCTGAGCGAGGCAGTTATGGCGTTGGACCACAAAAACAAGAATTCTTCCGGGCAAGACCGGCAGCACGCACGCAGCATAGATTTTGGCGAAATCGTAAAACTCGGCAGCGACGCCGTCCTTGTGGTGTCGCTCGACGGGTCGATGCTGTTTGCCTCCCCGGCGGCAGAAACGCTTTTCGGCTGGCCGCTTGATCTTCTTGAAGGACATCTGGGCGACCTCGTGCAGGTCGAATTGGCAGACAGGGATGCCGGCGCTCTTCATCGCATATTGTCGGGCAATGGCGATCCGGACGGCCACCTGCCCAGCGCCGAACTGCTGTTGCGCTCGGCAACCGGGGCCCCGGTATGGGTTCATGCCGCCGTGCATGCCCTGGCCGATGCCGATCGCAAGGTGTTCGCCTTTGCGCTGTTTTTCAGGGACATTGCGCGGCTGCGGGAGTTGGAGGGGTTGCTTGAAGCCGCCTCTCAGACCGATTCACTGACAGGGCTGTGCAATCGGAACGCCTTTGAAGACACGCTCAAGCGCGAATGGGCGCTCGCGCTGCGGGAAAAGACACATACTAGCCTGATAAAGGTGACGCTCGATCGCTTCGAGACACTTGTCGAAAAGTGCGGCACCCAGGCAGCAGAGGACTGCCTCGTCAAGGTGGCACAAACGCTGAAGGAAACCGCGCGAAGGCCGGCCGATATTGCCGCACGCACCGCCATGTCCGAGTTCTCGTTGCTGCTCCCGAGAACGCATGAGATGGGAGCGGAAACGATCAGCGCCTACATCCAGGTTGCAATTGAGGATCTGGCCATCCCAAACGCCGCGGGCGACGGCGTGGTGACCGCATCCGTTGGCGCGGTCTGTACCGTGGCTGAACAGAACGGGATATCCGAAAGCCACGAGTTCATTTTGTCCGCGGCGGAAAACTGCGTATTCGAAGCACGGCAGGAAGGCGGCAACAGGGTCAAGACCCTCATGAAAACGCTGACACGCTGATCACGAAAGGTCGAGGATTCTTGAGCTTTTGACGCTGCCTCCTATGTTATCGCGAACCAAGGAAAAATCGGGAAGTTCACTATGAGCGACGACATCACCCAAACGGAAGACAAGGCGCCCAAGGTGAGAAAGACGACCGCTGAATGGATGAATCAGCTGACCGCGGAGCAATTCTATGTCACGCGCCAGTCCGGAACCGAGCGTCCGTTCACCGGTCCGTACTGGGACAACAAGCTGGTTGGGCGGTATGACTGCATCTGTTGCGATGCGCCGCTGTTCATGTCTGACACCAAGTTCGATGCCGGCTGCGGCTGGCCCAGCTTTTTCGAATCCGTGCACCCGGAAGCTATCCGGGAGCTTGAAGACAAGTCTCATGGAATGGTGCGCACCGAAATACGCTGCAATCAATGCGATGCTCATCTGGGCCATGTCTTTCCAGATGGCCCGCGTCCGACCGGCCTCAGATACTGCCTGAATGGTCACGCGATGAACTTCGTGCATGGCGGCGGTAGACCCGCAAAAGCGGACAAGGCCGACTGAAGCACCCTCTGACCGGAGAGGACCGGTCAGGAACCCTGTCCACTCCGCTTCTTCTTCAAGCGTCTTTTCATCCTCCGAACAGCGCTGCGACGGTGATGATATTGCCGATCAGTGCAACGCCGTAGGCAATCGAGCGCGGTCCGGGAATACCCGTCACATAGGCAGGAACATAGGCCAAACGCCCCCAGAAAAACATCTGCGCACCCAGGACGGCCAATCCCATGTCCGTGTTGGGGAGGACGTAGGCGAGGACAGCGGGAACGAGAAAGAATGGCAGGTTCTCTTTCATGTTCACAAGCGCCTTGTCCGCGCGCAGGCCAAGCCTGCCCTTGTCCGGCAATGCGTCACGTCCGCCTGCCAGTTTGAACAGGCTGACCGACGGCAGGTAGAAGAGCGCAGTTGCGTAAATCTGGACAAGGTAGAGAGCCAGAACGGCGAGGATCCAGGTAGTCATGAAACAGCTCCAGCGTTCGTGTGTTGATTGAACGTCGCCGGAAGCCTAGATTTTTCGCCAGTCGCAGCAATTCCCTTGCAGGGAATAGAATCAGTCCACGGACCCGAACATGAACGCACCCGGCTCTGCCTTCGGAACTTCCCTCAAATCCATTCGCAGCGAGCGTGGCATGAGCCAGGCGGAGCTTGCCGGCCGTATCGGGTCGACGCAACGTCACGTCTCCTTCCTTGAGACCGGCCGCGCAAGGCCGAGCCGTTACATGATCCAGAGGATCGAACGGGAGCTCGGCCTGCCGGTGACACGGGCACATGTGCTTTACGACACCGCTGGTTTCGCCAGCCCCTACAAGTGCCGGGCGGAGGACTCAGCCGATGTTCAGGAGGCGCTGAACCTCATTGAAACCCGCCTGCTGGCGAACTGGCCCTTCCCCGCCTTCGTTCTCGACAAGCGCTGGACCATTCTGCGTCACAACCTCCCCGGAAAGCTGTTTCTGGCCGGCGTGATCGGCGAACAGAACGAACCGCCGAACATGTTCCGCATCTTCCTGTCGCCGGACTTCCGTGAGCGCGTGCTGAACTGGACCGAAGCCGCTCCAATCTTTGCCGCGCGTCTTTACCGGGAAGCGGCGGACGATCCCGAACTTGCCGATCTGCTGGACCAGGCGCATCGAAGCGGACTGCTCGACGGACTGGACGAGACATTCCGCGAAGACGTGCCGGTGTTCGTCCCCGTCGAGGTTCGCGGTCCCGATGGAAGCCGGTTGCGGCTGACATCCATGCTGGGCCAGCTCGCCTCGGTCCAGGACGCGGTTGTTGAAGGTATGACGATCGAACTCTTCGTCCCAATGGATGCCGCGACCGAAGCCTGCCTTCATGCCGCGGCGAAGCCACCCCGGGATCTGGATGCCGCCGAATAGGAGTGTTTCTTGAAAACCCTGTCGACAATCGCCTGCGCTGTTGCGTGCCTGTTCTCGTTGTCGCTGCCATCCAGCGCTTCAAATATTCCCGATCGCGTCTGGGCTGGCGCTGAAAAACGCCCCGCCGAAGGTCTTCCCGATGGCACCTATGCCATCCACAACCCCGGCACGAAGGATGCAGTTGTTGCCTGGTACGGCACTCCGACCCGCCGCTACAGGCACGCAATCCTGGGAGACGACGTTGAAGCCGGTTCGCTGCATGTGGCCCTGCGCGACGGACGCATGTTCGAGTTTCACCTGCCGCAAAGCGAGGTTTTCGAGGACAGGACACCAAGGATCACCGACCTGGACGGAGATGGTCGCTTCGAGGTGATCACGATCCGGTCGTTTGCAGATGCCGGCGGCAGCGTCGCCATTTATGGCCTGCGCGGCGGCAAGCTCGTTGAACTGGCGTCAACGGACCCGATCGGCAGAACGAACCGGTGGCTCAATATTGCCGGCATTGCGGATTATGCTGGACGCGGCAAGCCACAGATTGCCTATGTCGAAACGCCTCATATCGGCGGGACGCTCTTTTTCGTCGAATGGCGCGGCAAGGCGCTGGTTCCGATTGCGTCCATTGCCGGTTTTTCCAACCACAGGATCGGCGCGCGCGAGCAGGATCTTTCTGCGGATATCGATTTCAATGCCGACGGACGTCCCGACATCGCGGTTCCCTCAAACGATCGCCGGACGCTGAGGGTCGTTGGAATAATGGATGGCCGTGCGAAGGAACTTCACCAGGTGCGCTTTGCGGCAGACGTCAAATCGCGAAGACCGACCACCGGTGGCTGTGTGGAAATGAGATTGACCAGCGGCAAGTCCGGCCGCTTATGCCCTCGGAACTAGTCAGAACGAACCCGGGCAGGACGGACTACCCAGGTGCTTTCGCCGCCTCTTTTTCAGCCCTGGAAGAGAGGATCCGCCCGATATTGACCTCGATCCAGTCTGCGATCTGCCGTACCTGCAAGGCGACCTCTCGCCCGATTGGCGTCAGGCTATAATCCACATGCGGCGGGACAACTGGATGTGAAAACCGGTCGACGAAACCGTCGGCTTCCAGCGTCTGCAGGGTCTGCGCCAGCATTTTCTCACTGACACCCCCAACGGTTCGCCGAAGCTCTGAAAATCTCTGATCGCGCTCAAGCAGCGCAATCAGCACCAGAACGCCCCAACGGCTGGTCAGGTGTTTGAGAATTTCACGGGAGGGGCAGTTCTGGTTGAACAGCTCACCGCGCCGCATCATCTCCGAAAGTGCAACACCCACGTCGCCGTCCGGCTGTGCGTCTGCAGGCCTTTTCACCCTATCCGATCGACTGTTTTCGGTCATTTTTCGAAAAACCTCAAAACTAACCTTTTGGTGCGTACTAACAAAAAGTAAGTGCAAAATCTACATCAGCTGCATTCGACAAACCGCGTCAATCCAACTTGAGGAATTACGAGATGATTGCAGTCACAGGTGCCAATGGCCAGCTCGGCAGAAGCGTGCTTCGATTTCTGACCGACCTTACTGAAGAACCGGTTCGCGCTTTGGTGCGCAGCCCGGAAAAAGCGCAGGATCTTCTCTCCGCGCAGGTGCAGGTCGTCCGCTTCGACTATGATGATCCGGCAAGTCTGCCCGACGCATTGGAAGGTGTCGATCGCCTGCTGCTGATTTCCGGTTCGGAGGTCGGTCAACGCGTGCCGCAACACGCGGCCGTCATTGATGCCGCGAAATCCGCTGGTGTGAAATTCATCACCTATACAAGCCTTCTGAATGTCCCCAAGACGCGGCTCATCCTGGGCGCGGAACATATCGAAACGGAAAAGCTCCTTGAAGAAAGCGGCATTCCACACGTAACGCTGCGCAATGGCTGGTACCTGGAGAATTTCGCGGGGACGATCGCGGCCGCGCTGGAACATGGCGCTGTTGTCGGATCAAGCGGTGACGGCAGGACTTCCGTTGCCGGGCGCGACGATTATGCGGAGGCCGCGGCACGTACGGTCGCTGGAGAGGACCTTGCCACGCGCTCTGTGGAACTGGCGGGCGACGAGGCCATCACGCTTCAAGATCTTGCAGACGAGATCTCGAAGCAAACCGGCCGCCAGATCCTGTTTCAGAACCTTACCGAAGACGATTATGCCGGTGTCCTGTCCGGTGCGGGCCTGCCGGAGGGGTTCGCAAGGGCGATTGCCGATGCAAGCGCCAGAACGGCGGACGGCGACCTTCACAACAGCTCGACGGCGCTGAGCGGGATTATCGGACGGCCCACGAAATCCCTTGCAAGCTACGTCGCCGAAACTGTCGAGGCATCGCAAAAGGTCGCCTGATCACGCAGCGGGACAGCCGGGGGCACAGGCTGCCTCCGGCATTCATTCAAGATGCTTCTCAAACACTTCAAGGATATTTGTTGGCCCGCCTCCTGCGAACCTGCTAGGCAGAAATGGTGGCATTTCTTGAAAGTTTGTGATGTCCAATCCGGATACAGCCGATCCCTATGTGCAGGATGGCCCATACGCATGGTTCCGCCTGGCGATATCGATCCTGCTCAGCACCATCGGCGGAGCCGGGATGTGGGTGGTTGTCATCGTTCTGCCGGATGTCCAGGCGGATTTCGGGGTCGACCGGGCGGGCGCCGCCCTCCCCTACACGGCGACAATGGCCGGGTTTGCCATCGGCAACTACATTCTCGGCCGCTTCGTCGATCGCTACGGGATCGTTCCCCCTGTGATCGCCTCGGCGATTTTCCTGGCAGCAGGGTTTTCGCTTGCGGCAATAAGCCGTGACATCCTGCTGTTCACGCTCGCACAAGGTGTCCTGATCGGTCTCGGCACCGCGGCAACCTTCGGGCCGCTTGTCGCCGATATCTCCCACTGGTTCCTGAAGCGCCGCGGTCTTGCGGTTGCCTGTGCCGCCTCCGGAAATTATCTGGCCGGTGTTCTCTGGCCGTCTTTCATTCAATGGAACCTCCAGACAGCGGACTGGCGCGAGACATATCTGGTCATCGGCATCGTCTGTCTTGTGACAATGGTGCCGCTCGCCCTGATCTTGAGGCGGCAACCGCCGGACTCCGCCTTGGCGTCCAGCCCCTCCGCACTAGCGTTCGGCAGTCAATCGACCGGCTTGTCCCCGACGGCTCTGCAGGCCCTTCTCGTGATTGCCGGACTGAGTTGCTGCGTCGCCATGTCCATGCCCCAGGTTCATATCGTCGCCTACTGCGTTGACCTCGGCTACGGCATAGCGCCCGGTGCCGACATGATCGCACTGATGACAGGCATGGGCGTCGTCAGCCGATTGATCTCGGGCGTGCTCGCAGACAGGATCGGCGGCATCAGAACGCTCCTGATCGGGTCTGTCCTGCAATGTGCGGCGCTGTTTCTCTACATCCCGTTCAATGGCCTGGCATCGCTTTATCTGGTATCCCTGATTTTCGGACTGTCGCAGGGCGGCATCGTGCCGAGTTACGCGGTGATCGTGCGCGAATATCTGCCCGCGCGCGAGGCCGGCCGCCGCGTCGGGCTGGTGATGATGTCGACGATCCTCGGCATGGCGCTCGGCGGGTGGCTGTCCGGACTGATCTACGATCTGACCGGGTCCTACCAGGCAGCCTTCATGAACGGCATTGCCTGGAACTTCCTCAACATGGCGATCATGGTGTTCATCCTGTTCAGGGGCAGACCGCGCGCTGCCTTTTCCTGAGAGATTGCGCCATTTTTGCAAGACACCTTGAAAAGGTCTGCACATGCATTCGGTTTGATCCCCGTAAAACAACCGAATGGAAAGCGCGGAAATGGATCCGGTCACCTTTTGTGTGCTGATTGCTCTGCTGACCCTATGCCTGCCGATCAGGTGGTCAGCCTGTGCGTGCGGACTTGTGACCGCGTATTGCCTGTTCACGCTTGCAACCGTGCCCGATGCCAGTCTGGAGGCAGGACTTGTGCGCGGTATCGCGGGCATTTCCTTGCGGATATCATTGGTGGCAATGGTCGTGCGACTGTGCGTCTGGTCTGCCGTTTTCGTTTACCGCAACACACCGCCGAGATAGGGTTTTGCCGCACTAGGGTCAGGACTCATTCATTTGGGTGAATTGGTAGGGATGAATTTGTTCGGATACGAGGCGCAAAGCTGCAGGAAACCGTCCGGTTTCCAAAGATTTGCAACGACGTTGCCGGGCAAATTCACCCTATCCCTCCGGGACGCAAA
Source organism: Pseudomonadota bacterium (assembly GCA_039818365.1). Taxonomy (GTDB): domain Bacteria; phylum Pseudomonadota; class Alphaproteobacteria; order Rhizobiales; family Stappiaceae; genus Roseibium. Next base: position 23,818 of record JBCBUA010000005.1, read on the forward strand.
AACGACTTCGGTCTGCTTCGTCAAACCGCTCAACCGGGCAGGAAGCCCGCTTGTCGCGCTTTTCCTCGCAACTCATCGCCGTTTGCTGCGCCAATTCAACCAAATTAATAAGTCCTGACCCTAGTTTGACGGTATCTTGGGAAGCGTGTCTTGTGCCGGTGCCTGTGCTTGTGCCTGCGGCTGCGCCGCCGGAGCCATCGGCGCAGGTGCCGACCCGTTGCTCGCGATCGCAACCGTGAGGCGTTCCGCCGCTTCCGGCGACATCTTCGCCAACACATCCGCCATTTTGCGTGGCTTCATCTGGCGCACGACCTTGAGAAGAATGGGCAAGCTCAAGCGGTCGAATATACGCGCCGCGTCTTTCGGTTTCATGGTCTCGTACATCGTGACCAGACCGGCGACTTCATCCACTTCCTGCTGCCGTTTCTTTTCCACCACAGCCTCGATGCGCTGCTCGAGCACCTTCAACTCGTCGACACGCTTCTGGATACGCTCCTCCGTTGCCTGCAGCAGCTTTTCTCTCAGATCGAGCTGACCTTGCTGCTCCTGCAGGGATTCGCGGCGCCGGCCGAGACTTTCCAGAACCGCGCGCTCGGCAGCCGAACCGCCGATCTCCAGATTGTCGGGCAGCACCGGCTGTGCCGGCAGAGCAGGTTCCGACGGGGGAGCAGGCGGTGCCGGCATCGTGTCCACGTCGGCGGACATCGTCTCGCCCCCGGAGGCACCTTCTGCGGGCGTTTCCTGCGCGACCGCGCCATTGATGGGCAGATTTCCGCTCTCGGGTCCGAACGTGAACCCGAGCAGTTTCAAAGCAAGCAGCGCGCTCGCGGAAACACCCAACAATGGCAACAGTCTCAAATTCATGCAGCAGCACCGTTCCGTCTGCGAAATTGTTCAAGTCTTGCGGTCGCCTCGGCCGCCGCGCTGCTGATATCCGCCGCACGGCTGGTGCGCTTGCGCTCCGGCTCGAAGACCGGGGCCGACGCGGCGGTAACCTGCGCAGGTTGCGCAACCTGGTGCGGCTGCACGGATTGCGCAGGCGGCGCGGCATAGCCAGCCTGTTGCGGCACGTGCTCGACAGGCTCCATCGGCGACCGGACGGCATAGGCCTCAGGGCGCGGCGCAGGCTCCGGATGCGAAGACGCGGCGCGCGCAGCCTCTGCAATCTGCGAAATCCTGGTAAAGATTTTCTCACCTTCGCCAATCTGTTCCGCCAGGCTGCCGGACATGGTTTCCGCTTGCTTAAGACGGGTTCCCAGAACCTTGTCAGCCTCGGCTGCCGTTGTTTTCAGACCGAGGATCGCGCGTTCGGCAATCTCGGTCGCGGTCATGAGTTCGGAAATCGTGGCGCGCAGCACTTCCTCGTCGGCCCTGAGGCGCTGCAGGCGCCGGTTCAGCATCCAGCAATAGCCGATCGTGATCAGCAACAGCACCGCGACCAGGCCCTCAATGATCATTCCGATTGGCAAAGTGCTCATGGCTGCTCCATTTCGTTCTGCATGGCGCGCTCGAACGCGGCCAGGGTCATCTTCGGCTTGCGCAGGTTCTTTGCGACGCGGATGGCAATGGAATCCTCCACCTTGCCGAGCGTGCCTTCGGTCAGCGGGACATTGCCGCACTTGATCGTGACCGGGTCTGCCGGGTCCACGTCGAACACAAGGGTCTGGCCGATATCCAGGCTGAGCACGCGGCTGAGCGGCAGATGGGTCTCGTAGAGCACCGCATCGACCTCGACTTCCGCGGCGTGGATCTCGCTGGCAAGATGGCCTTCCCAGATCGGATCCCGGCCGAATTTTTCCCCCATGAACATCTGGAGCAGCAGATCGCGGATCGGCTCCAGCGTCGCATAGGGCATCATGATCTCGACCGATCCGCCCCGGTCTTCCATGTCAATACGGAGTTCCACCAGGATCGCTGCATTTGCCGGACGTGAAATGGCGGCGAAGCGCGGATTGGTTTCCAGGCGTTCCAGGTTGAAATGGACCGGTGAAAGCGGCGCGAATGCCTGTTCCGCGTCCTGCAGGATCAGCGCGACCATCTGTTGAACCAGACCAGTTTCGATCGTGGTGTAGGGCCGCCCTTCCACCCGGACGGCGGACGTGCCGCGCCCGCCACCAAGCAAGACGTCAATGATCGAGTAGATCAGGCTGGATTCAACGGTAATCAGGCCGAAACCGTCCCACTCCTCCGCCTTGAAGACACCCAGGATCGCGGGCAGCGGAATCGAGTTCAGGTAATCGCCGAAACGCACCGAGCTTATGGAATCCAGCGACACTTCAACGTTGTCGGAGGTGAAATTGCGCAAGGATGTCGTGGTCAGCCGGACCAGCCGGTCGAACACGATTTCCAGCATCGGCAACCGCTCGTAGGAGACCATCGCCGAATTGATCAGGGCGCGGATTCCGCTCTGGTCACCGGCAATGGTGTCCTCGATGTTGAAGCCGAGGAGATTGTCGATTTCTTCCTGGTTGAGGACGCGGTCCGCGCCGCGCGTGGCGTTTTCCAGATCCGGCTCGCTGTCGTCGATCATCGCCGCCCATTGGGCAGCCATGTCGTCCGAGCTCCCGGCCCCTTGCTCCTCTAGCGCGGCCCCCCAGGCCGCGGCCAGGTCATCGTCATCGTCGCCGCCGGCCCCCTGCTCTGCCAGAGCTGCTCCCCAGGCATCGGCCATGTCCTCTTCGGACAGATCGTCGTCGTCGCTGTCAGCCATTCAATGTGTCACTGCACAAGGATTTCCTTGAACAGAACCCCTTCTACTCTTGCCGGGTAGACCGACAGATTGATCCGTCTGAGCAATTCTTCCTTCAAACGGAACAGACCGGCAGACCCTTCCAGGTCTGCGGGGCGCAACTCACGCAGATAGATTTGAAACGCGTCCAGGATTCGCGGAAGAAACGGCTCGATCTGGTCGATCATGCCGCGGTTTTCAACTTCAAGCGCGATCCGCACTTTCAGGTAGGTCGTCCGCCCTTCCGTGGCCAGGTTCACCGTCATCTCCGGAAGGTCGAAGAACACAACGGGCTTTTGAACTTCAACCGGTTCGGCCGTGTCGCCCTGAACCATCATCGGAGCTTCGGATCCCATCAGGAAGTAGTAGGCGCCGCCACCTGCTGCCAGCAGAACGACCAGCCCGACACCGCCGAACAAGAGCAGCTTTTTCTTCTTCCCACCTGCTGCGCCTGCATCGCCTTCGTCCTCGATGTCGTCGGCAGCTGCGGTTTCGTCAGCCATTTCGCACTCCGCATAATTCAGCGCTCGCGCGCGGTATTTATTACTAAAGAGTTAAAGGTTAACGAATGGTTACCAGCCATTAACGCGAGTCACCGGGCAAATATTGCCAGGTGGTTAACTTCTGCCGGAATCTCTTGCCGCGCGCACCCTCGCCGTTTCGCTTTTACCCAGATTTCCCAAGGATTTAAAAACTGGCACACCACATGCATTAACCTTAACGAGCCCGCCGGTCTGGGGAGACATGCTGGCTCTTCGGGGAGCAAAAGGAGCCGTTCACATGGAGAACGCACTACTCATTGGCCTATCGCGCCAGACCGCTTTGCGGAATCAGCTCGACGTGGTTGCCAACAACATGGCGAACATCAACACGTCAGGCTTCAAGGCGCAGAACCTTCTGTTTGAAGAATACATGATGCCGGTTGCCGAGGCGACCGAGTTTCAGGCGCAGGACGAGACACTTTCCTACGTTCTCGACTATGCGACACACACGGATTTCACCAACGGCAGCTTCAGGGCAACCGGGAACGACTATGACCTCGCGCTCGAGGGTGACGGCTTTTTTGTCGTTCAGCTTGCCGACGGCACCGAGGCCTACACACGCAACGGCGCGTTTCACCTGAACACGGACGGACAGCTCATGTCATCTGAAGGATGGCCTGTTCTCACTTCGGCGGGGCCGATCACCTTCACCGCGGAAGACGGCATTGTCGAGATTTCGCAGGACGGAACGATCGCGACGGAACTTGGCACACGCGGGCAGATCCGGGTCGTCAGCTTTGAACGGCCGCAGGATCTGGAGAAACGGGGGGAAACCACATTTGTTGGTGAAGACCCCCTGATCCCCGAGGATACGCGTGTCGTGCAGGGGGCCCTGGAGCAATCCAACGTCGATGGCGTCTTCGAAGTCACGCGCCTTATCGAGATCACCAGATCCTACGAATCCGTTTCCAAGATGCTGAAGGACGCGGATGAACTGCGCCAGCAGGCAATCTCGACACTCGGCAAAATTCAGGCCTGACGGCACTAGGGAGCAAGGACAATGAAAGCACTCCAGATCGCCGCAACCGGCATGAAGGCGCAGGAACAGAATGTCGAGGTCATCTCGAACAACGTGGCCAACATGCGCACCACGGGCTTCAAGAAACAAAGAGCCGACTTCCAGGATCTGCTCTATCAGAACCTGCGCAGAATGGGCACGGAAACATCGGATGCGGGCACGATCGTGCCGACGGGCGTCCAGATCGGCTCGGGCGTCAAGCTGGCATCCACTGCCCGCATCATGTCGCAAGGCTCGCTCGAACAGACTGACGACTCGCTCGACATCGCCATCAGGGGCGAAGGTTTTTTTCAGATCGACCTGCCGGACGGCACCACCGGCTACACCCGTGACGGCTCATTTGAAAGAGATGCGGACGGCCAGCTGGTCACGGTCGACGGCTACACCGTCAATCCCGGTATTTCCATTCCCGAGAACATCCAGGATCTGACGATATCGAACGACGGCTCGGTTCAGGGTGTCGACAACACCGGTACAACGCAGCAGCTCGGTCAGATCCAGCTCGCACGTTTCGTGAACAAGGCCGGGCTTGAGGCGATCGGAGACAACCTCTTTCTGGAAACGGACGCCAGCGGCGCCGCGGAAACCGGCAATCCGAGCGACAACGGTTTCGGCAGCCTGCAGCAATATTTCCTCGAGATGTCCAACGTCGATGCCGTGACTGAAATCTCCGACCTGATCGCCGCCCAGCGCGCCTACGAGATGAACTCGCAGATCATCCAGGCCGCGGACGAAATGTACTCGACCACAACGAACCTCCGTTAACCCGGGATGGCTGAGATGATGAAACAGCTTTACAAAGCAGCACTCTCCGTCCTGTTGACGGGTGTTGCCTGCCTGTCGGCAGTGGCCGCAGATCCTCCGGTGCTGCGCTCGCAGGTCAAGACCTTGTCGGAAATCGTCACGGTCGGCGACTTCTATTCCAATGCGGGCGCGCACGCCGAAAAGCCGCTGTTCAGATCACCGGACATGGGCACTTCGGGCGATGTTGCTGCCAACCTTGTCGCCGAGCGCGCCCGTGCGGCTGGCCTGGCCTCCGCCGGAACGGACGGCTTGCGGACCGTCACGGTTCACCGCGGAGCAAACAGGATCAACAGGGAGCAGATGACGGCTCTTGTGAGGACCGCCCTCGCCCGGCGCAATGCCGCAATTGATCATGACAGCCTCGATGTGACGCTGTTGCACGCGCCCTCCCAAATCCTCGCCGACCCGAAGGTCGCCGATCCCGTCCGCCTCGAAAGCGTGGAATGGGCAGAAACCAGCGGCAGGTTCGTCATTCAGGCAACGGTGTCCGTGGAACGCGGCACCGAATCCGTCATCCTTTCCGGAATAGCCCAGGAGATGGTTGACGTTATGGTTCTTGCCCAGCCCCTGCGGCGTGGCGATCTTCTCAAGGAAGAGGACCTGACCAACATCCGAATGGTGCGTTCAAGCGTTCCGACCGGCGCCGTCTTTTCGTCGGAGGAAATTGTCGGCAAGGAAGCAAAGACCAATGTCAGAGCCAACACGCCGCTGTCGCGCAGAAACTTCCAGCACCCTGTCCTGGTAGGACGCGGCGACAAGGTGACAGTCACCTTCAACATGCCCGGGCTGAAGCTCACGTCCAGGGCCAAGGCGCTCGACGACGGTGCGAAAGGCGACGTCATTGACGTCATGAACCTCCAGTCCCGCCGCATTGTGCCGGCAATCGTAACCTCCCGCGGCCAGGTGCGCGTTCAAACCGCCAATCCTGTCGTTGCAAGCCTGAACAGCGAGACCAACTGATGCTGACTCCCCGATACAGACACCTGATGGCAAGCATCGCCCTGGCAGCCCTTCTCGCCGGATGCAGCACCGCCGACCAGCTTGCGGAAGTTGGCCAGCAGCCTGCCCTCAACGCGATCCAGGATCCGACCACGACCCCGGGTTACCGCCCGGTCCAGATGCCCATGCCTGAACCGCAGCAGGTGCACTACAATCCGAATTCCCTCTGGCAGTCAGGCAGCCGTGCCTTCTTCAAGGACCAGCGCGCCAGCCAGGTCGGTGACATTCTGACCGTCGTGGTCACCATCGACGACGAGGCCGAAATCGAGAACACCACGGAACGCAACCGGACAGAATCGAGCGGCGCCGGAGTGGGAGGTGCGCTCGGCACGGCCATCGACACGATCTTCCTGCCGGCGGGAACCGCCGCCAGCGACCTCGCCAATGTCGGCAGCAATTCCAGCTTCCAGGGCGCAGGCAGCGTCGACCGGGAGGAAACGCTGCAGACACAGATCGCGGCCGTCGTCACCCAGGTCCTGCCCAACGGCAATCTCGTGATCGAGGGCCGCCAGGAAGTTCGTGTGAACTTCGAGGTTCGTGAGCTGATCGTCGCCGGCATCGTCAGACCGGAAGACATCACCGCCAACAACCGGATCGCCAGCGAACAGATCGCAGAGGCCCGGATCGGGTATGGCGGCCGGGGCCAGATCACGACCGTCCAGCAGCCGCGCGTCGGCAACCAGGTCCTGGATATCCTGCTGCCCTTCTGATCCGCCAACCCGTATTCAGTCCCCCGGCCAGCCTTGGTCAAAGTGTTCTAGAAGCTTCGACCAGGGCGGCTGACGACGGGCACGGCATCTCGCTCCCCGAGTGCCGTGCCCGTTCTCGTTTTTCGTTCAAATTGTCTTTTCTGATATGACGCTGCGTCATTTTTTTAATAGAGTAGACTAGGGTCAGGACCCTAGATCGATTCAGGTAACCGGAGGCACCATGCGCCCGCTATTCTTGACTGTCGTTTGCTTTTTGTTTTTGTCGACTGCACCCGTCCTCGCTGCCACATGCGGAAACGGACCGAATGGGTTCGAAGCATGGAAAGCGGATTTCATTGCCAACTCCAAACGGTATGGATTGAAACAAAGAACCGTTAAATCCGCCCTCCAGAACGTGAAATACAACTCCAAGGTCATCCGGCTGGACCGGAACCAGAAGTCTTTCAAGCTCAGTTTCCAGCAATTTTACGCAAAGCGCGTCAACAACGCGATGATCCGGCGCGGCAAGAAGCTGGGCAACACATATGCGCGCCTGTTCAACCGCATCGAAAAGAAATACGGCGTCCCTGCCCCGGTCATCCTGGCCATCTGGGGTCTGGAAACGAACTATGGCGGCTATCTTGGCAACATGCCGGTCCTGCAGTCTCTCGCCACGCTGGCCTATGATTGCCGGCGCTCGAAATTCTTCACCAATGAACTGGTCAACGCCCTGAAGATTGTCCAGCGGCGCGACATGACCCCCGGGGAAATGCGCGGCGCATGGGCCGGTGAAATCGGGCAAACGCAGTTTCTTGCGTCTTCCTACATGAAATACGCCGTTGACTATGACCGCGACGGCCGCCGGGACCTCATCCGCTCGGTGCCTGACGTCCTCGCCTCGACGGCCAACTATCTGCAGAAGAAGGGCTGGCGGCGCGGTCAGCCCTGGGGCCCCGGAACCGCAAACTATCGTGTGATCCGAGAATGGAACAAGGCGAGTGTCTACGTCCAGACCATTTCCGTCATGGCGGACAAGATCGCCAACTGACCCCGGCCAATGAAAAAGGCCTTCCCGGTTCGGGAAGGCCTTGAAGGTGTTCAGGCCAACCGCATTCGGCAGGCCCGCCGTTTCTGGAAATCAGTCGTCGCGGTAGACTTTCTCGCGGCGCTCATGCGCCTCTTGTGCCTCGATCGACAAGGTTGCGATCGGTCGGGCTTCGAGGCGCCGCAGGGAAATCGGCTCGCCGGTTTCCTCGCAATAACCGTAACTCCCGTCAGCAATCCGCTCCAAAGCATCATCGATCTTTGAAATCAGCTTGCGTTGCCGGTCCCGAGCGCGCAGCTCGATCGAGCGATCCGTTTCGGAAGACGCCCTGTCGGCAAAGTCGGGATGGTTCTGGCTTTCTTCCTGAAGGTTGGTAAGCGTTTCCTTGCTTTCCTTCAGAATCTCATCTTTCCATGCAAGCAGCTTGTCTCGAAAATACTCGCGCTGCCTGTCGTTCATAAACGGCTCGTGTTCAGAGGGACGATAGTCAGACTCAATTTCAACCGTCATCGATAGCTCCGGATTACCGTTAGGCCGCGCGCAATATATAGCCGCTTCCATCAGGCGACAACGGTTCATTTTTGAAAAATATCATTAAAAAAATGTCATAATTTTCAATTTGTTGCGCGCAAATCAACGAGTTTCACCGTAAATTAGGGCCAAGTTTTTCCATCACCTGTCCGTGAAACGGCCAAGCTTTGCAAGTTCGACTTTCACTCGGAGTTCAATCTCTTCAAGAACGGAGTCGATGCGGTCATCCCCGCTGGATTTCCGGTCGGCCACCTGGCTTGCAAGCACCTCCAGACGCGCCTCCGAGACAACCCCGGCGAGCAAATCGGCACGCACGGCCTCCAGCGAATCAAGCATGGAATGGCCGTGCCTTGCCGCCCTTGAGCGGCGTTCGGCGCGTTCGTCGACCTCCTGCAATGCCAAAAGGGCATCCATCCCCTGTATCGCGGTGCCGCCTGCAATCTGGGTCGACTGCGCGACCTCGCCGCCCATGTCGGGTTTGAACTCTTCGGTCCCGGACGCGGATTTCTTCCGTGCGCCCTTTCCCTGGACACCAGTAACGGGTTTGTTGCCTGTGATGCGCATGACGATCGTTCAGCCTGGTTGGACCCTGTCTCGGCCGAATTTGCTCCGGATCTCTGGTCTCGCCTGTCAAAAACTCCCGGCAAGGGTAAATGAGTCCGTGCACACGAGGCAATATTTGCCGACCCGGAAAAAGGTTTCATTAACCAGTTTCGTCACGAAGCACGTGAAAACGCCGGCTGAAGCACAATTTTCCTACAGAAAACGGGAACTTGCGCCAAACTGATGGTTCGCGGATCAAGATGGCACGGCTTTCGCATTAGAAAGGGCAACGTGGGCAGTCCGGCAGTCAGACCGGAAAAAATGAACCGGAAACAGAGATGCGAGAATTGCGCAGGGATATTTCAGGACGGTTGGCTCAGGTGCTGCTCATTGCAGGGCTTGCGATTGTCGGAGCTGCCGTAAGCCTGACCTCCACTCAGGCGGCCTCCCGGATCAAGGACATCGCGGATTTCGAAGGCATCCGCGAAAACCAGCTGATCGGGTATGGCCTCGTCGTTGGATTGAACGGCACCGGAGACTCTCTCAACAACACGCCCTTTACCCAGCAAAGCCTGCAGGCCATGCTGGAGCGCCTGGGCGTGAACACGCGCAACATTGCATTGAACACCAACACTGTCGCGGCCGTGATGGTGACGGCGAACCTGCCGCCCTTCGCGACACAGGGCACGCGTATAGACGTCAATGTCAGCGCACTTGGCGATGCGGATTCGCTCCAGGGCGGAACGTTGCTGGTGACGCCTCTGGTCGGCGCGGACGGCGAGGTTTACTCAATCGCGCAGGGGTCTGTTGCAATCGGCGGGTTTTCGGCGCAGGCCGACGCGGCTTCCGTGGTGCGCGGCGTCCCGACCGCAGGCAGGATCGCGAACGGGGGCCTTGTCGAGCGGGAGCTGGAATTCAAGCTCGCCTCGCTCACGTCCCTGCGCCTCGCGCTGCGCAATCCCGACCTGACGACCGCCCGGCGCGTTGCCCTGTCCATCAACGAACTGATCGGCATGCCGACCGCCGAACCGCTCGACCCGGGGACGGTTCGTCTCGATCTTCCCATGAACTACGACGGCAACATCGTCGATCTTCTGACCGATATCGAGCAGTTGATCGTCGAGCCGGATCTCGCTGCGCGGATCGTCATTGACGAAAACTCCGGCATCATCGTCATGGGGCAGGACGTCAAGGTATCGATGGTGGCCGTTGCCCAGGGCAATCTCACGGTTACGATCGCCGAATCCCCTCAGGTGTCACAACCCCTTCCCTTCGCCGACAACGGCCAGACCGTCGTCGTCCCCCGCTCCGAGGTTGGCGTGGATGAGGAAGGAACGAAACTTGCGATCGTTCCGGAGACCATCACACTGAAGCAGCTGGTCGACGGACTGAATGCGCTGGGGATCGGTCCGCGCGACATGATCTCCATCCTTCAGGCGATCAAGGCCGCTGGTGCCCTTCAGGCCGAGATCGAGGTGCTGTGATGCTGGAAACGACGGCAGCATACACCAACCGGCCGGATCCGATGGCCTCGATCCGGGGTGTCGACACGAAGAACAAGAGCGCCGTGCGCGAAGCAGCTGAGGAATTCGAGGCGGTTTTCCTGAACACGATGCTGCAAAACATGTTCACGGGACTGAATGAAGGGGGCACCTGGGGTGGCGGAACCGGTTCCGATGCCTGGCAGGATCTCCTGATCGATGAGTATGCGCGTTCGATCTCCAAAGCAGGCGGGATCGGTCTGGCCGACAGCGTCGAACGCGAATTACTGAATCTGCAGGAGGGGGCTCTATGACTGCACAGCCGAATGCCAACACGTTTCCGTTTTCCCTGGACAGACCGACGAGCAAGCAGGAGGCAGACAGTTTCTGCTCCGCGCTTTCCGGAACCATGGAAGCGCTGCTGTCGGTCATTGAAATGGAAACGGATCTTGTCAGGGCCGGCAAACTCAAGGAAGCAGGCGAGTTACAGCCGGACAAGGCCCGCCTCATTCATGAGTATACCCGAGGCATGATGGCCGCGAAGGAACATGCGGTCGCGCTCGGCAACCTGTCCTCCGCCGCGACCCAGTCCCTTCGGCGCCAGCACGGCGAATTCCAGCCGGTCTTGCGGATAAATCTTGCAGTCCTGTCGACCGCGCGCGACGTTGCCAACAGCCTGGTCTCCACCGTTGCCAAGGCAGCCGGTGCGAAAAATGCGTCCGCACCGACCACCTATGGACGCGACGGCGCAGCCCCGTCCGGACCGCAATCCGCGCGCGGCATCGCGGTCAATCAGGCGCTCTGAGCGCAAGCTTCCGAAATCCTTGCACTGGAAAGCCTCCCCGCCTGGGAGGCTTTTTTGCATCTGCGCGCCGTTGGGATGGCAACCTTGCGAATCAAAAACTTGATTCGCGGGTCCGCGATCCGGCAATTCCTAATCATTTCGTTAACAGAAGATTCATTTCCTTACGTTAAGTTGGAATTTGTACGGGTGTTTGTTTTGAGTACCCCGGAGGGAAAGATGTTGGATACGGGAATTGCCCGGCCGCCATCGCCGACCTATACGGCGATCACGCCGGTAACACGGGCTCCGGAAAAGAACGAGCCAGCCGCCAGGACGGAATTGCCTGCACGGGAAACCGTCGGACCTGCGACCGATTCTAGCGACAGTCAGCGCGCAGCTCAGAACAGCCGCGACGGCAAGTCACTGTTCGAAAGCGTGACGCCGCAGCTGGACCGCCGCAACGTCGTCGATCCGGAAAGCAACAGCGTCATCTATCAGGCCACCAACACCGATACCGGCGAAGTGGTCCGCCAGGTGCCGAGCGAAACGCTCCGCCGGCTGCGCGCCTATGCCGAAACGATCGAGACGCAAGCCACACAAGCGTCCTCCTCCAATCTGCAGCGGACCGTGTGATCTCGTCACCTTCATGAGTCTGAAGCTCCGCTCCTTTGGCAGCGGGCTTCAAACGAACTTCAAACTGACCGCACTAGCGCAGCTCCCCTCTTCTCCAAAATGATCGACCGCGCGCCTTCCCGGCGTGCTCTGCATTGCCACCTGCCATGATGCAAGGCACTGCCGTCCGGTTTATCGCTAACTGGGTCCGATAGGGCGCGCCCGCATCTGCAGACTTGTCATCCCCGCTGAAGCGCAGCGGAAGGCAGGGAACCAGGTACCGCTTGTTTCTCCGCCTTCTTCCAACGTCAGTTATACGGCGTACTTGATCCCGGTCTTGCCGCGCGTGCGGCAAACCGGGACGACAAACCGGAGAAACAATTCAGGATCCCGATTTGGCACTGCAGAGAATTATGCCGCTTTCTCAACTGCATAAGTTCGACAGGACTGTCTAAACCGGACAGCAGTGGATGCAAGGCAGCTTTGACCAGGCGCGGCGATCGTTCTCGGCGCGGCGCGCCACTGACGCTGAGTCAGAGCCAAGGTTAAAAGACAGGGTTAAAATAATACAAATCGGCGAATTAACCAATTAACCAAATATATTTACGATATTCATTCATGAATACTTTAGGTTAAATCACGCTAACCAAATATATTATCATTTAATACAATATCGAACGTCAGAGTTCAGCTGCCATTCAGGAAGAATGGTTTTTTACAGCAGAAGGAACTCTGTAATGACTGGAATTACACTCTCCAGTGCGGTGCGCACGAACCTGAATTCTCTCCAGGCCACATCAAGCCTCATGAGCGCAGTTCAGGAAAGACTCTCCACCGGTAAGAAAGTGAACTCGGCGTTGGACAACCCGAATTCGTTCTTCACGGCCCAAGGTCTTGAAAACCGTGCAAGCGATCTCAGCACCCTGCTCGACGACATGGGTCAGTCCATCCAGGGCTTGAAGGCCGCGGACAAGGGCATCTCGTCGATCTCCGATCTGGTCGATGCGGCGAAAGCGAAAGCCAACCAGGCTCTCCAGACCTCCAGCCAGACCGAACGCTCTCAGTTCGCAACGGAATACAACGAACTCCTCGGGCAGATCGAAGATCTCGCCAAGGATGCCGGCTACGGTGGCAAGAACCTGCTTGGCGGTACGGGTAACGATCTCAGCGTTGTCTTCAACGAAGACGGCACGTCTTCGCTGTCGATCTCCGCTGTCGATTACACCGACTCGTCTCTGTCGACCGGTCTGAACCTGTCGGATCTGGCTACGGCCACAACCGGTACGGCGACACTCGCAGTGACCGGTACGGCCGCCACCACGCTGGACTCCACTGCGAACTTCGCTGCAGGTGACACGCTCACCTTCACCGACGCAAATGGTAGCGAGCTGGCAACGCTGGAAATCACGGCAACGACCACGATTGCTGATCTGGAAGCCGTTTATGACGGCATCGACGGCGCAAGCGCTTCGTTCAGTTCCAACTCGCTCGTGGTTACGTCCGAGTTCGCGCTGACAACAAGCTCGACCGACGCAACGCCGGCGGACTTCACGACCGACGGCACGGACTCCGGCTTCGCAACGGATACATCTATTGAATCCACCCTGAGCTCTCTGAAGAGTGCACAGGACACGCTGCGTGCCCAGGCGTCCACCTTTGGTACCAACCTTTCCATCGTGGAAAACCGTCAGGACTTCACCAAGGCCCTGATCAACACGCTGGAAGAAGGTGCTGGCAAGCTGACGCTGGCCGATACCAACGAGGAAGGTGCAAACCTCCTGGCACTGCAGACCCAGCAGACCCTGGCATCCACCTCGCTGTCGCTGGCAGCGCAGGCCGATCAGAACGTGCTGCGTCTGTTCTAAGAAGGGACAGGCTCCGGGCGAAAGGTCCGGCCATGACCATCGAAGCGGCGGGCGCATGCTCCGCCGCTTCTTTTTTAAGGCAGGCAAGATAAATTGCGCGAAGTTACAAAGCGTTAAGGTTAAACCACGCTAACCAAATATCTTTAGAGCTTGTTTTCAAATTCAGCCGTTTGATGAGCGTCGAACCCAGGAAGGGTTCTGTATCTCGTATTCCTAGAAGGGAAACAAAATGGCTGACATTACTCTGTCGAGTGCTGTGCGCTCGAACCTTAATGCACTTCAAGCAACCTCCGCGCTCATGTCCTCCGTTCAAGAAAAGCTTGCAACGGGCAAGAAGGTGAACTCGGCGCTCGACAATCCGAACTCTTTCTTCACGGCAAAAGGTCTTGAGAACCGCGCAAGCGATCTCAGCACCCTGCTCGACGACATGGGCCAGTCGGTCCAGACTCTGAAAGCGGCCGACGAAGGTATCGGCGCGATCTCCGATCTGGTCGATGCAGCGAAAGCGAAAGCCAACCAGGCCCAGCAGACTTCAAGCCAGACCGAGCGGGCACAGTTCGCGCGGGAGTATAATGAGCTTCTGACCCAGATCGAGGATCTGGCGAAAGACGCTGGTTACAAGGGCAAGAACCTGCTCGGCGGCACGGGCAACGACTTGAGCGTGACCTTCAACGAGGACGGCACGTCTTCGCTGTCGATCTCCGCTGTCGATTACACCGACACGTCCCTGTCGACCGGCCTGAACCTGTCTGACCTGGCAACGGCAACAACCGGCACGGCAACGCTTGCAGTGACCGGTACGGCGGCGACCACGCTGGATTCCACGGCAAACTTCGCGGCTGGTGACACGCTCACGTTCACCGATGCGAACGGCACCGAAGTCGCGTCGCTGGAAATCACGGCAACGACCACGATTGCGGATCTGGAAGCCGTTTATGACGGCATCGACGGCGCAAGCGCCTCGTTCAGCTCCAACTCGCTCGTGGTTACGTCCGAGTTCGCGCTGACGACAAGCTCGACCGACGCAACGCCGGCGGACTTCACAACCGACGGCACGGACTCCGGGTTTGCAACGGACACGGCAATCGAATCCACGTTGAGTTCTCTGAAGAGCGCTCAGGATGCGCTGCGTGCCCAGGCGTCCACCTTTGGTACCAACCTTTCCATCGTGGAAAACCGTCAGGACTTCACCAATGCCCTGATCAACACGCTTGAGGAAGGGGCCGGCCAATTGACCCTGGCAGACACCAACGAGGAAGGTGCGAATCTTCTGGCTCTGCAGACACAGCAGTCACTGGCATCCACCTCGCTGTCGCTGGCAGCGCAGGCCGATCAGAACGTGCTGCGTCTGTTCTGATCCGGGAAGCACATTCGACAATACGGAAAAGGCGGGCTCCGGCCCGCCTTTTTTGATTCCTGACGCTACCGGCCTCCTGGCCCTTTCCCGACAAACTCCCCTGCCCGTACGCGACTCGGACCGCAACCGCGGATTCCTGCCGGTTTCTCTTTCCTTATCAGGGCGTTAAGGCCTCGTTAACCCTATAATGCCATCCAATTAACCAATGATTAGGGTTAACAGGAGATGATCCTAATCAACCTGCTCAGGAAGAGCGGAAGTATTAGTTGACCCAGGAAAGGGATATTTAAGATGAAGGACATCACCCTGTCAGCTGCCGTACGGCAGAACCTTCTCACACTTCAATCCACCGCAGACCTGATGTCCGGCGTCCAGAACAAACTGGCGACTGGCCTCAAGGTCAATTCTGCTCTCGACAATCCGAATTCGTTCTTCACCGCATCGGGTCTCAACTCCCGCGCAAGTGATCTGAGCAACCTGCTCGACGACATGGGACAGTCGCTTCAGACGATCAAGGCAGCCGACAAAGGTATTCAGACCATCACCGATCTGGTCGAATCCGCAAAGGCGAAAGCCAACCAGGCGCTGCAGACCCAGAGCCAGTATGAGCGCAAAACATTCGCCGCTCAGTACAATGACCTTCTGGAGCAGATTGAAGACGTTGCGAAAGACAGCTCCTATAAGGGCAAGAACCTGCTCGGCGGTGTCGGCAACAATCTGACGACGATCTTCAACGAAGACGCGACGTCGAAACAGACCATCGAATCGGTCGACTACACCGACACGTCTCTCTCCACCGGCCTCAACCTTTCGGATCTTGCCGAAGGTCAAGGCTCCACCAGCACACTTCAGTTGCAGGGCGGAAAGGTCACATTGGCACTGGCTGATGGCGGCGGCGCAGCTCTGAACAGCAGCTCGACACTCGCTGATGCATCACTTGTCGCTTCAACCACCACGACGCTCTCATTCGTCCAGGACGTAACAACGCCAGTGTCCTTGGGTGCAGTAACCGGCGCTTCGAGCGTTCAGGACCTCGTAGACGGACTGAACGCCCTTTCCGGTGTACGGGCCGAATTCGACAACGGCACCGGCGAACTGACCATCTACAGCAACGAAGACTTCTACATCGGTAACGATGCTGTCGGTACCTCTCTCGTTGGTTCGTTGGTAGACGCCACGGCTTTCGGCACAACGACGGCGCTCCTGACCGACTCCGGTTCCTATGCCGTAGGCGATACGCTGACACTGACGGACGGCAACGATTTCGAGCTTGGCTCCTTTGAAATCGAAGCGGACAGCACGGTCGATGATCTTGAAAACTTCATCAGCGACTTCAATGGCGTCGATGCAAGCTTCAGCAGCACTTCCGGCCGGATCACGATCACATCCGAGACCGACCTGACGCTGACAAGTGACAGCGCCGACTTCAACGCAACCGGCTTTACCCAGGATACGGACGGCATCGTTATCGATGCGCTCTCCGACTCCGGATTTGCCACCGACAGCGACATCAATCGCGTGGTCGACAGATTGAATACGGCACTGTCGAACCTTCGGTCACAGGCATCCGAATTCGGTACCAACCTCTCAGTTGTTGAAATTCGTCAAGACTACACGAAGACGATGATCAATACTTTGCAGGAAGGTGCAGGTCTTCTAACCCTGGCCGATACAAACGAGGAAGGTGCGAACCTGCTGGCGCTTCAGACCAGACAGCAGCTGGCATCCACCTCACTGTCCTTCGCATCGCAGGCGGACCAGACAGTGCTATCCCTCTTCTAAGTCTAGAAGAATCAGTCAGACGCACGACTCACAAGCTGACAAACAGAAACGGCGGGCCCATAGCCCGCCGTTATCGTTTCAGGCTCCGAATACAGTCTATTTTTTTTCAAATTTTTCGCAGCCTTTTCAGTTACTTAAAAGAAAGCTTTTGGTAACTATTATTTACATCGCGTTAATCAGTGCATGACCGATTAACTTTCCATTCAGATTTACGTCAATCGTGCGCGCTCAACTTCAGCGGTCTCTGAGAAGCACTTTCGGCGGGTACTGAATTAGAAAAGCGGTGAAGTCTGATGTCTGATATTGTTCTATCAAGCGCGGTCCGGGACAACCTTCTGTCGCTCAAGCAAACGGCAGATCTGCAATCCATCACCCAGACGCGTCTGGCCACGGGCCTGAAGGTCAACACGGCGCTTGACAACCCGAACTCCTTCTTTACCGCACAGTCCCTGAACGACAGGGCCAGCGACCTTTCCAACCTCCTCGACAACATGGGACAGGCGGTTCAGACCATCAAGGCCGCGGATAAGGGCATCACCTCGATCACGAAACTTGTCGAATCGGCAAAAGCCATTGCCAATCAGGCACTTCAGACGTCGAGCGAATTCGAGCGCAAGCAGTTTGCGAGCCAGTACAACGACATTCTCGAGCAGATCGAGGACATGGCGCGGGACTCAAGCTACAAGGGCAAGAACCTCCTCGCAGGTGCCGGCAACGAGCTCGAAGTCATTTTCAACGAGGACAGCACGTCCAACCTCACCGTCGAGCCTGTCGACTTCACCGACACCACGCTTGACGACGGCCTCAACCTCGATGATCTCGACACGGGCGGAACCGGCACGGCCTCGTTCAACCTTTTTGGCGGCACCGGGTCACTGACTCTCACCGGTCTTCAGGCGTCCTCGAACCTGACCGACCTCGCCGACTGGTCGGCCGGTGACCAGGTAACGATCACGGACAGCTCCGGGACAACAACGCTGACGGTTGGAACGGACATCACGACTGTCCAGGATTACGTGGATGCCTTGAACGATCTGAACGGCGTGCACACAACCTTTGACGAATCGACCGACTCGATCAACATCACCAGCGGCACGTCCGGTCCAATCTATGTCTCCAAGGACAATGCAGGCGGTGGAACAGCGACCAATGGTGGCGCGACCGGCGGCACAACAACATCACTCACGGTGTCTTCGCTGAGTTCGACCGCAACCCTCATCTCTTCGGGCGGCTTCCAGGCCGGCGACACGATTACCATCACGGATGGAAACGGGTTCGAACCGGCGTCAATCGAAATAGACGACGAAACGACCGTGAGCGATCTTGTCAGCTTCATCGACAACGTGAAGGGTCTCGACGCGTCGTTCTCCGGCGGCAGCATCAGTCTGATCGGTGAAGTTTCCTTCGATATAACAAGCAGTAACGCGGACTTTAATCGAACGACGCTCGGCAGCACATCCGGCACCGTCGGCCTGTCTGCAGCCGCATCCGAGTTCAAGTCGGATACCGATATCGACCGGACGCTGCAGGCAATCAACGCGGCCCTTGACGAACTCAGGACGGCCGCACGGTCCATGGGTACGTCGCTCTCGACAGTCGAAATCAGAACCGATTTCACACAGCAACTCATCAACACTCTCGAGGTGGGCGCAGGCGAGCTGACAATTGCGGACATGAACGAGGAAGGGGCCAATATGCTTGCCCTTCAGACGCGGCAGCAGCTGTCGTCCACCGCCTTGTCGCTCGCAAACCAGGCAGACCAGAGTGTCTTGAGCCTGTTCGGTTAACAGCCGGGATGAAAAGCATTAAAGTATCGGCAAATTACGTTAACCAATTCGTTAGTGTTTGACGGCGATACTCAAGCGTGGAGGTCACGGAATGGCGCTCAAGGTCGAGCTAAAACCGGGCGAAAGGATTATCATTGGTGACAGTGTCATCACAAATGACAATCAGCGGACTCGCCTGTTTATCGAAGGCCAGGCTCCCATTCTGCGAGAAAAGGACATTCTCACGCCCGCCACAGCGGATACGCCTGCGAAACGTGTCTACCTGGCCGTTCAGCTCATGTATTTGTCCACGGATCTGGAGAGAATTCAGGAGAATTACTTCACTCTCGTAAATGATATTGTGAAGGCGGCGCCGAGTACGATCCCCTACGTTACAAGAATTAGTAACGCCATCCTAACCGGCGCCTTCTATAAAGCACTGAAAGAAGCACGCAAGCTTATCGAGTATGAAGGGACGCTGATCGGTCATGTACAAACAGGCAGCGCAAGCTTACCAGAAAACCAGCCAGGTGGCGGTGTCACCGAGGGAACTGGAAGCGAATCTGCTGATGAAAGCCGCAGCCCGGCTGCAGCTGATCAAGGATGAATGGGAAGAGTCCTCGCTTGCCGAGAAAGACGATGCACTGGTCTATAATCGCAAGCTGTGGAGCATACTTGTAACCTCGGCAACCAGCGAAGAGAGCCAGTTACCGCAGGACATCAAGAACAATATTGCATCGCTTGCCGTATTTGTTTTCAAGCAGACCATCACGGTGATTACCACCGACGATCCTCAGAAGCTCAACACGCTCATCAGCATCAACAGGGCGATTGCGGAAGGGTTGCGTGCCCGCGCGGAAAACGCCGAAAACGCTTCCGAATGACAGCCTGAACACAGATCCAAACGCAAAAAGCCGGAGCAAAACGCCCGGCTTTTTTGTTTGGCAAGTGGTGAAACCCTCGGAGCCGCGTCAAACCCCTTCGGGCTCATTTATGGGTCCGTCACCTAGGTGTGGATTCTAAAAAGGTTGTTCACTCGCATTGAAGATCTGAAACTGGTTTGAAACCGGACGGTTTCCTGCAGCTTTGCACCTAGTATCCGAACAAATTCTTCCCTACCAATTCATCCAAATGAATGAGTCCTGACCCTAGAGATAGTCGGACAGGCTCAGGTTGAAGACGATCGACGAGGCCCTGTAGGACACCTCGATGTTGTTCTGGAGCTGAAGGATCTCGGCGGCAACCTGGTTCTGGTCGATCCCTTCGATCTCGGCGATCGTTCCCTCATAGGTGCTCTTCATCTGCACATGTCTTTCGCTCGTGAGCGAAACCGTCCTGTGCGTGATCGCGATATCGGTAGCGATGTCCACGATGCCGGACTGATCCACGCCGACCGGTTGCAGGAGACTGCGCAAATTGGCCGACAGTTCGTTGTAGTATTCCTCGTCGGTCTGCGTGCCGCCGGAAAAGTCGGCCGCAAGAAAGGTTGCCAGCGATTGCACGAGTTCCTTCAACGGCGTTTCGTTGGCCCTGACCCCGTAGCTTACGGTCAGGTTGGAATCGACGACGGCGTTCTTGTCGGTACGCGCGTCCGTCGTGGCCGTATTGCGTCCCGTGTACCACTCGACGGTGGTCGATGCGCCGGAGATCTGGGCTGTTGCGCTGTCGAACGGAGGCCCGTCGACCCGCAACGGCTCCTCTCCGGAGAAAGTCGCAAAGAACTCGTCCGAAGCCCATTCGTCCGAAACCGCACGCAGCGTTGTCTGGGCATGGTTCTCAATTTCAGCTGTCAGAGCCGTCAACAGGTTCTGTGCTGTCTCCTCCAGATCGGCACCGATCGCAAAGGTACCCTCAACTTCGCTTGTTGAGGCTGCCGTAAGTTCAATCGTCACGGTTTCCGTATGCGCCGGCG
This sequence comes from Pseudomonadota bacterium, assembly GCA_039818365.1. Classification (GTDB taxonomy): domain Bacteria; phylum Pseudomonadota; class Alphaproteobacteria; order Rhizobiales; family Stappiaceae; genus Roseibium. Next base: position 44,276 of record JBCBUA010000005.1, read on the forward strand.
GAAGTGTGAGCGCGACCGTGATGCTGTCTCCCAGCTCAGGCTGACCGGTGAACTGGACGTCGAAGCTGTCCGGGTCTGCGCCAAGCGGTCCCGTGAGCGCGACATTCGTCAGTGTCGAGGTGACGCTTGAAATGTCGAAACCGAAATCATGTGCACCGTCTTCGGCGATCGTGAATGTCGAGTCGGTCGGCACAAGACCGGCATAGTTTGTCGTCAGCGGGGAAATCGTCAGGCGCCCGTTCTCGGACGCGCCGAGATTGGCCTGTTGATATTCGCTGAGATATGTCCTGAGTCCGTCGAGCCCCCCTGCCCCGTCCATGATCGCGTCCAAGGCAGCGACGGGATCGGTGATGGCATCGGTTCCGCCAAAGATGTAGTAGCCGGCAATTTCGGTGTTCAGGATGTTGAGCGCCTCGGTCAGAAGCAGTTCGGCGCGCGTCTGCGTCTGCGTCTGGCCATCGTCCTGAAGGATGAAATCATTGGTATCCAGCGCCGACTTGGAATCCTGCCGCAGCGATTCCAGCCGCTCAAGTGACATCGAAAGCGTTTCCAGGTGCAGATTGGAAATGGTGATCGTCTCCTGGTAGCTCTCGATCAGGCTGACCTTCTGCGTCAGCTGGATGTCCAGCAGCCGACTATCGCCAATCTCGCCGTAGGTGGTCCCGACCTTGCCGGTGGCCAGTTGGTTGGTCTTCTCCGACAGCAGGCTGCTCAGGTCACCAAGCTGCTGCGTGAGGTAGGACCGTGACGTTGTGATTGTCGAGAAAGTCATTTCGCACCTTAAACGATGTTCAGAAGCTCATCGAAGAGATCTTTGATGGTCTGCATAACCCGGGCATTGGCCGCATAAGCGTTCTCAAGCTGCACCATGAAGGCAAGCTCCGTGTCCAGATCAACCGCGTAGCTTTCCTCGTAACGGACAGCGAGGTTGACCGTCAGCGTCTCTTTGGCCGTGGCAAAGGTCTTGGCGTCCTCCGCCTGGTTGCCCTGAAATGCGATGGTGTTGTTGACGTAGCTGATCACGGTTCCCTGAAACGGGGAATCCGTGCTGCCGATGCCGGCCTCAGGGTCGAAATAGACAACACCCTGGTTCAGCGCGTTGAGCAGGAATTCCGGCCGCGCCGGATCATTTGACGTGTTGGCTTCCGGTGTCGTCTGGTAGTCGATCAGAAGCGAGCTATCGGCGAGAAGAGCCGGGTTGACGCTGATGCCCGCTGCGTACCCGACCCGCTGACCGCCCGCTTCCAGGGCGTCGGTGAAGAGTTCGGTCCCTGCACGCTGATCAACAAAGATCGCCAGTCCGAGCCCCTGGTCGCTGTCGGCCGTGACCGTGACGCTGGCCCCGAGGCTCTGAACACTGGTGGGCGCCCCTGCATCGCCGAGAACGCGCAACTCGTCCGATCCGTTATTGCTGACCTGGAGACCTGTCGCGGCCAGGGCTGCCGTGATGTTCGTGATATAGGTCGCCGGTGTTCCGCTTGAAATGTCGATCCCGAACACCGTGTCATTCGGATTTGCCGTCGCCGTGTCATCGAGCGGCAGAAGGCTCGGATCGGATACGGCCAGGAGGGTGACCGTCTGCGCGACGCCGCCCGTATCGGTGTATTCCAGCGTGATCGTGTTTCCGGCCTGCAACCCGGAAACGTCGAGATCGAAACCGTCATCAGGGCCCACGGTGACGGCGGCGCTTTCCACCGGCACGTTCGAGAAGGCAAGGGAGATTTCGGCCGCAATCGTGTCGAGCTGCCTCTGGGCTTCCACCAGGATCTCGTCGCGCAGTTCCGCCGTCGCGATCATTGCGCCGGAATTCGACGCCGCGATCACGTCGTAGGTCGACCCGCCCGGCGTTGTCGCCAGCACGGTCTGTCCGGCGGCACCCGGCTGCAGTGAATGTGTCGTGACGAAGCTCAGGGTCGATGCCTGGCCGTCGGAGTAAAGTTGCTGACCGTCGGCGGTCTGGATGAAGAGCGTGTTGTTGGCGCCGTCGGAAACCTCGATGTCGAGATATCCGGAAAGCTGCTCGATCAGCCGGTCCCGTTCGTCTTCCATATCAGCCGTCGACACGTTGGACTGTGTCGCGTCCCGGATCGCGGAATCGATGTCTTCGATACTCGTCAGCAGGTTGTTGACCGTCTGGGTCTGGAGCGAGAGCGAGTCATCTGCTTCCTGCCGCAGATCGCCGATCCGCTCGTAGGCGCTGTTCAGTTCGCGTGCGAAGGCTTCCGAAGCAGCAATCACTTCCTGTTGCGCGGTGTAGTTGCTCGGGTCGTTCATCAGCGTCGACAGCGCGGAGGAAAGATTTCCGACCAGCGTTGAAAGCCCGGCATTGTCACCGATCGTTCCAAAAATCTCGTCGAGACGGCCCGTGAAGCTTGAGATCTGCTTTGCGTAATTCGTATCGGCAAGCGAACCGAAATAGTCCGCCTGGATCTTTTCATCGACAATTCTGGTGATTTCGGTGGCGGTGAGACCGGCAACATTACCCTGCCCGTCGAAATACGCCTTTGCCGAGATTGTCTTCTTCGAATACCCGACGGTGTCCGCGTTGGCGATATTGTTCGCGGTTACATCCAGCTGACGCTGATTGTAGGTGATGCCGAAGACCGCAGTGTTCAGGGCGCTTGAAAGACCCATGGCGGGTTCTCCTTTGACGGACGCGACGACGCCGGGACCGCCAGCAGGCTAAGGCCGGCTGGCGGTCAACTCATTACCGGACCATGTTCAGGGCATCGTCCAGCATTTCGTCCGCAGAGGTCACGATCCGCGAATTCGCCGAATAGGCCTGCTGGGTAATGATCAGCTTCGAAAATTCGTCAGCGATATCCGCGTTGGAAAGTTCGAGGTTGTTGGCAAGGATCTGTCCGCCACCTGTCAGATCCGCTTCGCCGGAGGAGGTTGTCGCGGCAAAGGCAGCGCCATCAACCCGCTTCAGGTTCTGCTCGGCCTCGAATGTCGCAAGCGGAATTTCGAAGACAGCGCGCTGCTGGCTGTTCGAGTAGCTGGCGATCACCCGGCCCGATTCATCGACGGCAACACCCGTCAGTTCGCCTGCGGGGTACCCATCCTGGTCCAGAGAGACGGAGCTGGCAGATCCATCCGGGTCGGAATACTGCGTCAGGGAGAACTGGGTCAGCCCGGCATTGGCAAAGGAAATCCCGACACCCGTTGCATCCGTTCCGGCGATGGTCAGCGTTGCGATGTCGAAGCCGTCGCTCGTGCCGTTGACGGTGCCGATCGACCCGGCGGTCATGTTGGTCAGCGTACCGGTGCTGTCGAATTCGACGTCGCCGACATCATAGTAGGCGGTGGTCGCATCGCCGCCGGAGCCGATGAACATGGTCCAGGTGTCATTCACTGCGGGCGGGCCGGCATCGGCATTTGCCGTTTTGGCATACCGGACCTCGACATTCATGGCCGTACCGTTCTGGTTGTAGATCGTGATCGAGCCACCCGATATCGAACTGTTCAGAAAGTCGGTCTCGTTGGCCACCGCGACGTCACCCGTACCAACGGACGAGGCCAGCAGCGCGGTTGACGCCGTCGATCCGTCATAATCGTTCGTGCTCGGAATCCGCGGCAGGTTGGCCTGGTAATCAACCTGCGTCGTCGCGGATGCGGCAAGCGGCTGGTTGTCGATCTGGATCACGGTCGGATCATCGCCCACCGGATTGCCTGTCACTGCATCGAGCGGGAAACCTTGCAGGTAGTAACCGGCACTGTTGACGAGATAGCCGTCCTGATCGCGTTCAAAATCGCCGGCACGGGTATAAAAGGTCTCGTCGGCGAATGTGGTCGATCCGTCGACGACGTCGGCCGCTTGCGTCACGACGAAGTAGCCCTCACCGTTGATGGCCATGTAGGTATCGACATCCACCTGGGTAATGTCGCCCTGGATCGTGTTCGTGGCCCGCGACGTTGCGTAGGTCGTACCGGCAACCTGCGATCCCTGGGTTGCCCCACCCCCGGAAACCAGATCGGAGAAAGTTGTATCGAGCCGCTTGTAACCGGTGGTCTGCGAGTTGGCGACGTTACCGGAGATGTTCTCCAGCGCGATCGCCTGCGCCGTCAGACCGGAGACAGCTGAGTTGATAGCCCCATAAATACCCATGATGCATCCTCTTTATAGATTGGGCATTGCGCGAATGGGCTCCCGCCCACAGTCACACAATGTCCGCAAGGGGCGTGCCAGTTTGACCGAGAAAAGATTTTAATTATTTTTTTCAGATGTTTATAAAGATTTCCGGATTCACTTCCTGACGTTCTTTCGCCCGACTGCACACTCTTGCCGGGCAAAATATTCCCGCCAGCTGGGCAAGACTGTCCCGCCCGGCCGTTTTCGCCGGACACCCTTTTGCGGACTTGCTTCATGCGGCCGGGCCTGCCAGTTTCCGGCCAGGAGTTGAACAACGGACGGCAAAATGCGCTTTGAAGGAACGGAAGACTACATCGCAACGGAGGATCTGCGCGTCGCGGTCAACGCGGCCGTGGCCCTTGAACGGCCCCTCCTTGTAAAGGGAGAACCGGGTACGGGAAAAACCGTGCTTGCGGAACAGGTGGCATCGGCCCTTGGGGCCCGGCTGATCGAATGGCACGTGAAATCCACCACGAAAGCCCAGCAGGGGCTTTACGAATATGATGCCGTGTCGCGTCTGCGCGACAGCCAGCTCGGCGACGAGCGCGTCAAGGACATCAACAACTACATCCGGAAAGGAAAGCTCTGGGAGGCTTTCGAAGCAACGGAAAGGCCTGTTCTTCTTATCGACGAGATCGACAAGGCGGATATCGAGTTCCCGAACGACCTGTTGCTCGAACTCGATCGCATGGAATTCCACGTCTACGAGACCGGGCAGTCGGTCCAGGCAAGACAGCGGCCGGTGGTGATCATCACGTCGAACAACGAAAAGGACCTGCCGGATGCCTTTTTGAGGCGCTGCTTTTTCCACTTTATCAAGTTCCCGGAGGCAGACACCATGGCGGAGATCGTCGAGGTTCACTTCCCCGGCATCAAGAAACGCCTCCTTTCGGAAGCGCTGAGGCTGTTTTTCGACGTGCGGGATGTCCCCGGGCTCAAGAAAAAGCCGTCGACTTCGGAGCTCATCGACTGGATCAAGCTTCTGCTGAACGAAGACATCGATCCGGAAACCCTTCGTCAACAAGATGGCAGCAAACTGATACCTCCGTTGCATGGTGCTCTTTTGAAGAACGAGCAGGATGTCCATCTGTTTGAACGTCTTGCCTTCATGTCCCGCAGGGAGCGCACCTGACGGCCTGGAGGGCGCATTGAGACATTGCATTGCCGGATTGCTTTTGTGGGGCTGTATCGCAGTGCCGCTTGCGGCGGGGGTCGCGGTCACACCTGCAGGTGCTCAGGTGCCGCCGGAAAAGGAAGCCGGCTGGCAAAGCGATGTCGGCGGCCTGCGCCACTTCATGGGGCTGCGCTGCCCCGACCAGATCGGGCCGTTTTTCCGGATCAAGGTGCTTGAAGGCGGCGCGAACAGCCTGGCAGGCTGCATTTACACCGGTAGAGACGGCATGACCGCCGTGTTGCGCCAGCACGTCCAGGACACGGGACGCCGCGAAGCCATCAGTTTTTCACGAAGCTACAAGGCCGCAGGCTTTGAAGAGGTGCAGCTCAGCGGCGCTGCTTCCACCGGTATATCTTTCAGAACAAGAAGCTGGACACCCACCAGCCTGTGCGAGACGCTCTGGCACTTTGCAGGAAAAGATGCCGATTTCACGCTCTGGCTTTCCTACACGCTGCCGACACAACAGGATGAGGTTGGCCCTGCGGTGACCGCCTTTACCCAGGTGCTTGCACAGCAAAACTGAAGGCCGCAATTGCATAAGAGGCCCCCAGTCATTTATTGAGACAGTGGACCAACTGGAACTCTGATATGCGCTTGCTTTTGCTTCGACACGCCAAGTCCGACTGGGGAGACGCGGACCTTGCCGATATTGACCGGCCGCTGAACGCCCGCGGCAAGGCGGCGGCGGTCACGATGGCGCGCTACCTTCGTGATCAGAAACTGCAACCAAGCGTGATCCTGTGTTCCACATCTCAAAGAACGCGTGAGACGCTCGCACGCCTCTTGCCCTACCTGCCGCAGGAAGCTCATATCGACCTCATCTCCGATCTCTACTGGAAGAGCGAGGACGGATATGGCGCGCTCATTCGAAAGCACGGCCACAGGGCCCAGACCCTGATGGTGATCGGACACAATCCGGCAACGGAGGACACCGCACTGGATCTCGTTGGAACCAGCGCGCCCGAAACCCTTGCCGACCTTGAGGAAAAATACCCGACAGCCGCCCTTGCCGTGATCGATTTCGACATCACGGACTGGGCCGAACTGGGATCGGGCACCGGACATTTGGAACGGTTCGTCAAGCCGCGCGATCTCTAGGGTCAGGACCCATTAGAGAATTCGCACAGCACATTCTCCAAAATGTTCAGGGGCGGCCGCTTGGCCGCCCCTTTCCACTCGCTCTGAACTGTGCACTGAGCGCAGCTCAAAGCAGCTTTCATCCGCCTCAGATGAAATCCGTCTCCGGGATTGCCATGGCGACTGCGCTGGTACCATGGCCCTGGGCAACAGCGAGATCAGCTGCGGCTGCATCGCTTTCGGCAGAGCCGAAGGCAGACAGGGTTTCGGCAGCGCCGGCCAGGAGGCCAAGGATATCGCCGGACGCAAGCGTATCCGTTCCGACCGAGACCTCCTCCACAGCAAAGCTGAAGTCATCCATCGGATCCGTCTCGTTGTAGATCGCTTTCAGATCGAACTGGAAACTGTCCGCACCCTGAACAACCTTGAGCCATTCAACTGCAGTGGCTTCCTCGTCCATGCCGTGGACGGTCGCCACGGTCTTGTCGTCGAGCTGGATCTCAAGCGCATCATCCGCCTTGACGAAATGGAAGGCATCCTCGTCCATCGCCTGCAGCGAGAAACTGCGCAGCTCGATGACATCGTTGCCATCAGGCGTTTGCGAAATCTCGTCAAGCGCCGGAAGTTCGACGCCGAAACTCTCCAGGAAGGATTTCACACCATCGGTCGCACGCTCGGCAATGGTCGCCTCGCCATCCGCCCAGATCGTGTAGGTGTCGTCACCGGCTTCACCGGAAAGGAAGCCCTCTCCTGCAAGCACATCCGCACCGATGCCGCCCATGACCACATTCGCCTTGACTTCGTAGGCTCCCAGTCCGGTGGCAAGATCAAAGTCCGGGCTGAAATCCGTCACCGCATCGATCAGCTTGCCGATCGGTTCGGTAATGCCTTCGATGGCGTTCACCGTCGCCGTCAGCGCCGAACGGAAGTCCTGGACCCATGGAATATCTGTCAGGGCGTCATGGATGACGATCTTGGTGAAGTCCATGACATCCATGATGATGTCCGACCCCGAACCGCCGGCGAAGAAGTTGCCGAAGCTGAAGGAAATTTCGGCAAGATCCTCGATGCTGGCATCCTCTTTGTCCATGGCAAGGAGACTTGCCATTTCGCCGAGACCATTTGCCGTCAGGACCAGGTCGTCGCCGGCTCCGCCCATGACGAGCGAATTGGCATCTGCAAGGCTCAGCAGAACATCATTGTCTGCACCGCCATGTGCAATGGCGCCGGGTCCTTCTGCCACCATCAGGTCAGCGCCCTCTCCGCCGAGCTGCGCCGTGACAACGATCTCTGAAGGCAGGGCACCGGTCACAAGACCGCCCTTGCGGTTGCCGTCGCTGTCCGTGTCGGTATTGAGCGACACGGACGCCGCCGCATCTTTACCGAGGGAAAGTCCAAGCATCACGTCCGTCCCGGCACCGCCATACTGGAACGAGGCTGCAGCCTTGTATTGAGGCGCGACCACCTTCGCCGCGGCGACCATCACGTCCGAGCCATCGCCGCCGAACTGGGCAACGCCCTGGCCGCCACCGATCAGGATGTCGTTGCCTGCGTCGGCATATTGCACGACGCCGATGCCGCCGCCGACCATGACGTCATTGCCCTGGCCCATTACCTGCGTGGTCATGCCGCCGGCGCCGAAGGCATAGTCCTTTCCGGATCCGCCGAACTGAAGGTTGTTGGTGCCGCCGCCGACCATGACGTTGGTGCCGCCGCCTTCGGTTTCGAAATATTCATCGAAGTTCTCGATGACCTCGGCGAACTTGCCGTCGTCAAAACCGAGATCAGAGGGAATTGCGCTCCACAGGTGATCGCCGAACTGGATGTTGTTCGCACCGCCGGCCATCAGGAAATCATCGTCAGATCCGCCGATCTGGATGTTCGCGCCGCCAACCGCAAAAAGCTTGTCCTTGCCGCTGCCGCCGTGCTGCAGGTTGACCCCCGCAACACCGACGAGCACGTCTTCGCCGTCGCCGCCGAACTGGCCGACATTCACGCCGAGCCCGTACAACTGGTCATCACCGTCATCGCCGAACTGGAGATTGCCGTTGCCGGCCGCCGCCAGAAGGTCTTCACCATCGCCACCAAACTGGATGTTGGCAACGCCGAGCGCTTTCAGCTTGTCGTCGCCGGAACCGCCAAACATAGTGTTGACGCCGCCAAGTGCGACCAGTTCGTCATCACCGGCGTCACCATGCACCACGTTGACGCCGCCGATTGCCTCGATCGTGTCGTCGCCTGCACCGCCGTTCAGAACGTTGACACCGCCGGCTGCCTTGATCATGTCGTCGCCGTCACCGCCGAACGCTGTCGTCGCACCGGCCTTGGCTTCGATGAAGTCGTTGCCGTTGTCGCCGTGAATGACGTTGTTCACGCCATAGCCGTACATTTTGTCGTTGCCGTCGCCGCCACGCATGACGTTCGACGCACCGTAGCCGGTCATGTCGTCGTCGCCGGTTCCGCCATGCATGACATTGGAAGCGCCGCGGCCTTCCATGGTGTCATTGCCGCTGTCGCCATACAACACATTGGACAGCCCATGGCCTTCCATGTGGTCGTTGCCGGTGCCGCCGCGCATGACATTGGACGCGCCATAGCCGTACAATTTGTCATTGCCGCTATCGCCGTTCATGACGTTCGAAGCACCATAGCCTTTCAGCGTGTCGTGGTCGTCGCCGCCATACATCACGTTGGAGGCGCCGCGGCCTTCGAGCGTGTCGTTGCCGTCCTCGCCGCGCATGACATTGGAAGCACCGTAACCTTTCAGCGTGTCGCTGCCGGTTCCGCCATACATGTTGTTGGACGCGCCATAGCCATAGAGACTGTCGTTGCCGGAGCCCCCTTTCATCTTGTTGGAAGCACCGTAGCCATAAAGCTTGTCACTGTAGCTGCCGCCGTCCATGTCGTTGTAGGCGCCGTAGCCCTTGAGCGTGTCGTAGCCGCTGTCGCCCCGCATGACGTTTTTCGCGCCATAGCCGTAGATCGTGTCGTTGCCGGTACCGCCGCGCATCTCGTTGTAGGCGCCATAGCCGTAGAGCTTGTCGGTTCCGCTGTCGCCCCACAGGTAGTTCGTGGCGCCATAGGCCTTGACCGTATCGTTTCCGGATCCGCCGCGCAGGTAGTTGAGCGGAGCCCAGCCGCCGACGAAATCATTGCCTGATCCGCCGCGCAGATCGTTCTTGATCGCCGAATAGCCATAGAGCTTGTCGTTGCCCGACCCGCCGTCCTTGTTGCCGTAAAGGCCGTAGAGCTTGTAGGTCTGGTGAATGCTTTTGGATGAAGAGCCCATAATGAAAATCCTTTGTTAAATCTGGAAAAGTGGAATTACGCCGCGTATGCGCGTGCTTTTACGGGGTGGCCGTTCTGGTCACGGCCCGGGTGCTGGACAATGCGCAGGACATGTCCATTTCCATCGCGGCGGACCGACCGCAAAGCACGGTCTGGGAAGACGGTCCGCTTGAGATCCCGGGCGGTCTGGAAACCGTCGCCGAAGGGTGCGATGAAATCGATGACGACCGGATTGGACCCGTTGTTCCACTGGTCCGGATCGGGAAGATGATCCCGGTGCAGAACAGCTTCTTCCGTTTCCGCGTCGAGCCAGGCCCAGGTCGCCAGCGCGACCGGCAGACCGCCGCGCCGCCAGATGCGCAGCTGGCCGAGCATCAGGGGTGGCAGGATAAGAGCACCAACCTCCGAGATGCTCCGATCCTTGTGCAGCGGGCTTTCGGCCATCAGCACGTGGGCTTCGCCGAGCATGGCGAAGGTGGTCTGTTTGTCGATCTGAATGCCGGTCATCTTGCAGCTCCTGACAGCGTTTGTGTTGTCAGAAAGCTAGGTTCGGCCCGGTTTGATCGTTATGGGGTCAATCCCCCAATCGGAGGCTGGACGTATTCCCAACGCAGTTGCACACGGGTTCTCGCAAGGCTTCACCTATTGCTGAACCATCGTGATTGGCCTTCAAACACGCCGGACGCTCTTTATTGGGTGACCAGTGTGCCCCCCCTGTCGAACGCGATGATCGCACGGGTGCGGCGCACCCAATATTCGTCAGGTGAAAGGTGCTTTCATGGTTCCGGCAATTGCAACTCAATCCCGCATCGCCCTGGTGGCATCGCTCATGGCGCTGTGCGTGTCCTTGACCGGCGTATCACACGCCGAACAGGCAGCCGCCCTGCCCTCCTACGTGATCGAGCAGTATGGCGAGCCACCCGAAATACCGGACGGACCGCTGTCCGACAGCCTGAAAGCTGCCGTCGACGCCGCTTTTGTCGACAGCATCAAGCAGTCGGCCTGGGGAAGAGACCAGACGTTGGCGCTCACCGAGGTCGCCGACTCCAAGGACCCCCGCCTGGTCTGGATCATCAGCGACCTGATGCGTTTCACCGCCGGTTCCCAGCTGAGCACAGCGCTCACCGAGGCAGCCTCCAAGCTGCTCCAGAAGAAGATCCCGGTCGACAACAACTGGGGTGTCATCACCGATCATCTCATTGCCTGGGACATTCCCGCACCGCCTGACTATCTTGCGGTCAAGCGCGGCATTTTCACCACCATCGTTCCCGGCTGGGACAGGATATTCGTGGAGGGCGACATCGACTGGCGTCACGTCTCCTGGGGCGGTGTCCTGATCGACAACCGCGCGTATGACACGACCGACGAGATCTGCAACTGCATTCCGGCCGCCGACAATCCGGAGGTCAGCAGCGCCGAAGATGCCACATGGCTGAAAGACGACGACATTGTCTTCGGCGTCGGTGTGAATGGTGAGTACCGGGCGTATCCGCGCCGCATCATGGAAGTGCGCGAGATGGTCAATGACACGTTGGGTGGCCGGGATCTCGGCATTCCCTATTGCACACTGTGCGGCGCTGCCCAGGCCTATTTCACCGATCAGTTGCCGGGCGGTGTCGAACGTCCTGTCCTCAGGACGTCAGGGCTTCTGATCCGCTCCAACAAGGTCATGTATGACGTCAACACTTATTCGGTTTTCGACACGTTTCTGGGCAAGGCCGTGACCGGCCCGCTCCATGACAAGGGCGTCCAGCTTGAACAGGCCAGCGTCGTCACGACCGACTGGGGCACATGGAAAAAGGCCCATCCTGAAACGACCGTGCTTGTTGAAAAACTAGCACTCGGACGGGACTTCGACTTCCGTAATGGCCGGGATGCCAACGGTCCGATTTTCCCCGTCGGCGACGTTGATCCACGTCTTCCCGTTCATGAAGACATCATCGGTATTGTCACCGCCTCGGGCAAACCGGTGGCCTTCCAGCGGAGCAAGGCCATGGCCGCCCTGCAGAAAGGCGACGAAATCGCATTTGAAAATGTCCGCCTTGAACTGGATGCCGGCGGGATTCGCGCCGTTGACGCGGATGGGTCCGATCTGGGCAGCCATCAGGCTTTCTGGTTCGCCTGGTCCCAGTTCCACCCAGGGACAGAGCTTTGGCCGGGCTGAGATGCGGGTGTCAGAGCTGCCGCGTCCTGCATTAGCCGCTGGCGCGGTAGTCCCGTGGTGACTTGCCGAAGCGCTCCTTGAACATGCGCGTGAGGCTTTGCTGGTTCGGTATGCCCCACCGGTAGGCGATTTCGCCAATCGAATGACGGGTATAGCGGCTGTCCTTCAGATCCGCCGCAATACGGTCAAGGCGCAGGGCTCTGATTTCCGAGGAGATCGAACGGCCGTCGCTGCGGTAGAGCTCCGACAGGCGGCGCAGCGACAGTCCCAAAATGGCCGCCAGGGAATTGCGATCGAAGTCCGGGTCCTGCAGATTGGCGCGGATCTCGGCATCGGCACGAAGCAGGATCTGCTGCTCAGGCCTTGAAAGTTCGTAGCGGGCGTCCCGGAGCGATGCCAGGCCGGTTACGAAGAGATCAACGACCGTGTCCTGCAGGGCATGCTGAATCTGTGCCGGTGACTGATCGATCGCGCTGACGAGCCGCACCGCACTGTCGTGAATGATACGTCCCATCACGCTGCTGCCGGAAACGGAGATGCCGGTCATGAGATCGGCATCGGGCAATCGGCTCAGAAGCATGGTGCGCGGTATTTGCACGACAAGCTGGCGAAACCCGTCCGGGAGTTCGAGATTGTAGCGGTCGACGCTGCTGTAGAGCGCAAAGTCCCCCGGCTTCAGGCGCGCCTGCCGTCCGTCCTGCAATACGCCACCTTCCTTGTGTATTTGCAGGCTGATCAGGAAACTGTCTTCGCCGGCCCGCGCGATGTCGCGGCGTCTGCGCCGAACCGACTGCTGGCTGCCCGAGACAAAGGATGCGGAAAGACGGGACAAGCGATTGAGCAGGATTTCGCCCTGAAAATCGTCCGGACGGCCACACTGGCAGTCAAGGTGAACATAGGCGTCGCAGACGGCTTCACGCCAATAGGCAAAGCCCTCGGTCTGCCGGACGCTCTCCGTGCTCAGCAATATCGCCATTCACCGCCACCTCCTGGACAGAAAGAACTATCACAGCACGCCCGTTTTGCGAAGTTTCTGCGCGTTTCCGCCCGGAATGCGCGCTTTTTCCGCCCGGAATGAGAAGTCGGCTCCCCATCGATATGACACGCTGAACCGAAGTGTCATACCACGGAGGATACATCATGACCGCTCCCTTCAAGGCGGCCGCCGTTCAGGCCTCGCCCGTATTCCTGGATCTGGATGCCAGCATCGACAAGGCCATCGGCCTGATCGAGGAAGCTGCTGCCAAGGGCGTCAAGCTGATCGCCTTCCCCGAGACCTACCTTCCGGGCTACCCTTGGTACATCTGGCTCGATGCAACGGCCATGTATATGCCGCTTGTTCCGCGCTACGCCGCAAATTCCATCCGGGAAGGCAGCGACCAGGACAAGCGCCTGGCCCAGGCCGCCAAGGACAATGACATGCATGTCGTCATGGGGCTTTCCTGGAACGTCAATGGAACGCTCTACATGGGTCAGTGGCATTACGGACCGGATGGAGAGGTCATTTCCCGGCGCCGCAAGCTGAAGCCCACACACGTGGAACGCACCGTCTTCGGTGAAGGTGACGGCAGCGACATGTCCGTTCACGAGACGGAACTCGGCCGGATCGGCGCCTTGTGCTGCTGGGAGCATATTCAGCCGCTCAACAAATACGCCATGTTCTCTCAGAACGAACAGATCCATGTCGCCGCGTGGCCGAGCTTTTCGCTCTACGAAGGCGGTGCCTATGCCCTCGGTCCGGAAGTGAACGAGGCGGCCAGCCGGATCTACGCGGTCGAGGGGCAATGTTTTGTGCTTGCAGCCTGTGCCACCGTATCGGAGGAGATGTCCGAGTTTCTCTGCGACACGCCGGTGAAACAGCAACTGCTCAAGACCGGTGGCGGCCATGCGCGCATCTTCGGCCCGGACGGCGCACCGCTCGGCACCAATCTCGCACCGGACGAGGAAGGCCTGGTGATCGCCGACATCGATCTCAACATGATCGCCATCGGCAAGGCGGCCGCCGACCCGTGCGGTCACTATTCCCGCCCGGATGTTTTCCGTCTGATGTTCAACAGGAAACCCAGCCCGCCTGTTATGAGCTTCGACAACGAAGCCGCCCGCTATGTCGAGCAGGACGAGGCGGATGCCGCTCCAGTCGTGGCCAGTGCCGCAGAATGAATCAGCATCCGGAGCGCAGCACACACGCTGCGCTCCGGCCAAACCGGGAGGCCGACATGCCGACAGCCGATGAATTCTATACAAGCGCGCAACGCGACCTTCAGGCCCGGTTCGGGACTGCCAAACTGGCGGATACCGTCGTTGCCGCCATTGTTCGCGATGAAATCGAAGAACCGCATGTGCCCTTCATCGAAAGCCGCGACTTCTTCTTCCTGTCAACGGTCAGCGCGGACGGAGAGCCGACCGTCAGCTACAAGGGCGGTCCGGTCGGCATCGTGAAGGTGCTTAATTCACGCACGCTGGTGTTTCCGAGCTATGACGGCAACGGCATGTTCAAGTCCATGGGCAACATCAAGGCCGCCGCGAAAGTGGGGCTGCTGTTCATCGACATGGAAACGCCCAACCGCAT